>NZ_JAWIRU010000007.1:0-133400 GCF_036320025.1 Stenotrophomonas sp. SMYL86
CGCCAGATGCTCTACATGGCCGCCATGGGGCTCAAGCGGTGTCGTCGGGGGCAACCGCTCTACGACGAGCTGTCAAAACGCGGTCACCCCAGCACCGCCGTCTTCAACATCCTGGCCAGAAAGCTGGTCAGGATCGCCTGGGGTGTCTTCAAAAGCGGCCGGGACTTCGATCCGGCCATGCTGAAGGTGGGTCAAGCCTGCTTCCAGCAGGCTTGACCACGAACATAGGATCTCGACTCTACAATCAGCGTCGCCCTTCCACCGCCATGCGTACCGCCAGCCCGGCCAGCACCGTGCCCATCAGCCAGCGCTGCACCACCTGCCAGGTCGGGCGCGCGGCCAGGAAACCGGCGATGCTGCCAGCGGTCAGCGCAATCATGCCGTTCACGGTCACACTCACCGCGATCTGGGTGGAGCCCAGCACGATCGACTGCATCAGCACACTGCCCTCGCCGTCCGGATGCAGGAACTGCGGCAGCAGCGACAGGTACATCACCGCCACTTTCGGGTTCAGCAGGTTGGTCAGGAAGCCCATCGTGAACAGCTTGCGCGGGCTGTCCTGCGGCAGTTCGCGCACCGCGAACGGCGAACGGCCACCGGGCTTGAGCGCCTGCCAGGCCAGGTACAGCAGGTACAGCGCGCCGCCGATGCGCAGCGCGTCGTAGGCGAACGGCACGGTCATCAGCAGGGCGGTGATGCCCAGTGCCGCACACAGCATGTAGAACACGAAGCCCAGCGCCACCCCGCCCAGCGAGATCAGGCCTGCCATCGGCCCCTGGCAGATCGAGCGTGAGATCAGGTAGATCATGTTCGGCCCGGGCGTGAGCACCATGGCCAGTGAAACCAGCGCGAAGGCCAGCAGGTCGGAAGTGGCGGGCATGGGCGGTCCTGGCAGTGGGCGTGGCGCAGTGTAACGCCTGCCGCAGGCGCGGCCTGCGCAGGCACCGCTGCCGGGTGACCGTTGCACGTGCATTCCGATGGCCATCACGCCGGTCGCTTAGAATCCGCAGCACCCCACACCGAAGCCCCCCCATGACCCCCATCCCCGAGACCGTGCCGCCCACCGAAGTGCGCATGGCCGAAATCGTCTTTCCCAACCACACCAACCACCTTGGCACCCTGTTCGGTGGCCAGGCGCTGGCGTGGATGGACAAGGCCGCCTTCCTGGCCGCCGCCCGTTACTCGCGCCGCACTGTGGTGACCGCGCGCAGCGACCAGGTCGACTTCAAGCTGCCGATCCGCATCGGCCAGATGGTGGAAACCATCGGCCGCATCGTCGAAGTCGGCCGCAGCTCGATGAAGGTGGAGGTGGAACTGGTCGCCGAAGACCTGCACAGCGGCGAGCGCAAGCTGTGCACCCGCGGCCACTTCGTGATGATCGCGCTGGACGAGGAAGGCCACCCGATCGCGGTACCGCCGCTGCCGGCGGCCTGACCCGGCCAACGGACCGGCGCTTGTGGGGGCGCCACCGCGCCCCCATCTGGCAGCCATGACCCTGCCACTGACCGACTTCATCGACCGTGCCCAGCGCCTGTTCGTGCTGACCGGCGCCGGCTGCAGCACCGCCTCGGGCATTCCCGATTACCGGGATGCCGACGGCCAGTGGAAACGCACGCCGCCGGTGACCTACCAGGCCTTCATGGGCGAAGCGGCCACCCGCCAGCGCTACTGGGCGCGCAGCCTGCTCGGCTGGCCGCGCTTCGGCCTGGCCCGGCCCAACGGCACCCACCAGGCCCTGGCCGCGCTGGAACGCCGAGGCACGCTGCAGGTGCTGCTGACCCAGAACGTGGACGGCCTGCACCAGCGTGCCGGCAGCCACAACGTGATCGACCTGCATGGCCGCTTGGATCTGGTGCGCTGCATGGGTTGCGAGCGTCGCAGCGGCCGCGAGGATTTCCAGCAGCGCCTGCTGGACGCCAATCCCGGCTGGGACGCGCTGGAGGCAGGCATCGCGCCCGATGGTGATGCCGATCTGGAGACCGATTTCTCCGCGTTCGTGGTGCCCGAGTGCCCGCATTGCGGCAGCGTGTTGAAGCCGGATGTGGTGTTCTTCGGCGAAAACGTGCCGCGGGAGCGCGTGCAGGCGGTGCAGGAGCACCTGCAGCAGGCCGACGCCGTGCTGGTGGTGGGTTCATCGCTGATGGTCTATTCCGGCTTCCGCTTCGTGCAGGCGGCGGCCAGGGCAGGGCTGCCGGTGGCGGCGTTGAACCGTGGCCGCACCCGCGCCGACGACCTGCTGCAGTTCAAGGATGAACGGGACTGCGCCGAGGCGCTGGCCGCGTGGGCTTCGTCCTGAGCCGAGCACGCGCTCGGCTGCACGCCCACCGCGAAACAGCGATCCATCCAGACGGTTGATTCGCAGGCCGTGCGGCGGTGCAATACGCACCCCCTACGTCGTTCATCACCGTCTTGAGCCAGCTGTTTTCGCCGATCTCGTTCGGCCCCCTGACCCTGTCCAACCGCATCGTCATCGCGCCGATGTGCCAGTACTCCGCCGAAGATGGCCGCGCCAGCGACTGGCACGCCATGCATCTGGGCAACCTGGCGCAGTCCGGTGCCGGCCTGCTGATCCTGGAAGCCACCGCGGTCGAACCGCGCGGCCGCATCAGCTGGGCCGACCTGGGCCTGTGGGATGACGGCACCGAGGCCGCACTGGCGCAGGTGCTGGCCAGCGTCCGCCGCTGGTCGCCGATGCCGCTGGGCGTCCAGCTGGGCCATGCCGGCCGCAAGGCCTCGGTGAGGCGTCCGTGGGACGGTGGTGGCCAGTTGCCGGCCGACGATGCGCGTGGCTGGGCCACCGTGGCGCCGTCGCCGCTGCCGTTCCATGCCGCCGATCCGGCACCGCAGGAACTGGACGAGGCCGGCATCGCCGAGGTCATCGCCGCCTTCGCCGCCAGTGCGGTGCGCGCCGAGCGCCTGGGCTTCGAGCTGATCGAGCTGCATGCCGCGCACGGTTATCTGCTGCACCAGTTCCTGTCGCCGCTGAGCAACCGCCGCACCGATGGCTACGGTGGCTCGCTGCCGAACCGCCTGCGCCTGCTGGTGGAGGTGTTCGATGCGGTGCGTGCGGCAGTGTCCGACAAGGTCGCGGTGGGCGTGCGCATCTCCGCCAGCGACTGGGTCGATGGCGGCTGGGATCTGGTGCAGAGCGAAGCGCTGGCGCAGGTGATGGACGCGCGCGGCTGCAACTTCCTGCATGTCTCCAGCGGTGGCCTGGACGAGCGCCAGAAGATCACCGTCGGCCCGGGCTATCAGGTGCCGTTCGCGGCGGCGATCAAGGCCAAGGTGCGCATGCCGGTCATCGCCGTGGGCATGATCACCGAACCGGAGCAGGCCGAATCGATCCTGCGCCATCGCCACGCCGATGCGGTAGCCCTGGCGCGCGGCATCCTCTACGACCCGCGCTGGCCGTGGCATGCCGCCGCCGCATTGCGCGACAGCGTGGAACCGGCGCCGCAGTACCTGCGCTGCGAGCCGCACGATGCGCGCGGCGTGTTCAAGACGCGCTGAGGCTCACACCCGCCAGGCCGGCGCCATGCCGGCCTGCAGGTGCTCGAACAGCGCGCGGATCTTGGCAGTGAAATCGCGGCGGTCGCTGACGCAGAAATAGACTTCCATCGGTTCGGGGCGCCATGCAGTGTCGGCGCCGAACACCGCCTGCAGGCGGCCATCGCGCAGGTACGGCTCTGCCACGAATGCGGCCAGCCGGGTGATGCCGGCACCGGCTGCGGCCAGCGTCGCCAGGGCATCGATGTCATCGCAGACCATGCTCGGCGGCAGTGCGGCGTCCACGCGCTGGCCATCCTTCAACAGGCCCCATCGCAGCGGCCGGCCATCGGTGGGGAAGCGGTGCAGCAGCCCGCGATGGCCGCTCAGCTCGGAGGGTTGCTGCGGGGTGCCGTGTGCCTTCAGGTAGGCCGGCGAGGCGCAGAACACGAACGGCACGCGCGCCAGCTGCCGTGCGACGACCCCGTCCTCCAGCTGTGCACCGATGCGGATGCTGGCATCCACCGCTTCCGGGCCGTGCTGCACGGCCCGGTCAGTCAGGCGCAGCTCCAGCTGCAGTTGCGGGTAGCGCTGCTGCAGCGACGGCAGCAAGGGGGCAAGTACGTGGCGACCAAAGGCGCTGCTGCTGGCGATGCGCAGTGGCCCGGCCGGTTCGATGTCACCAGAGGTGACCATCGCCTGTGCACGCGCCAGGTCGGCTTCGATGTGGCGCACCTGCGCCAGGTACAGCGCGCCGGCCTCGCTGAGCGCCAGCTGCCGCGTACTTCGGTTCAGCAACCGTACGCCCAGATGCGCCTCCAGCCGGTTGATGTTCTGGCCGACTGCGGTGGCGCTGATGCCAAGGATGCGGGCCGCGGCGGCAATGCTGCCGGTCTCTGCGGTGCGGGTGAAGCTGCGGATCAGTTGCAACAGGTTCATGACCGACCAGCTTGCCATGGAGAAACCCAAGTATCGCTTGGGACTGAACCAAGCAGGTCGGTTGCATCGGTGACCATCGATCCCGAGGACAGGCTGCTGCCCTACACTCGGGCGATGCGCCCCGATTCCATCCTCACCCTGTCCTGTCCCGACCGTACCGGCATCGTCTACCGCGTATCCGGCCTGCTGTTCGACCACGGCTGCAACATTCTCGACGCCCAGCAGTTCGGCGACGAGGAGAGCGGCCGCTTCTTCCTGCGCGTGCATTTCGATCGCGATGCCGGCCTGCCGCTGGAGACCGTGCACGCCGCCATGGCCACGCTCGCCGCCGGCTTCGGCATGGACTGGCAGCTGCATGATGGCCGCCGCCGTGCACGCCTGCTGGTGCTGGTCAGCAAGCAGGGGCACTGCCTCAACGACCTGCTGTTCCGTGCCCACAGCGGCCAGCTGAAGGTGGACATTGCCGCAGTAGCGTCCAACCACGCCGACTTCGCGCCGCTGGCGGCGTCCTACCAGGTGCCGTTCCACCACCTGCCGGTGACCGCTGATACGCGCGCGGTGCAGGAACAGCAGATCATCGACCTGGTCGAGCGCGAACGCATCGATCTGGTGGTGCTGGCGCGCTACATGCAGATCCTGTCACCCACGCTGTGCCGCGCGCTGGCCGGCCGTGCGATCAACATCCACCACAGCTTCCTGCCCAGCTTCAAGGGCGCGCAGCCGTACCACCAGGCACACGCGCGCGGGGTCAAGATCATCGGCGCCACCGCGCACTACGTCACCGAGGATCTGGACGAAGGCCCGATCATCGAACAGGACGTGGCCCGCGTGGACCACGCGATGGCGCCGCGCGAGCTGGTGCGGCTGGGCAGCGATACCGAATCGCTGGTGCTGGCCCGCGCCGTTCGGCGCCATGTGGAGCACCGCATCCTGCTCAACGGGCACCGAACGGTGGTGTTCCGGTAATCGCCCCTCCCGCGTCCGCCGGGCATGGCCCGGCGCTACCACGGGTGCTATCCGGTAGTGGGGGGGGGGGGGGGGGGCCCGCGGGGGGGGCGGGGGGGGGGGGCGGGCGCGGGCGGGAGCCGGCCGCTGGCCGGCAACTGCAGAGATCCCGAGGTTGCCGGCCAGCGGCCGGCACTACCGAATCCTGATTTCATCCAATGAAAAGCCCCCGGTTCGGCCGTCCCGCGATCTGTAGGGGGGCGTAGTTAGGGGGCTGGATGAATCGATTGTGTTGTCGTGGGCAGGAGCGCGCAAGCGGCATAAGCGACGTGCGCGGTAGCGCCGGGCCATGCCCGGCGGTCACGCCTCAGGCGATCGAAATCCCCGCCTTGCCCAGCGCTTCACGCACCATCGCGTCGTTGGCGTCGGTCACCGGCTTGGTCAGCTCCCACAGGAATTTCACCCGGAAGCCGGACTTCACCGCGTCCTGCGCGCTCCACAGCACGCAGTAGTCGCGGGCCAGGCCGCACACGTGCACTTCGCGGATGCGGCGTTCGTGCAGCCAGCCGGCCAGGCCGGTGGCCGGGCGCTCGCCATCGGGGCCATGGTTCTCGCGGAAGGCGCTGTATGAATCCACCTGTTGGCGCGTGCCCTTGCGCAGAATCAGGTCGGCCACGGTCCAGTCCACGCCCGGATGCAGCGCGGCACCGGCGCTGCCCTGCACGCAGTGGTCCGGCCACAGGGTCTGCGGCTGCGCGTGCAGCAGGATGGTCTCGAAGGGGCGTTGGCCGGGGTGCTGGCTGGCGAACGAGGCATGGTCGGCCGGGTGCCAGTCCTGTGTTGCCACCACGGTGCGGTAGCGGCGCTGTGCCAGCAGATCGGCGATCGGTGCCACCAGCGCATCGCCTTGGTCGCAGGCCAGCGCGCCACCGGGCATGAAGTCCGGCTGCAGGTCGATCACCAGCAGGGCGACATCGGCGGGCAGGGCGGTCATGGCAGTTCCGGTACAGCAGAAGGGGCGACCAGCGTGGCCGCCCCATGCCCACACGTCAATCGCCCTGCGGCGTCTCAGCGTCCTGCCCGTAGTACAGCAGGCCGATCTTGATCCGTTCGCGGCCATTCTCGCGGCGGTGACGGTTGGCATCGCGCAGCGAGTACACGCAGCCGCAGTATTCCTGCTGGTAGAACTGCTCGCGCTTGCTGATCTCGATCATGCGGCTGGCACCGCCGCCCTTGCGCCAGTTGTAGTCCCAGTACTGCAGGCCTTCATAGCGCGACGCGGCACGGATGCCGCAGTCGTTGATCTGCGCCATGTTCTTCCAGCGCGAGATGCCCAGCGACGAACTGATGGTGTCGTAGCCGTGCTCGTGCGCGTACAGCGCAGTGCGCTCGAAGCGCATGTCGAAGCACATCGTGCAGCGGATGCCGCGTTCGGGCTCGTTTTCCATGCCGCGTGCACGGCTGAACCAGTTGTCGGTGTCGTAGTCGCAGTCGATGAACGGGATGTCGTGCTGTTCGGCGAAGCGGATGTTCTCCTGCTTGCGCAGCTCGTATTCCTTCACCGGGTGGATGTTGGGGTTGTAGAAGAAGATCGCGTAGTCGATCCCGGAGGCGGTGATCGCCTCCATCACTTCGCCGGAGCAGGGGGCGCAGCACGAGTGCAGCAGCAGGCGCTGGCCGTTTTCGGGCAGGGACAGGGTGGGGCGTTGGAGCTCGGTCATCGTCAGGTACCGCATGGACCGCCGGCAACGGCGGTGGCCCATGCATCAGCGCGTGGGTGAACAGGTCTGGCCGGATACCGTGAACAGGACGCACGCGGCCGCACCGCCTGCACGCGCAGGACAATGACGGCCCCGGCAACCTCCCCGCGGAGATTCCAGGTCGAGTCAGGGGACGGTCGTGTCCCCCGGCCGGGGCCGGTATTCGGGCTGATGGACACGGGCCGCAGCCCACCTACTACCCGCCGCTTCCCAGGCGTGAGCCCAGTGCTGTTGGCAGGATTCGTTTCCATTCACCGCTGCGGGGCAGCTCCGGAATGGGCGCGCGAGGCACCTTCACCGGATTCCCGTTTAAATCCCTGCCGCCATCAACGCCACGGCAGGGATACCTTCGGCGTGCCCACGGTGGACGCGTCGAGGGCAATGGTCAAGGGCCAATGAAAGCGCAGGGCTGTGGCTCGTTTCTCAGGCTGTGAGAGCGCCTCTTGCCATACTGGCCACCGACAGACGGGAGGTGGCTCGTGGCGGCGAAGTACTGCGATCTGGTCATGAAAGGCGGCATCACCAGCGGCATCGTGTACCCCAATGCGGTACTGGCGCTGGCGCGCGAGTATCGATTCAAGAGCATCGGCGGTACCTCGGCCGGCGCCATCGCCGCGGCGGTGGCGGCCGCGGCGGCGTGCGGTGATCGTCGCCAGCAGGCGGGTGAACACCTGCCCGGCGATGCCGGCTACGGCGGGCTGTCGGCGGTGTCGGCGCAGCTGTCGCGGCGCGGCTTCATCTACAGCCTGTTCCAGCCGGCACGGGGCGCGCGCGCCGCCTACCGGTTGCTGGTGGTGCTGACCGGCAATGCCCGCCTGCCACACAAGCTGCTGTGCCTGGCCATCGCGGTGTTCGAGATTGCGCCACTGGAGGTGCTGGTGTCGCTGGCGCTGCTGCTCGGCCTGGGCTGGTGGGGCGGCGGTTGGAGCGGCGTGGCCGCCACGCTGCTGCCATCACTGCTGTGCGCGTACGGTGCCGGCGTGGCCGGTGCCGCGCTGCGGGTAGCGCGGGTGGCGCGCCGTAACCTGCTGGGCCTGTGCAGCGGCCTCGGCCGCGATGCATGCACGCCGGCGTTGACCGAGTGGCTGCATGAATGCCTGCAGCAGCTGTCCGGCAAGCCGCTGGATGCACCGCTCACGTTCGCCGATCTGCACGATGCGCCGCGCTATGCCGGCGAGCCGGACAGCCCGCATGCGATCAGCCTGCAGATGATCACCACCTGTGTGTCGCACAACGAGCCGCGCACGCTGCCGCTGGGCGGCGCGCAGTTCTGGTTCCTGCGCGAGGAGTTCGAGCAGCTGTTCCCGGCCAGCGTGGTGCAGTGGCTGGTGACGCAGGCCGGCCCGCCGCTGGAGGTGGAAGGGCGCCGGTACTACCACCTGCCGCAGGGCCCGAAGCTGCCGGTGCTGGTGGCCACGCGCATGAGCCTGAGCTTCCCGCTGCTGATCAGCGCGGTGCCGTTGCATGAGCCCTCGCGCCGCGAGCGTCGCTGCGAACCGACCGCACCTGCGGCCGACCAGGAGCACAACGTCGCCGACAGCATGGAAGGGCTGACCAGTGCCGGGCAGACCTGTGGCCCGGTGATCACCGCATTCCGCATCTGCTGGTTCTCCGATGGTGGCATCAGCAGCAACTTCCCGATCCACCTGTTCGATGCCGCGTTGCCGCGCTGGCCAACCTTCGCCATCAATCTGGTCTACCCGCAGCACGCCGAAGACGTGAGCCACGGCAGCAGTGGCCGCCAGGCGCTGGAACACGCCGTGTTCCTGCCCACCGAAAACCGCCACGGCTGGCAGCGTACCTACCAGTCGATCGCTACGCCGCTGGCCGCTGCGGAGCTGGGCCGTTTCCTGTTCGCGGTGGTGGCGACCATGCAGAACTGGCGCGACCTGCTGCAGGCGCGCGCGCCGGGTTACCGCGACCGCATCGTGCATGTGAGCCTGCAGGGCGACGAAGGCGGCATGAACCTGGACATGCCACAGGAGGTGCTGACCCGCATCGCCGACAAGGGCAGCCTGGCCGGTGCGCGCTTCTGTTCGTTCTCGTTCGAGAACCACTATTGGATCCGCTGGCGCAACCTGGCCTCGGCCTACCAGCGCTACACGCTGGAAGTGGCGCGCACCGACGACCCGGCGCAACAAGTGCTGGCCTACCGCGCAGCGTACTCGATGGTTGCCAGTGGCCAGCCGACGCCACCGTCGTACAAGCTGGGCTCGGAAGACAAGCGGCTGGCATCGCAGCAGTTGTGGGGGCTGATGGTCGAGCAGGGACGTACCTGGGAGGACCTCGGCCCGGACCTCACCGACGGCGCACCGCGCCCGCTGCCGCAGATGAAGGTGACGCCGATCTACTGATCTCCGCCGCGGCCGATTGAACTGTTCTGGTGGGTGCCGACCTTGGTCGGCATGATCTGCTCCCTGCGGTGCTTCATCGCCAGGGTGCAACCACCGCATCACCCTGCAAGGGTGCATACAACGGCAGCGCCAGCTCCTGCTTCACCCAGCCCGGATTGAGCGCACGCAGGCCGGCCAGGTATTCGCGGGCCAGCGCGAAATCACCTTGCCGCATGGCCAGGCGCGCAGCGCGCGCCCAGGTACGGTCCCAGCCGTGGGCCAGTGACAACGAGGACGCCAGCGCAGCGCGCGCACCTGCCACATCGCCGTTCTCCCAACGCTGCTCGGCCTGGATGATCGCCTCGTTGGACAGGCGCATGTCGTACAGTTCGCGCAGCCTCGCGACCGCACGCGGGTCGGCGTCCACGCGCAGGTCGGTGTCCTGCCAGTCGCCTCCTGGCGTGCGCACCAGCAGCGCGGCCGACCACTGCCCACTGCGCTGGCCGCCCGCGGCCTGGCCGGCTTCCAGCGCCGCCAGCAGGCGTGTGGCCAGCGCTCCGTGCGAAGCCGTAAAGGTACGTTGCATTGCCGCCAGCACGTCCGGTCCGGCCAGGCCATTGCCCTGCACGCTCAACATGCCGTCGCCGTGCGCACCGGCCCAGCTGGCCTGCTGCGCGGTGGCGCCGGTGTACTGCGCATTGCCGCCGCGCGCACTGACCAGCCCCACCTGGCGCTCGGCGAGGGTGGTGCCATCGAAGTTGCCGTCTTCATCCAACAGCTGCTTCAGCACCTGCGAAGGCGTGCGGCCTTTGGCCAGCAGTTCAAGGCCTTTGGAGCCATAGGTCGGGTTGGTCTCGAACTGGCTGGCGACCGCACCCACCTTCGCCTGCGCCCACGGCACACCCACGCCGCCGACCGCCAGATTGTGCGTGGCCACCGCCACCCCGCAGTCGCCGGCCTCGTTGCAGGCGGCAATGGAAAAGGTCGCCCACGCCGGCGCAGCGAAGGCAGCGAGCAGCAGGACCAGGCAGGAACGCAGCAGGAACATGGCCAACTCCGTGGGCAGGCATTGCAATGGGATGCAGCCTACGCACGAAAGGTTTAGTAGATCCACGCCATGCGTGGATGGAATCCGATCGAGATCGAATATTTCGAACCTTCATCGAAACGCATCCACGCATGGCGTGGATCTACCGTGTCGACCAAGGTCGACACCCACCAACAGCAGCGTGCCGACCAACGGTCAGCACCCACCAACAGCCGCGGGAAACTGTCGAAGGCGGGGTGGGTCCGGTTGCGGGGGCGTGAGCCGCATGGGCCCGAGGCATGCCTCGGGCGGGTTGGGCAGGACGCCCAACCCCGGTCTTGCCGTGTGCGCAGGACTGCGCACACGAGCAAGCGGCGACCGAGCTTACATGGGTGAGGGCGCTTTGCTTGCGAAGCATTGCTTCGCAAGCGCCCGAACGCACAGCCGCCAGCGGCTGGGCCGGGCCCCGGAGGGGGACTTGCAGCGGCCCCCGCAACCGGACCCACCCCGCCATCCCACGGAATGCACGCTGTTGCTGTTGCTTCGGCAGGTGCAGGGCGCAGCCCTGCCGAACAACCCTCTACTTTGCCTGCTCGCAGAACTTCTGCCGGTACTCGAGCGCCTTCGGCATCAACGCCTGCAGGTTCTGGATGCGGGTACCCGGGTTGGGATGGGTCGAGGAGAATTCCGGCGGTGACTGGCCACCGCTGGCCTGGCCCATGCGCTGCCACAGCGGCACCGCCTCGCGTGGATCGAAGCACGCCGCTGCGGCCAGCATCAGCCCCACTTCATCGGCCTGCGTCTCGTGGCTGCGCGCATACGGCAGCAGATACCCATAACCCATTGCCGACATCATCATCTGTTGCTGCTGCGCATCCATGCCGCTGGCGGCGCCGGCCACCTGCCCGATCTGGGTCAGCTTCTGCTGGGCCATCCGCTGTGCACCGTGGCGCAGCAGCGCATGGGCAATCTCATGGCCCATCACCACCGCCATCGCATCGCGGGTGCGCGCCACCGGCACCAGCCCGGTGTAGACCGCCATCTTGCCGCCCGGGAGGCAGAACGCATTGGCCTGCTCGGACGGGATCACGTTCACTTCCCACTGGAAATCACGCGCGAAATGCGCCGGCTGCACGCCGTGCTCCTGGGCCAGCGCGGTCTCCACCACATCGACCTTGGCAATCAGCCGCTGGGCGATGTCGCGCACATCGCGCGCGATCGGCGCATTGGGATCCATCGGCCGTTCCTGCGACAGGATCTGCTGGTAGGCCTGCAGCCCCAAAGCGGTCTCCTGCCGCGCATCCAGGCTGCTGTCGATCATCACCTTCTCGCCGGTATACGGATCCACCGTGCGGTTGGAAAACCAGTAGAAGACCGCATAGCCGGCGGCCAGCAACAGCACCCACCAGCGGATGTTGCCGAACAGGCCGCGCCGTTGCGGGCCTTGCGGCGAGCGGGAGAAGGGATCATTGCGCATCGGGTCGGCTTCCAGCAGGCCCCGCCGGCCGGCGGGCACGGCGCAATCTTAGTGCGCCGATGCCAGCAACGGGTGAAGCCGGCCGCCGATCAGATGCCGCGTACCAGGCGGAAGCCGATGCGCGCGTTGGTGGTATCCGAGTCCTGGGATTGCCGCCAGGCGGCACGGGTCTGCTCCGGCGCATTGGCCCAGTTGCCGCCCCGGATCACCCGTGCGCGGCAGCCCGGGTTGAACCAGGCGGCGCCATCGGAGGGCGCGCGCCGGTAGCTGGCATGCCAGCAATCGGCCACCCATTCGCTGAGATTGCCGCCCATGTCGTGCAGGCCGAAGGCATTGGCCTGGAAACTCCCTACCGGTGCCGGCCCCCACCAGCCATCGCCGTAGCCGATGAAGGCGTTGTGCCAATGCCGCCCGGTCGGCGACACGTCCTTGCTGCCGGTGAAATTGCCGCTGCCCGGCGGCGGCGTGCCGGCATCGCCCCAGGGGTAGCGACCACTGCTGCCACCGCGCAGCGCATACTCGAACTCTGCTTCACTGGGCAACCGGTAGCTGCGCCCGGTCTGCTCGGACAACCACGCCGCATAGTTTTCGGCATCGCGGATGCTGACGTGCATCACCGGCGAATTGGCCATCGCGCGGCCACCGTCGTAATCCGAGCGCCAGTCCACGCCGCTGCGGCGGATGAAGTTGCCGCTGCGTTCGTCATAGACCACCGAATGGCCGCGCCGCGTCGCCCGGGGGCGCGCATTGGTCGCCTTCACGTAGCGCTGGAAATCGCTGACCGTGACCTCGGTGATCGCCATCGCAAAGCCTCGATCAAAGCGCACATAGTGCGATGGTCGCTCGGCATCGCTCGAGCCCGGCTCGGCATCGCCGGCGCCCATCTGGAAACCGCCATGCGGCACCACCACCATCTGCGGCCCGCGTCCGCCATCGCGCATGGCGTCGCTGAACACCTGTCCAGGGCGGAAGCTGCCGTAGTGGGTGGCCAGGTCGATACGCTCACGCAGCTGGGCCACCACCGCGTCTCCCGGCAGGGCGATGCGCAGGGCCTCGGCCAGTTTCTCGCGCGCCGGCTTCAGGCCCTGCGGCGTGGACAGGTCGCGCAGGCCGTCATCGCGCAGCTGCAGCAATGCCGCCGCACGGATCTGCTCGATGCGCTCGAACGCGTCGGCGATGGTGGGCGACGAGTCGCGCACCTTGCTCGCTTCGGCCAGCCAGGTGCCGGCGCTGGCGAAATCACGCGTGCGTGCCGCGTCTTCGGCGCGGCGGATCAGTCCACTTTCGGCCGCGGCCAGTCCCTGCCGTGCGCGGCTGTTGTCCTCATCCAGTGCCAGTGCCTCACGGAAGTTGCCGATGGCCCCGTCCCCGTCCTCGCCGATCCGGTCCGAGCGCAGGTCCTCTTCGCCGGCGCGGTTATAGGCCACCACACGCTGGGCAAGCTCCACCCGTCCCTGCAGCGCACGCACCTTTTCGTCCTTTGGCGCCAGCGTCAGCAACACCAGCGCCTGGCGGCTGGCCTCGGCCAGCGCCTCGCGCTGCTTCAGCGGCCGCACCAGCAACGCATCCGCCTGCTGCTGCAGGCGCTGGCGGGCGCGCTGCAGGCCTTGGCGGGCCTGGCGGTCATCCGGATCCTCTTCCTGTACCGCCAGCCACAGCGGGATGGCGGCATCGGCATCCTCATAGAGCCGTCCTTCGGCGAACGCCTGCTCGGCGGCGCGGCGCAACTGGGCCAGGCTGCGGCCCTGGCGGTCCACCCGCGGCGGCGTCCACTGCTGTACATCCTCGGCGGCATCCTCACCGGCGATGGTCACGCTGCCCTGCCCGGCCTGCGGGCGCTCGTCGCTGTCTGCGTCCGCGGACGGGCGCGCCTGTTCCCCGGCACTCCGGTTCGTTGCCGTGGGGGGCGACGGCGTGCAGCCGGCCAGGGCCAAGGCCAGGACGGTGCACAGCACGGGCGACAACGAAAAACGCAAGCAGAGCCTCCTTCGGCACGGACGCGCACCGACGTTAGGCTATTCTCCCCTGCCTGAGCAAACCCGAGTAGTAGGCCCTGACCCGTGGCAACCTGGATCACCACCCCCGCCGAGCTGGATGCGTACTTCCAGCAGCGCCCGACCCGCATCGGCCTGGACACCGAATTCATCCGTGAACGCACCTTCTGGCCGCAGCTGGCCCTGGTGCAGATGGCGGTCGGGCAGGACATCCTGCTGATCGACCCGCTGATTCCCGGCATGACCGAGGCGCTGGCGCCGTGGCTGGGCGATGAATCCATCACCAAGGTGATGCACAGCGCCAGCGAAGACCTGGTCGCCTTCAAGTGGGCCTGCGGCGTGCTGCCGCGGCCGCTGTTCGACACCCAGATCGGTGCTGCGCTGGCCGGCATCGGCGGCGGCATGGGCTACCAGAAGCTGGTGGCGGAAATCACCGGCGTCGCCCTGGCCAAGGGCGAAACCCGTTCGGACTGGATGCGCCGCCCGCTTTCAGAGTCGCAGCTGCAGTATGCCGCCGACGACGTCGAGCACCTGTTCGCGCTGCATGACGCCATTGATGCCAAGCTGCAGGCACTCGGCCGCCAGCAGTGGCTGCATGACGATGGCGAGCGCCTGCTGGCCAGCGTCGCCAATGACGAAGACCGCTGGCCGCATCTGGCGATGCGCTCGGCGCAGTTCCTCGACGCGGCCGCACAGCACCGCCTGCTGCGCCTGCTGTGCTGGCGTGATGTGCAGGCACGCAACAGCGACCGCCCGCGAAGCTGGATCCTGGACAACGAACTGGCCGCCACCCTGGCGCGCACGCCACCGGCCGACGAGGCTGCGCTGGGCAAGCTGTTCGAGCAGTTCCCGAAGGCACCGCGCAAGCTTGCCGGCGCGGTCTGGCAGGCGCTGTCCACACCGCTGGCCGATGAGGCCGGGGCACCGCTGGCGCTACCCGCCAACGACAGCAACAAGCAGGCGGTGAAGAAGCTTCAAGACGCGGTGGCCGAGCGCAGCCGCGAGCTGGGCCTGCCGGATGGCGTGCTGGCCTCCCGCAAGCATCTGGAAAGCTATCTGGAACGCCGCCAATGGCCGGCAGCACTGGCCGGCTGGCGCCAGCAGGAACTGGAATCGCGGTTGCAGGCACTGTTGCCCGCACACTGAGATCAACCGGCGCCGGGCAACCCGGCGCCGGCGCCGCAAACATGAGCATCTGCCATGCTTGCCGACGCGGGCGCGGGCCTGTCCAATAGCGTCCCCGCTATTGTTGGATTGCATCAGATGACAAATGGACTTGTAAAAGACGGCCTTTCCATGGACGACCTGGCCTGGCGCGCGCAGGCGCGCACCGCGCTGCAGGAACACGACCATGCAGCACTTGAGGCGCTGCTTGCCCCACACGAACAGGCCTGGCTGAACGGCACCCGGCCGCTGCCCGGCATCCGCTGGCGCCTGCGCAACCTGCAGGACACGGCGCTGCCCCTGAATGAGCGCCTGCAGCAGGCGCAACGATGGGTTGCCGCCGCTCCCAACAGCTATTACGCACACCTGCGCCTGGGTGCCTGCTGGGAGTCGGCCGCTGGCGCCCTGCGCAGCGCCGATGTGGCCGCACTGGTGGAAGACAGCCAGTGGTTGGCCGCACAGCAGGCACGCGACCACGCCGTGCATGCCTACCTGCAGGCGATCGCGCTGTCGCAGCGCCCGGCGTTGGCGCTGGATGGCATCAAGCGCATCACCAGCTACCTGCGCGAGCCAAACTGGCTGCGCGCACTGCAGGCGGGGCAATCGCCGGAATCCGATGAAGCCGCCTTGGCCGAGCACTATCCGCAAGCCTGGCCGCAGGCATTGCAGCTGCTTTCGCGCTTCGGTGCCCCGTTGCAGACGCTGCCGGATATGCTGCCCACGTTGCTGCGCGATCGCAGCGAGGACGATTTCGATGCGCCTCTCGCGTACTGGATGCGCCTGGTGCTGGAGCAGCGGCCGGACGACCTGGGCACGCTGGAAGACACCCTTTACTACCTGTACCCGCGCTGGGGCGGCAGTCACGAAGCGATGGAGGATTTCATCGAGGGCGGCTGGTGTCGTGGCCTGGAGCTGGCACAGCGCAATGCGTTGCGCTGGTGCAAGGAACAGGACTGGATGGGAGACCTGCCGCGCCGCGGGGATGCCGAAGAGATAGCCGTGCATGAGCGCGCGTATGCACAGATCCTTGACTGGCACCTGGAGGGCTACGTGCGTGCTGAAGTCCTGACCCAGCGTGCTGCACTCCGCTTTCATCTCGGGCGCATCGAGGAGATCGAAGACCAGGTGCAATGGGATGCCGGATGCATGCAGGCCGTGCTTGAGGACCTGCAGCAGGCCTGGGTGCTGGATCGAGACATGGTCCTGCACGGAGGTTTCAGCAGCCTGGAAGCCTGCACCTGGTTCGCCCATGTTGACGGCGCCGAAGCGCTGTTCGCGCAGGTGGTGGACTACGCCGCGCGCGAAGGTGATTCCGCGCTCGGCCTGCTCTGGGCCGCAACCGCCATCGAGCATGGGCTGCTCGGCCAGGCAGCCGATCCGGCACGTGCGCACCCCCTGCTGCAGCGCGCCCTGAAACTGGCGGCGCAGCAGAAGACGTCCACGGTCACCTTCGCTTCCAATCTGTTCTGCGATGTCTCGCAGGCCGCAGGCCTGTCGCTGTTGCAGCGCATGGCCGACGACGGCGACGCCGGTGCGATGGCCGCGCTGTGCGACCTGTACAAAGGCCGGTTGGGCGGCCGCGACCAGCCGGATTTCGTCGATGCCCAGAAAGCCCTGTACTGGCAGGAGCGTGCCGTCGAAGGCGGCGACCTGATCGCCACCTACAACCTGGCCGTGCGCCTCGTCGCTGCAGGCGGCGCGGACAATGAAGCGCGTGCGCGCGAGCTGTACCTGCGCTGCCTGCGCGAAGCCGACGCCGGTGAGCGCGTGTGGGGCCCGACCTGCCGCAACCTGGCCTGCCTGGCATTCGATGGCCAGAGCGACGCGCACAAGCGCGAAGCGGTCGAACGCGCCTTGATTCCGCTGTGGTGGCGCGGTGAGGACGACGACAAACTGTGGGCGGCCGGCTACCTGGCCGACGTCTACCACTTCGGCAACGGCGTCCCGGCCAATGCGTTCCTGGCGCTGACCTGGCTGCAGCGCGCCAGCGAGATCGATCCGGAGTATGTGGACGTGGTGCGCATGGCGCCGCTGATCAACGGCGAGGGCCGCTGGTTCGGTGCCAGCCGCGCACGCAAGCAGCAGGAACAGGACCGCCAGCAGGTGGACAGCGCCACCTGGGCCCTGACCTTCGGCCAGCGCAGCCAGGACAGCGACCTCACTGCGGTCTGACGCAACGAAAAGGGCGGCCCGGATCACCGGGCCGCCCTCTTGATTCAGGCAGTGCGATGGCAGGCTGGCCCGCCATCGCGACAGCGCATTACCAGTTCATGTTCAGCGAGACACCCACCGTGCGCGGCTCGTTGTAGACCGCGGCCATGTAGTTCTCGATCACACCCTTGAGGTTCTTCTCGTTGGTGATGTTGCGCGCGAACAGCGCCACTTCGTAGGCACCGTAGTTGCCCGAGTAGCCGATCTTCAGGCCACCCTCGAAGTCACCCTTGGAGTTGAACTCCTTGCTGTCGTACAGCACGAAGCTGGTGTAACCCTGCTTGTTCCAGTCGGTGGAGACGAACATGGTGCCGGCGTCGCTCACCGGGAAGTCGTAGCGGGCCGCCAGGTTGACGTTGTACTTCGGCGCGTTCGGCAGCGGGTTGCCGTCGATCTGCGCGAAGGTGTTGGCACCGACCTTGATGGTCGGGTCGCCGACGGTGCAGACCACCTGGCCATTGAGGCCGCAGACCTGCGCGTACACGCGCTTGTCCTTGATCTCGCTGTGCAGCAGGCTCAGGCCGGCGCTCAGGGTCAGGTTCGGGATCGGACGCAGCTCCATGTCCGCTTCGAAACCGTAGGCCTTGGCCTTGTCGGCGTTGAACAGCACGCCGTTGCCGTCCGAATCGTTGCCGTTGAGCTGGATGTCGTTGACGGTGTAGGTGAACGCGGTGGCGTTCAGGCGCAGGCGGTTGTCCCACAGGCTGCTCTTCACGCCCGCTTCCCAGGACAGGATGGTCTCGGAATCAGCGGTGGTGAAGTCGGCATTGAACACCGCCGAACGGCCCTGGATGGTCGGGCCGCGGAAGCCGCGTGCGACCTTGGCGTAGACGCTCACGTCCGGCGTGATCTGATACATCGCGCTCAGATCCCAGCTCGGGGTGGTGTCGGACATCTTGACGTCGGTGCGGCCCTTGTAGGTGACCACGCCAGCGGCAGTGTCAGCCGTCTTCAGCAGGCGGGTGTGCTTCTCGTCCTTGGTCTGGCGCAGGCCGGCAGTGACGGTGAACTTGTCGGTGAAGGCGTAGCTGATCTGGCCGAACCCGGCCCACGAGGTGTTCTTGTTACGCAGGCGCACCCAGTTGTTCGGGTTGCGGGCCGCGCCCTGCAGGAACCAGGCGCGCTGGTAGAAGTCGGTGGTGTCGCTGCCGTTGAAGTAGAACGCACCGGCCTGCCACTGCAGGGCGCTGTCGTCATGGCTGGCCAGGCGGAATTCCTGGGTCCACTGGTCCAGATCACGGATGCGGCCCATCGACTGGCCGTAGCCGTTCGGCACGCCGTTGACCGGGAAGTTCACCGCGGCGCCGCCGTCGGTGTCGCCACGGCTGTAACCGGAGGTGGTTTCGTAGGCGGTGATCGAAGTGAAGTCGATCGCGCCGAAGTCATAACGCGCCTTCACCGAACCGCCATAGGTCTTGTACGCCTGCGGGTTGTTGCCGGCTTCGTCGTAGGCGACCTTGTCGCGCGGCACGTCGGTCTTGTTCGAGCCCTTGGTCAGCGCACCGCGCAGGAACAGGGTTGAGGTGCCTTCGTAATCACGGGCGTGGGCCGAGGCCAGGATCGAGAACTGGTCGCTCGGGGTCAGCAGCAGCTGGGCGCGCACGTTGCGGTCATCGAAGCCGCCCATGGCGTTCTTCTTCGGGCTGACCGTGCCGTCGGCGCTCGGGCCCTTGTAGGTGTTGTCGACGTAATCGTCGCGGTGCTGGTACAGAGCCGACACACGGAACGAGGCGATGTCGTTGATCGGGCCACCGAAGCCGCCGTCGATCGACACGCTGTTGTAGGACGCGTAGCTGGCGCTGACGCGGCCGGTGTAGTCCTGGGTCGGCTTCAGGGTGTCGAACTTGATGATGCCGGCGGTGGTGTTGCGGCCGAACAGCGAGCCCTGCGGGCCGCGCAGCACTTCCACCTGGTCCACGTCATAGACCGGGTTGGACTTCAGCACCACGTGTTCCAGCACCACGTCGTCCTGGATGATCGACACCGGCTGCGAGGCACCGAGGTAGAAGTCGATGTTGCCCAGGCCACGGATGTAGAAGCGCGGGAAGATGCGGCCGGTGGTGGTTTCCGCATACAGGCTCGGCACACGACCGGACAGCGCCAGCAGGGTGTCGTCGCCGCCGGCGGTGAAGTCGCGCATGCGCTCGCCCTGCACCACGCCCACCGAGACCGGCACTTCCTGCAGGTTCTGCTCACGGTGTTCGGCGGTCACGGTGATCGTGTCCAGGCCGGTCGGGGTCGGCGCGCTGTCCTGTGCGGCGGCGCCGAAGCTGCCGACCAGGGCCAGGCCGGCACAGGCCAGGGCCAGCGGATGGCGGCGGAAGGAAACGAAGGAAGACGACATACCCGACAGGCGGCGGGAATCGGAATGGGAGGGCATGAAATGCTCTGAGGAGGCGTCCGTGCGGCCTGCGCGAGCCGGGCGGCAAAAAGGAGGATAACTGCGCAAGCCGCCATTATCCCCCAAATTGTTACGATTTCGTTGCGCAGCACCCAAACCCGGCGAAACAAGCGGTTTCGGCACAGTCACCGGGCATTCGGCACGCCCCGAAGGCTTGACTCAGGGCAGCGGGGTCAACGCCACATCGACCATCGCCAGCAGCCGCTCGCGGCTGATGCCGTCACGGGCCTGCACCGAAATGCCGTGCAGCACCGTGGCGAAGTGATCGCCCAGTGCCTGCACCGCCACATCGCCGGCCAGCTGCCCTTCGGCCTGCGCCTGCTGCAGCCGCGCAATGATCGCCGCCGTACGCTGGCGACGATGGCTGGCCAGCCAGTCCCGTACGCCCTCGCCATCGGGCGACACGCTGCTGGCCGAGGACACCACCAGGCAACCGTGTGGCCGCCCGCGCCGGGTGTAGGTCAACACGGCGTCACGCAGCATGGACCCGATCGCCTCGCGCAGCGTGGCCTGCTCCAGCGCGCGCGGCGCGAAGCCGCCCTCGCCTTCCTCATACAGCGCAACGGCTTCGCGGAACAACTGCTCCTTGCTGCCGAACGCGGCATAGATGCGTGCAGAGGCGATGCCCAGTGCTTCCACCAGTGCCGACATCGACGTGCCTTCATAGCCGTGCTGCCAGAACAGCAGCATCGCCTTGCGCAACGCCTGGTCCCTGTCGAATTCGCGCGGTCGCCCTGCCATCTGCCTGCCTGCTCCAGTGAGGCGCGCAGTGTAACGCGGGTGTTGACCACCGCGAGGGTCGCGCCTATTCTTTGTTGATCAACAAATAATTGGAGCAACACATGCAGACCCTCAAGGGCCCCAGCCTGCACCTGGCGCAGTTCGCCGGCGACCAGGCCCCGTTCAACAGCCTCGCCGGCATTGCCGCGTGGGCCGCCGGCCACGGCTTCAAGGCGCTGCAGATTCCCGCGTGGGATGCACGCCTGTTCGACCTGGCCACGGCTGCCGACAGCCAGGACTACTGCGACGACCTCCGCGGCACCCTGGCCGAGCACGGCCTGCAGGTCAGCGAACTGACCACCCACATCCTCGGCCAGCTGGTGGCCGTGCATCCGGCCTACGACGAACTCTGCGATGGCTTCGCCCCCGAAGCACTGCGCGGCAACCCGAAGGCCCGCAGCGAATGGGCGCAGCAGCAGCTGCACCTGGCCGCCCGCGCGTCACGCCGTCTCGGCCTGCAGGACATGGGCACCTTCTCCGGCTCGTTCGCCTGGCCGTATCTGTTCCCGTTCCCGCAGCGCCCGCCGGGCCTGATCGACGCGGCGTTCGACGAACTGGCACGACGCTGGCGGCCGATCCTCGATGCCTGCGAGGACAACGGCATCAACCTCTGCTACGAGATCCATCCCAGCGAAGACCTGCATGACGGCACCAGCTTCGAGCGCTTCTTCGAACGCGTCGACCAGCACCCGCGCTGCCGCATCCTGTTCGATCCCAGCCACTTCGTGCTGCAGCAGCTGGACTACCTGGAGTACCTGGACATCTACCACCCGCTGATCCGCATGTTCCACGTCAAGGATGCGGAGTTCCGCCCGAGCGGGCGCCAGGGCATCTATGGCGGGTATGCCGACTGGACCGAGCGCGCCGGCCGCTTCCGCTCGCTGGGCGACGGCCAGGTCGACTTCAAGTCGATCTTCTCCAAGCTGGCCCAGTACGACTACCAGGGCTGGGCAACGCTGGAATGGGAGTGCTGCCTGAAGGACCAGGAAGCCGGCGCGCGCGAAGGTGCCGCGTTCATCCGCGACCACATCATTCCGGTCACCGACAAGATCTTCGACGACTTCGCCGGTGCACCGATCAGCACCGCACAAATGCAGCAGATGCTCGGCATCGCCTGAACCCCAACGGAGCACTCCCTCATGACCACTTCCCTTTCCGCTGGCGCTGCCGGCGACGACGCCCTGCGCCACCACTACCTGCGCATCGATGGCCAACGCGTGCATTGCGTCTCCGCGGGTCACGGTGAACCCGTGCTGCTGATTCCCGGTTGGCCGCAGACCTGGTATGCCTGGCGCCACGTGCTGCATGCGCTGGCCGAAGCCGGTTTCGAAGCGATTGCCGTGGATCCGCCGGGCATCGGCGAATCCGACCGCCCCGCCCACGGCTACGACACCGGCAGTGCCGCCGCCGTCCTGCACCAGACCATGCAGGCACTGGGCCACGATCGTTACCAGGTGGTCGGACATGACATCGGCATGTGGATCGCCTATGCGCTGGCCAGCGATCAGCCGCAGGCCGTGCGCCAGCTGGCGGTCACCGAAGCGGTGATTCCCGGCCTGGCGCCGGAACCGGGCATCTTCGCCGCACCGGCTGACAACATCTTCCTCTGGCACTTCATGTTCAACCAGGTGGCCGACCTGCCGGAAGCACTGATTACGGGGCGCGAGCGCGCCTACCTGGAATTCATGTTCGACCGCTGGTCGTACCGCCGTGATGCGGTGGCCGCCGATACCTACATTGCCGCCTACAGCCGCCCCGGCGCCCTGAGGGCGGGCTTCGCCTGGTACCGCGCGATTCCGGAAACGATCCGCCAGAACAAGCTGCGTGCGCAGCACCGTTTGCCGATGCCGGTGCTGGCGATCGGCGCCGAACACGCCACTGGCGATGCCCCGATGCTGACCCTGCAACCGCATGCCGATGATGTCCGCGGCAGCATCGTGCCGGGCTGCGGCCACTTCATCATGGAAGAAGCGCCACAGGCATTCCTTGCACAACTGCTGCCGTTCCTGCAGGAGGCACGCCATGCTGCTTGAACCGGCGCTGCAGCAGTTCGTCGACGCCGTCGCCGCCCATGCGCTGCCGGAAGACCTGCGCGAACTGCGGGCGATCAGCGAGAACGCGCTGCCACAGTTGCAGGGAGCACCACAGGCCGTCGCACACGTGACCGAGCACACGGTAATCGCGCGCGACGGGCATGCGTTGGAGCTGCGTTTCTACACGCCGGAAGGGCTTCCCGATGGACCGGTACCGGCTCTGCTGTTCGCCCACGGCGGCGGTTGGTTCCAGTGTTCGCTGGCGGTCTATGACGGCCCCTGCCGCGCGCTGGCCAATGCCAGCGGTTGCGTGATTGTCGCCGTGGGCTACCGGCTGGCGCCGGAGCACCCGTTCCCGGTTCCACTGCATGACGTCGCCGACGCCTGGCAGTGGTTGCAGGACAACGCCGAGCGCCTCGGCCTGGACCCACGGCGGCTGGCAATCGGTGGCGACAGCGCCGGCGGCAACCTCGCCGCCGCCGGCTGCCTGCTGCTGCGCGAACAGGGCCTGCCGCAACCGTGCCACCAACTGCTGCTGTATCCGGCGCTGGATGCCGGCATGGGCAGCGGTTCCTACAGCGACTACGCCACAGGCTATTACCTCAGCGCCGAACTGATGCAGCGCTGCTGGCAGGCCTATCTGAGTGGGATGGATCTGGATCCACCGCCGGCACTGGCCTCGCCCGCCCACGCAACCGACCTGCAGGGGCTGGCGCCTGCCTCCGTACTCAGCTGTGAGCACGATCCGCTGCGCGACGAGGCCGAGCAGTACGCGCACCGCCTGCAGGCTGCGGGTGTCGACTGCACGCTGGAGCGGCTGCCGGGGATGATCCACGCCTGCATCCACCTGCAGGACGTGGCTGTTTCCACCGGCATGGCGGTACAGCGCGCGGGCGATCTGCTGCGCCAGGCGCTGGCCTGAACCGGCTGGGGACGGCGGCAGATCCACGCCTGCCGCCGTCCCGGTCCGGCGCTTGGCAAGCCCGGCAGGCGGCGCTACACTGAAAGCCTGCCGTGGGGCCATAGCTCAGCTGGGAGAGCGCGTCGTTCGCAATGACGAGG
Organism: Stenotrophomonas sp. SMYL86; assembly: GCF_036320025.1. NCBI lineage: Bacteria > Pseudomonadati > Pseudomonadota > Gammaproteobacteria > Lysobacterales > Lysobacteraceae > Stenotrophomonas > Stenotrophomonas sp. SMYL86. The sequence goes on from NZ_JAWIRU010000007.1 coordinate 23,613, forward strand.
TCAGGAGTTCGATCCTCCTTGGCTCCACCACTATTCAGTGCGGCAACGCACTCAGAAGGCCGGAACTCCTGAAATAACAGGGCTTCCGGCCTTTTTCGTTGCACGGTGCAGACCGGTCCAATGCGTTGCAGCTGGTGAGACGGTGGGGGCATATTTTGGGGCATCCGCCCAATGCCCCCAAGATCGATGCCCCCACTCTCCGACCTCGCAATTCGGCGCGCAAAGCCGACTGGAAAGACCCAGAAGCTGTTCGACGGCGGCGGGCTCTACCTGGAGATCTCCCCGAGCGGTAGCCGCTGGTGGCGAATGAAGTACCGCTTCGACGGGAAGGAGAAGCGCCTAGCGCTGGGCGTCTACCCCGAGGTGCCCCTGCAGCTGGCACGGAACCGTCGCGAAGACGCGAGGCGGCTGCTTGCCCAGGGCGTGGACCCGAACCAGCAGAAGAAGGAGGCCGCCGCGGCGAAGGCGGGCATGGAGGCTCAGACCTTTGGCGCGATCGCGCGCGAGTTCATGGATGGCCGGATCTGGTCCGACGACTACCGGGTAAAGGTCGAGGCCTGGATGAAGAACGACATTCTGCCGTGGATCGGTAGCCGGCAGGCCGCTGAGCTGGAGGCACCCGACTTCCTTGCACTCGCCCGTCGGATGGAGAAGCGCGGCGCCATCGAGTCAGCGCACCGGGTCATCCAGAAGTGCGGGGAGGTGATGCGGTACGCCATCGCCTGCGGCATGGCCAAGCGCAATCCGGTGGCAGACCTGCGCGGCGCACTGCAGCCGACGCCACGGAACCACTATGCAGCGATCACCGAGGCCCGCGAGCTGGTGCCGCTGCTGCGCGCCATCCCCGCATACCGCGGCAGGCAGGTCACACGCTGGGCATTGGCCCTGGCGCCGCTGGTGTTCGTGCGCCCCGGCGAACTCCGGAAGGCGGAATGGTCGGAATTCGATCTGGACGCCGGGCAGTGGCTGATCCCTGCCGTCCGCATGAAGCGGCGCCGGGAGCACCTGATCCCGCTTTCGAGGCAGGCCCTGGCCATCCTTCGCGAGATTCAGCCGCTCACAGGCAAAGGGCAGTATGTCTTCCAAGGGCGGAACAGCCCGAAGCGACCGCTGAGCGAGAACACGGTGAACACCGCGCTGCGCAAGATGGGGTTCGAGGATGACGTGATGACCGGGCACGGCTTCCGCGCTACTGCGCGGACCATCCTTGACGAGGTGCTGGGGTTCCGGCCCGACATCATCGAGCACCAGCTGTCGCACATGGTCAAGGATCCGGATGGCCGGGCGTACAACCGGACCAAGCATCTGGAGGAGCGCGCCAGGATGATGCAGGAATGGGCGGACTACCTGGACCGGCTCCGCGACGGCAACGTGGTGCAGCTGCGGGTTGCCTGATGCCTACACGCCGCGGCGCAGCTGCCGCAGCCCTGCACTCACCCATGCCTTGCTGCGGACGTCCCTCGCTCGGGGTTTCGTCTCTGCCGGCGGCTTGCGCGGTTCAAGCGCCGCCTTGATCCGCTCGACCTCCTTCGCCCCGGCCTCGGCCAGGCGCCGGGCCTGTTGCTGCTGCTCGCGGGTCGGAGGCAGGCCAGGCATTGGTGGGGGCAACTGGATCGGCGTGCTATCGGTCAGTCGGGCGACGGCCTCACGCAGCGGCAGCTCGGGATACAGCCTGGCGGCGCACCAGCGCTCGGCGTAGCGCTTTGCCTGTCGGACATTGGCGGCCCGCACTTCCTTCACCTGCCACATCTTCTGGCCTTCCATCCATAGCCGGACCCCAGGGCCGTCATCAGGCGTGACGCTGGCCGTCTCGCGGCCGTTGTACCAGAGCGCCCAGCGCTCACCGGTCTGGACCCAGCCAGAGGGGATCGGGGCGGTGCGGAAGCCTTGGGAAGAGCGCATGGCCGGAAGGATACGACCGGCCGTCGCAGATCCTGCGAACGCGGTGGCGACCTGCCTGAATCGTTCGGGGAAGGAATTGTTAAGCGCTGCATCGGCGATTTGACGAAATCGTCAATTCGCCCGAATCGTCTTGCGGGGTGCCGGCGAGGCGCTGCTCCAGCGCGCCCGGGTTGAGCTGCCTGCGGCCTTGGATACGCGTAGTCTGCGATGAAGTTGAACCTGCTGGGGGAGCGACAGCCCATACGCCAAGGCTAAAGTTTTTTCTCGCCACGCCGATCATGCGTAGGCACTACATCAAGGAATGACCATGGCAAAGATCATCTGCCCGAGCTGCTCACACAGTTTTGATCCGAACAGCAAAAGCGCCTATGGCGCTAGGGCCGGTGCTGCAGCAGCTGGCGGCATCTCTGGTGCCATTTTCGGGAAGAAGATAGGTCTCGTCGGACGTGGTCTCGGTATGGCAGCAACGGTTCCCCTCGCAATAATGGGTGCCGTAGTTGGTTGGCAGACAGCCGGACACCTAGCTAAGTGCCCGAGATGTAAGAAGCCATTCAAGACCTGAGCATTACTGAGCTGACCGCGCCCGGCGAGCCGCCGACGATGGAGGCCCACAGCGAGCGCGGCGCTGCTTATGCAGCCTCGGCGAATGGTTCGACCAGTGCCACTAGCATCTCCATCGCGGTGGCCGGGCCAGATTGATCGCCTCCCCGCTCCAGGAAGGAAGTCCAATCGGCCCGCACCAGCTGTACGAGCTCTTGCGGCGACAGGGGGATGCAACGCATAGGCCAGTAGGGAAGCCTGCGCTGCCCGACCCGCCCCCGCGCAATCTCGATCAGGCTTGAATGGCTGGTGGCGCCCATTGCTCTGGAGAAGGCCGGCAGGTAACTCGGCTGGCGTGGGGCCTGCTGCCTTTCTGGGCCAAGGCCAAGGGCCTGCAGGGCTCGACCATCAACGCCCGGATCGAGACGGTGGCCACCAAGCCTGCCTTCCGGACGGCGTTCAAGAAGCGACGCTGCGTCATCCCGATGGCCGGCTACTACGAGTGGTCGGTGAGCCCGATCGACGAGAGGAAGGACCCCTGGTTCATCCACGCCACCGGGCCGCTGCTGGCCGCCGGCCTGTGGGAGGACACCAGCCCGCTCCTGCCCGAGGGAAACCTGGGCACCTTCACCATCATCACCGGCGACAGCAGCGGCGTCTCCGCCGACATCCACGACCGCATGCCGGTGTGGCTGCAGGCAGGCCAGATCGATGAGTGGATGGCCGCTAGTCCGGACGATGCGATGGCCATGCTGCTGGCCAGCGAGCCCCCGTCCATGGAGGCATATCGGGTCAGCCGCGCGGTCAACACGCCCCGAAACAACAGCAAGTCATTGATTCAAGCCGAAGGATAGGCCCCTCTCTTGGGATTCCCCGGATGGAGCCCCATAGGGTTACCTCCACACGGGAGAATCACATGTCACTGCGGCAGCTGGAAGAAGACCTTGAGACCTACACTACACGCCGGGATGAGGTTGCAGCGTTTCGGGCGGGGCTGAGCCACGCCCAGCTTGTTGAACACGACAACCGCTCTGATCAAGAGCTCGGCGAGGTCACCCAGGAGCTGGAAGAGAACGGCAAAGACATGGATGCTATTGACCGCAGCCAGCTCGAACAGCGCCAACTCGACCTGATCGATTTTGGTCGTGGCGGCTTGAGTCGCATCGAAGGCGAGATCCTGGACATCAAAACCGAAATCCTTCGCGCAAAGAATCGTCGCTAACAAATGCTGGGGGGCAGTCATGCCCCCCGGCACTCTCTGGATTTACCGCTGGATGTCCCAGAGGCGACCATTCACGATCCTCCCCAGAAGCGGGGCTCCGGCCGCGACCGAGGGATGGAAGTAGGCCCCGTCATTGTCCAGGAACTGCGCAACGTTCGAGTGGCTCCACCCACACTCCCGCGACCATTCAATGACCGGCAGGCCATAGTGCTCGGCAACGCGCCTGGTAGCTTCCGCGTACGCCCGGACAGTCAGCCCTATCGCGTTGGTCCATCCATTGGCCCAGTCTCCGGGAACTGTGATCCTCTCAGCATACGGAGACGTGATGCAGAAGATTCTGGCCTGCGGGAATCGAGTCAACAGCTTCCCGATCGTTGAATGAAGTGCGCCGTAGAACTCGGTTTCAGCAGTGGAAGTGAACTCGCCAAGCGGCACAGACTGCGCCCAGTCGTTGGTGCCGCCCTCGAACAGCACAGCCACGCTGCCGGCTGGAATTGCGTCGATTCTCGCCTGGTCACACATAGATACCGCCTGCGGGCCTGAGTCCGGCTTTGCAACCTTGCTGCCACCGACTCCGCAGTTGGTATGCACAATTCCATGCTCAGAAACCACAACTTGTTGCCATCGCCCCTGGCCAACCAGGCTGTCACCGAACGAGGCCACGGCCTGATCGCGCCATCTGCTAAGAGATGAAGAGCTGCTGGCCTCGAGGACTGCAAGTCGCTTGGCTACGTCCGGCGATACCTGCTCAAGTTTGATTATGATCGGGTTGCCCGAACGAGCAGTGACGGCTACGGACCGGGCAGCCGGAGGAACTGCTACGCGCTCGTCCGTGTATTGGGTTCCGACCGCGCCAACAATAGAAATCAGCGCTCCACCCTCGCCAAAGAAGGCTAGCGGAGTGGTCGTAGTTCCCGTGACAAAGGTCGTGAAGTAAACGAACCCCTCATCGCCATTCAAAGGCAGTGAGGAGTAGTTGTACGCCGAACTAGCTACTGCAGCTCCGGTGCTTTTGTCGATGTAGTAGCCAGGAACGTCCGTGGTGTTCTGCCGGATCAGGTCAGCCAACGACGCGGCCGATTCCTGAGCGTTGCGTTCGGCAGTCGTCAGGCGCTTTGCGACACCTGCGGCAATGTAGGAAGCGTTTATCTCAATATTGTTCCTTCGCGAAGAAACGTAAACAGCCCTAGCCTCAGCAGGAACCGCCTTCAGCTCATAGTCTTGATACAGGGTTTCAGTTGAAGTACCCATCACCTCAAAGCCCAGATAAGCGCCGTTTCCGTCCTTGTAAACGGCAAGCGCCTGAACTGGCTGACTGAGGCTGGCAGTGACCTTGATCGCCGATTCCTGCCCTGTAATTGCGGAATAGGCGTAGAAGAAGTTTGCCGAGGCCACCAGCGCACCAGTGGTCCGGTCAACGTAGAAGCCGGGGCCTCCTGCTTTGCTCAGTGCCTGAAACACCGACAGGGTCTTTTCAGTATCTGGGGTCAGACGGGTACGGTCATTGATCGAATCGATCGAGTCTGCACGCATCCATTGCCAAGACCCTCCGGATGCACGGAACTGACCCGAGTTGGTCACGGACTGGCCTGTAATGGGATCAGTGTGGAAACCCGCGTCTCCTATTACGTCCGCGGCGAAACCGTCGGGCCTCGACGTATCGGCCGCCAAGGCTGCCCAACTGGAGTAGCGCTTCAGGCCATTACCCGAAATGAAGTCGTCAAACTCCGATTCGAGGCCCGACCAGCTTCTGCGCGTCAATCCGCGCCGGTCCTGCCACGTTGGCGCGTCACCGTTGATGCCCTTGTCCAAGTTCTCCGCGTTGTCGTACAAATCTTTGACAGCCGCCGACGGCACCGGATTCCCAGTGTTGTGAGTCGTCATCTTGGTGTTTCTCCGTTGGTGTTACGGCGCGTTCGCGTCGTCGTACTGGTAGAAGGCTGGGTCGTACTGCAGCGCGGAGATCTCCACCGAGCCGTCGTCGCCGGGGGTGATCTCGGAAAGCACTGCGTCATAGCCAACCCGAGAGCTGTCGCAGAAGATCAGCTCTGGCGGGTCAATCGTCGGGTCATCGAGGATCCATGTGCTGAAGGCGTGCTCAGCCGGCAGAGACGAAGCGGAGATGGTCAGCGTGTGATCGTCCACCCGCGTGGGCACGATCACCGCCGACGCCGAGCCGTCCTGGAACCGAATCAGGCAGCGCGGCGCAGCCAGGCTCCAGTCCAGGTACTCGCCCACTTCGATCCGCACGCGCGTGCCCTGCAGCTCGGCATGGTCGATCACGCAGCTGGTGGTGCTGGACCCGGGGATGTCGTCGGTCAGCTTGACGCGGTCGCCGAAGTCGAACCGCAGGCCCATCAGCTCCGTCTTTGTGGTGTAGGTCAACCGCTGTCCCTGGTACTTCATCAGCCGGCGCATGCCGATCCGGTATGCCCTGGTGCGGCTCCCTACCCCCTTCAGCTCGAACGTTTCCACCTTAACCGGCGTATCGCTACCTGGCATGCGGCATTCCACGGTTTCGGCCGCCCAGGTGACCTCATCGATGTAGGTCACGTCTACCCCGTCGAAGTCATCCGGACCCGGTGCATTGAACGACGTGGCCAGCGGCTCCAACTGCCGCTGGGGAGAAATTGCGCCGCGCCAGGTCTTGATGCCCTCACGCCCCGCCGAGCACATGCCGTCGCTCAGCAGGAAGTAGCCCATGCCCGCCTGCGTAGCCAACTGCAGCACGTCCAGTGCGCTGCTGCCGGACTGCTCGGGGCTGTAGTCGAAGAACTCCCCGCGCGGCGTCCAGTAGGTAGCTTCCAGGTGGTCCAGCGTAGCGCTGTCGATCTGGTCCTCCGGCAGCCCCAGGGACCGCAGCACGTGCTTCATGGCGCCGCTGATGGTCCGCGCGGTACTGCCCTCGTACTGTCGCGTCGCCATGACGTTGAATCGCCGATCCGACTGCGCCGCCAGCTTCGTGCCGGTGGTCACGGTAAGCCCGATGGTGGTCAGGTCGTCGTAGCGGGTTGGCCGCTGTGACAGGCGCGCGCGCAGGCCCTGCCAGTAGCACGCGTCCCGTGCAGAATTGCCTCCGCGCTCGGTCACCCGCCGAACTCGCACCTCGACTTGCCCAGGCGTCCCCAGGTTGATGCGCTCGGTGAAGCCGACGGCATCCTCGGAGTATCCGGTGTAGGTGTGTGTGCGCACGGTCCATGGCGCGCCGGAGCCGAACACGCGATAGCCGACTCGCAGAGAAACGGTGAAGGTGCGCTTATTACCCTTGCTGGTGTACCAGATCAGTCCGCTGGGGAAGTTGAAGTCGTATTCAAACGCATCGGTGGTTTCGCCGTTCGGGCACACCAGGAACGGTCCCAACCACTCCTCGCCCTCCTGGAACCCGGTGGCGCTGTAGTCAGTGGCCGTCCGGCTGGTCCAGCCCGGCCAGCTCGTGTCGACCACGCCAGACTCTGTAAGCCGTTCCACCGCCAAGGTGAGCCCGGACACGGCCGCAATTCGATAGTCGCTTTGGCCGCGCGACATTGCCAGCGACACCACACCGGGTGGTAGACCGCCGAAAGCAGTTCCGGCCGGGCCGTCGTAGGCCAACGTCACACGGGGCTGCGTCGCAGGTGTTCCGCCGCTCGTGGCCACGCCCGCAGTAGACGTTGGACTGCTGCCGAAGACTGACGCCGGCAGTCCGCTGTAGGTGATGCTCCCACCAGCAAACGGGCTGGCCGACTCCGCAATCGTGACCACACCGCCGGATTGCGTCGCCACCAAGCCGCTGTCCACCAACTGGTCGTTGATGGCCGTCAGAAGCACGCCCAAGGTGATGTAGTTTGCCTCCAGAGCAACGCTGTAGGCGATGCCGCGCCAGCTGATTCCGAAGGTGACCGGAGAGCCGCTGAAATCGAAGTTGCTCGCCGCGGCCGATCCCGTCACGCGGGCAGCACTTCCACCTACGCCGGGCACCGCGGGCGAGCCTGGGGCGTAGCTGGCCACGAACAGTGCATAGTCGGCGCCGTTGTAGGTCAGCAGTACCGGCATGCCCACGTAGGGCGCCAACTCTGCCACAGCACTGCCGGCGATGATCGAGTAAAGGCCGCTCGTGGTCGCGGTGAAGGAGGCAGAAATCTTGAGCGTGAGCACGGCGCCGACAACCCAACTGCTTGGCACGGAGCTGGTCGGCCGCTCGTTACCGTTCGCGTCGGTGACCGTTGCATTGTTCAGGGTGAGCACGTTCCCCGATACCGTCACCGAGTCTGCGTTGATTCCCGTAGACACGTCTGCCGTGTCGCTCAGATCCAGGCCGGCTGTGCCGGAGGCCGTCGCCCCGACCTCGGTGGAGTTCACCCAGTTCTCGGAGCGCACGTCGCCGCTCACATCCGCACCCGGTGGGTAGATGGTCATCTGCACGTCGCTGCCGAACGAGCTGATGGGCGTATTCCCCAGCCGCGCCGAGCCGACCGGGATGATGTGCTGCCCCTTGCCAACACAGACGAACATGTGGGTGCGGTAGGACTTTTCGCCTACGAATCGCGACACCGGCTGCACCAAGTAGTCTGGATAGACGCGATAGCGGCCCAACACCTCACGGATAGGGCTGCCCAGACGCGCATTGTTCGCACGCGCGGTGTCCAGGCTGAGCGAGTCGCCCTGGCCAAACCGGCTACCCGAGGGCATGTTGCTGGCCATGTAGATGGCATAGGCCGCTGCAACCGCCACAACCACCCAGTACACGACTGCAGCAATACCTTCGCCATAGGCGACTGGGTAGATGCGGACGTCAGCATCACCGTCCACCCAGGTGGTTGCCCAGGCTTCGGCCGGCAGCGGCACACCATCCAGCTCGACCTCAATCGGATGCGGCCCTTCCTGGATGAAGCTCGGAACCATGGATTGCAGCCAGCCCTCAACAGTGGTCCGGCCATGGGGGTGCGTTTCCAGCGGCTCTCCGGGCATACGCGACGGATAGATTCGGATCACGCGTAGTACTCCACTCGGGTAAAGCGACGTTCGAAGCGCGCCAGGGGTAGGACCGTCACGTCGTGGTGCTCATTGCATTCCAGCGCGCACAGGCGACCATCCGCCTCAATCAGCACGGCAACATGCTCGACCACACTGCCTTGGTAGCAGAACGCAACGGCGCCCTGGCGCAAGTCGCTACCGCTGCGCTCGGTGGCTGCGCCGGCGGCGAGACCTGGAAGTTCCTCCGCCGTGGCGCCGGCGTACTCTGGCCAAGCATCCAAGGCCAGATCCCTACGCACCTCATTGACCACTCCGTAGCAGTCCAGCTCAGGAAACTGGCGGCCGCCACGCACCCAGCGCACGTCAAGGTACTTCTCAAGATTGATCTTCATCACATGTACCTCAGCCCAGGATGCTTCGATAGGACGTAGCGATCGCGCGGCCACGCCGTGTCCAGAACGTTCATGAAGCCGGCGGTGATCTGCACCTCGGTGGCCGTCCACTGGCCGCCTTTCACCTTGACGATGAAGGGCCGCTCTGCCGGCGCCAGCAGGTCCGTGCTGAGGTAGAGGCGGAAGGTGGCGACCATCTCTTGCTTGGCGGCGAGCGCAGCTCGTAGCTGGGTGCTGACAACGCCATTGATGTTGCTGAGGGCGAAACGAAGGTCCTGCACGCCATCCGCATTGCGCGCGGGCTTGGCGATGTCCATGCCGCAGGCGGTGAACGTCGCGGCTTCACCCGTCTCTAGCCTGGCCGTGAAGTCATCCCACCCCTTCGTCAGGTAGAAGGTCTGCGCGCCGATCTGGATAGCCAGGGTCTCCAGCTCCACCTCGCGGCCGCCAGACGAATACAGGCGTTCGAGGATGCTCATGCTTCGGGCCACTCCCTGTTCGCTGCGAGATCAACAATGTCGGAATTGAAGATCGCGTCCGGATATGCCGTCGAGCCATCCGCCAGCAGCGGCCTTCTGAACATCTCTAGCGTTGCATCGAATCGCCAGAAGTCACCGTCGACCAGATACGGGCCGTTGTAGAAATCAGCGGTGAAGCGAGCTCGGTAGTAGTCATCGCCGATGGGGGTCCTCAGCTTGCAAAGGAACCAGGCAGATCCGTCGACCAGATCCTCCTGCACCCACTTTTCGAACATCGCAGCCACACGATCTTTCAGCACCCACGACAGGGTCACCATCGTGGGTGTGCTGGTGGACCGCCGACGGGTCATTGATGCGCCGCTCTGGAAACGGGAGGTCACCAACGGGGTGACCGGCTTCATTCCATAGCCGTCGCGGAGCGGCAGGGGTAACCATGCCGGATAAGGAACTGCAGCTGCCATGTGGGGCCTCGCAATGGTTGCGTCAGGTCAGCTGACCCGACGCGACACGTTGTTTCCTCTGCGCAAGCCCTTCCCGACCCGACCCTGTCCTGTGGTCAGTTCGGAGGAGATGCGGTCGTAGTTCTGCTGCATGCCGCGGCGCACGCTCTGTTCCACCATGGCCAACGTCCGGGCATCCGGATCGCCGTTGATATTGATGGTCGGGGCATACACGTCGCCGCCACCGCCGGGACCGCCCGCTCGCGATGCCGCAATCCGGTCCAGCGTCGCGTCCATCTTTGCCGCGGTTCCTGCGGTCAGCACGCGCTCGCCCTTGTTCAGCAGCCACGTGCCTTCCGTGGGCACCGAGTCGATACCGTCGTGGGCCATGCCCGCCAAGGACAACGCGGAGATCGCCGCCACATAGCTCTGGGACACAGCTGCAGCTGCAGCCGCAGCACCAGGTGCCAGTGCCGGTCCCACGATGGGGATCGCCGCTGTGGAGGCGAAGGCAGCGAGCTGCGCCTGCAGAGCCGTCGCCTGCGCAGTTGCCACTACCGCGGGAATCGCTGCCGCGCGAGTCGCCTTGCCGGTGGCAAGCTGCACGGCCTGATACACCAACCACTGAGCGGCCATCTGTTCGAGGGCGCCAATGACAGCGTTCCCCATGTCCACCGCGATGCTCTTCAGCGACTCTCCCAAGGACTGGTTGCCGCGCACCATGGCATCGATCTGGGTGGCCACGCTGCTCGTGGTCGCCGCCAGCGTGCCTTGCACAGCATCCTGTGCCTGCTGGTTGTAGTTGGTGGCGTCGAACGCGTAGTTCTGCCATGCCACCTGTGCACCCAGCCGCCAGTCTCCCAGCATCGCCAGCCGCTGCTCCTGGAACACCCTCTCCTTTTCCAGCTCCCGGTTTCTGAAGGCGTCGGCGTTGGCCGCCAGCAGGTCCCATGTTGCCTTGTCCTGGGCAACGTCGCGGCTTCCCAGCCGCTTCAGCTCGTCCTGGTACTCGCGCTGGATGTCCAGCTGCCGGCGCAGCATCGCCACGCCGTCGGATCCGCCGCTCATGCCCAGCAGATCCAGTTCGTTGGACCGGTCTCGGTTGCTGCTAGCCTGAGCCAGGATCGCCTGCTGCCTGGCCAGCGCTTCGGCCGCCTCCTTCTCCTTCGTGTATGCGGCGGCCTTCTGGCCAGAGGCCAGAAGCTCCTCCCTGGCCGCCACCAGCAGTGCCCGTGTGGACGCCGTCATGGTGTTCTTGCTCTTGGCCAGCACCTGCTCGATCGCCATCGCCTGGCGCTCGCTCTCGGTCACCTTGACGCCGGTCTCCACCAACTGCTTGTTGGCCTCGATCTGCCGCTGCGCTGAGGCCAGCATGTTCTGAGCGGCGCTGTCGTCACCGTTGCGCTTACCTACGCCGTCGCGACGGTTGAACGACTTGTCGACGTCAGCCTGGGCCTTCGCGATCAGCCGCTGCATGGACCCGTCGAAGTGCCGGGCATCGTTATCGGCCAGCTTGTTGTACTGGGCGATGATCTTCAGTCGTGCCGCTTCCTTCGCACTGGCCCGATCTAGGCCTGCCACCTGGGCATTGATGGCCTCGGCGGCGGCCTGCTCGGCAGTGGCCCGCTCCTGCGTCACCGCAGCGAGGTCACGCGCTGTCTGCGGATCCAGCGCGCCCCCCTCATCGATGGGCTTGGGCAGCGGCGGCAGGCCGCGCATGCCTGCAGCCAAGCCGTTCAGCGCATCAGTGAAGGATGGCAGGCCGAGGTTCTTGACCAAGGTGCCACCGGCCAAACCGAGGCCCAGCACGTCGCTCAGACGCGGTAGCCGAGCCAAGACGCCCCATTCTCCAGCGAGTGCCACCACAGCGTTGGTGAAGTTTCCAAGCGCGCCCCATGCACCGCCGATGTCGTCCTTGATGTCCCGCCAGCCCTTGGACATCGCCGGCATAACCGCCTCGGTGCGGTTGGCCACGTCGTCCAGGTGATCGGCATAGATCCGGATCGCCTCGTTGGCGGCCTCCTGTGACCGTCCCTCGTCCCGAAGCGTGGTAATGCGCTGCAGCTGCGCGGCGGTCAGGAACCGTTCCGCGTCGTTGAGCTTCAGCAGGCCTTCCACTGGCTCCTTGGCAATGGTGTCGAACGCGCTGACCGTAGCCGAGAGAGAACGCCCAGCCGACGCTTCCATGCGCGCAGCGGCGGCGGCCACCATCTCGAACTGCTCGCCAGCATAGCGGCCGGCCTTGGCTGTCTCGGTCAGCGCCGCCACGGCACCGCCTCGCGACACGCCCTGCAGGTGATCAATGCTGCTGGCCAACTCAAGGAAGCCCGCTGCGCCGATGGCAGCACCCTGCCCGCTCAGGATCTGGGCCTTCTGGAAATCGAACAGCTGGTCTTCCGTCTGCTTGGCAGCGATGGCCAGGGCCGCCAGAGCTGCCGCACCAAGCGTCAACGGGTTGATCAGCCCCAGCACGTAGCCGCCGACGGCGCGCGCGGCAGGCCCGATGCCCCCGAACTGGTCCTTCAACTGTCCGCCCTGCTGGATCGCCACCATCCACGCCGGCTGGCCGCTGATCAGGCTGGTGGTGATGTCGGTCACCTGCATGGGGATCATGCGCAGGTTGTTCTGCAGCTGCCGCGCGGACATACCCATGCCGTTCTGCGCGCCGGTGGCGTTGAGGATGGAAGCGCGCGTCGCGTCGATGTTGGCCTGGTACTGCTGCCACACCTGGGGTTTGAGCAGACCCAGATCCCGTGCCCGCGCCAGCCGGTCCTGCTGCCCAGCCAACTTGTTCAGCGCTGCCACTGTCGGGTTGATCTGCCCGAGTAGCTGCTGCAGGTTCAGCTCCTGCGCCTCCGTTGCGGTGGCCGCCTGTCGCGTGGCTACCGCCGCCCTCTGCTCGATCCTCTCCATCTCCTGCACGCGGGCGTTGATCTTGGCCTGCTCGTTGGCCCAGTAAGACGCCGTCTTGCTGGCAGCACTCTGCGAACTCTCCAGGCGGTCGGCAGCAGCACCGGCCTTGTCAGCAGCCGCAGCATTCTCGTCCAGGGCCTTGGTGCCCTCCACCAGGCCACTGCTGTCGACCTTGTAGCCAAGCTCGGCGATGTCGGTCATTTCCTGCTCCTCGCTTCTTCTATGGCGCGCTGCCGGGCCGCCGCTTGGTCTTCCCGCACGGCCTTTAGGTAGGCGTCATCCATGGCCATGAGCATCTCCACCTCTTGCGGAAGTGGATCGACCAGCAGAAGCCGGCTCCAGTCCCCGACGTCAGCAAACGTCAACGCCTCCGGGCCGCTCTTTCGACGTGCAGATAGCTGCCAGAACCAATCCCAGACGTGCTCACCCCTCTCGGGGACCCTCACCTCTGGGGATTGCTCTCCGAATCGCTCGTTGCGGGTGCGACGGGTATCCCCTGTGCTGTCCGGAACGTCGTACCTGACGGTCAGGTAGATCGCGTCAGCCAGCTTCCTGGTCAGTTCCTCGAAAGAACTCGGCACGCTCGCCCAGCGCCGTGTCCACCTGCTCGGCCACCCAGGGCAGATCCTTGAACAGGGTGCGCAGGGTCTTCTCTTCGAAGGCAGGCTTCTCGCCGTGGAAGGTCAGGTCCCCCTTCCACTCCCAGCCCCCCACCGAGGCCACCAGCATGTCGATGCGGCTTGCCTCCATCTTTTCTGCGGTCAGCTTGCCACGACCGAGCATGCGCTCGTTGGTCAGCTTGCGTGACGCAGCACGTACCTGCGGGCTGCTGTCGGGGAGGATGGTCAGCACCAGGCCCACAGGGGCATCGGTGGCCGGGTGCTTGATGTCGATCGTGCGCGCGGCGGCGACGATGGTGCTCAGGTCAGTCATGTCTCTCTCATCCTGGGAAAAGAAAAGGCCCGCATTGCGCGGGCCTCATTGGGTTTCGGTTTCTCGGTGCGCTCTAGGGCGTGGTGACCTCGGCGACGGAGTGGCTATCCACCACACCATCCCTCAGCACCACGCTGACGGACTTCCCCTTCACGCGGCCCAGGCCGTTGGCCTTGGCGTAGGTCCACACCAGCACCCTGGTTCCATCGGAGTTGGTAACCGTAGAAGTCGGGCGGCCGAGCTGCGCGACGAGTTGCGCTTCGGTGGTCTTGCCCTTCGTGATGGCCGCGATGGACTCATCACTGATTTCCTTGCCCACGGTCGCACAGCCTGCGATGGCCAGCGCCAGCGCCCCTGCCAGAATCCTCTTCATGGAAAGCTCCTTCGCCGAAAGGGGCGATGGTATCCCATGCGGGTTGGACACCACCCGGGCGCCGGCAGCTGGCCCGGATCCGTCAGGGGGTAACCGGCGCCGCCACATCAATCGGCTGCTGATTCAGCGCGATGGTGTAGGTGTTGAGGCGGAAGTCCTCGTTGCGGCCGCCAGGCTTGTTCGGCCCAGCCACCAGACCGCGCAGGTATTCGACGGTGCCATCGGTGTTCTCGATCTTGAACGCGTAGGCATCCGGGACATCCGGCGCGCCAGCAGCACGCATGGCCACCTGACCCGGATCCGCGAGGTCCTCGGCCATTTCCACCTGAGGGTCGCCGGCGTTGGTAATACCCTTGCCCTTCATCGACACCAGGGTGTCCAGCGTGTCGTAACTGACGATGTTGGTGTTGATGCCGCGTTCGCCAATGCTGCCAACCTTCTTCACCTGCACGTAGGTGAGGGCCGCGAACTCGGCGACGGTCAGATCCTCGTTCTGGGGGGTTACGCAGATGTGCAACTTGGTACCTGAGTTGGTCTTTGCTTCGGTCATAGCCGTGTCTCCTCGCGATGGGCGTAAAAAAACCCGCCACGGGGCGGGGTCGTTGGAAAAGCGAAAGGCCCGCTGGTGGGCGGGCCTGTGGAATAGATTCGGGAATAATTTGCGGTCGGTTCTGTTGTTACTTCTTGGCTGGGCCCAGCTTTGCCGCTACCAGCTGCATGGCCTGCGGCCGGGTGAATCCCGCCTCGACATAGGCCAGGTATTCCGCCCGTACGAACCGCGCCTGCTCGGCGCAGAACTCGTCCAGCAGCTGCCGGTTCCGCTTCATGCGGGTGATGGCATCGCGCATGGCCTGCAGCTCACCCTCGTTCGGGATCTCGTTGCTGCTGACCAGGTGCAGGTTGGGCGGCTTGGGGCTCATGGCCGGAGTCTACCCCGAAACGAATCCCCGCCAGGGGATGGTCACCGGGTGCATGATCCGCTCCGGGTCCTGGATCAGACTGGAGGTCCACGGCCGGCGCTGCACCGAGACCCCGCCGAAAGCCGTGCCCTTGGCGAAGGCGGCGATGATCTGGTCCGTGATCGCAGTACCGACCATGATCCCCTGCCCCGGCCGGTAGCACGCCGACAGCTGGCCGAACCCCTGCATCAGGAACGGGCCATCGTCCTCGATACCGTAGTTCTCGGTCCGATTCGGGAACCACTGCAGCTCCAACCAGCGGGCACCGTTGCCGGTGGGCGGCTTGAACCCCTGCCCCGGGTAGGAGCAGCCCAGGCCCTGCGCCGCAGCGAACTGCCCCACCAGCGTGGCGAATGCGTCATAGATCGCGGTGTCGCTCATCCCATCCGTCCTTTCACGCTCGCCGTGACCTCGGCCACGATGAAGTCCCAGCGCTGAGCCGCCGCGCGCGCAAAGCCCTTGCCGGCCTGGGCATAGGTTCTGCCGAGGCTGTCTTCGCCGTAGAAGCCGTGCTCCATGCGCATCGCATACTTCGCTGTCCAGCCGGCCCACACGGTCTGCCCCAGCTCCATGGTGGCGAACACCAGTTCCGGGGCCTGCGCGCTATCCGATGGCATGCCCTCGACCGATGCAGCTGCAGAGTTGCGCAAGAAGCCTGTGTCGACCGGCATCCTTCCGCCCTGCCCCTCGGGCGTGCCGGCTTCCTCCATCAGCCGGGTGGCGGACTCGCGGAAGATTGCACCCTGCATGGCCTTGGCCTTCTCCGTGAAGGCACGGACCTGGCTCCCGAACTTATTGGCCACGCTTCACCTCCGCCGCCATGTTCACGCGGTACTTCTTCATGCAGCGGCAGCCGATGGTTTCCTCCGGCCCAGCACCGAGCGAGGTGTCGCCAGGAAACCTCATCAGCGCGCCGCTGGGCGTCTGGAACGGCTCTCCGAACCGGCGCACCTGGCCATTCATCGCCTGGTGGCTGTGGCGGGTCCTGTCGTCACCGGTGGCTGACCAGGTGCCCTCGACGTTCTCCGGCGCCAGGCGACCGCTCTCGATCTGCTGCCGGAACGCCTCCTCCCGACCAGCCGCCATGGCCGTCAGCGATTCGGTCCGCGCGATCATCTCGCCGCGCAGCGCCAGCAGCCTGTCCGCGTAGCGCGCAGCGATCTTCTCCACGTCTACCGGCGCCACCGGCTGGCCCGCCTTGATGGCGCGGCTGACGATCCCATCCAGGCGCTTGTCGCGCCGCTTGCGGCCGAAGTACTCCGCCATCTGCGCCGGATCACCGCTGGCCAGCTGCTGCCGGACGTTGGCCACGAACTGCGCCTGCTGCGCGGTGAGGCCAACGATACCGCCACTGCGGCGGCCGGTCTCGCCCACCCTGCCGACCAGCTCCAGCGCCGTCTGGCGCGGGTTGGTGCCGGCGGCCATGCCGCGCACCAGGTGCTGGCGCACCAGCGTTCGCTGGTCCTCCACCATGCCGGTGATCAGGTGCGAGGAATTCGACAGCAGCCAGCTCTCCACGCCGCGGTTGCGCATGTCGAACCCGAACCGCAGCAGCGGCGTGTCGTTGGCCGGGTTGTACCGCCCGCGCACCTGCTGCCGCAGCGACAGAGTGGGCAGCTCCTTCATGCCAACCTCAGCACCAGTTGCGAATGCCTGGCGCACCTGCTCGGCCAGCGGCGAGAAGCGCTCGCCGTCGAAACCCAGCGCCTCCAGTACAGCGTCCACCTGCCCGGCCTGCAGGAGGCTCGCAAGCAGGTCCAGCTGCACCTGCGAGCGCACGCCTGCGATGGCCTGCTCGAATGCGCGGCGCATGGCCGGCTCCAGGCGTCGTGCCAGCAGTTCCAACTCGCGTGGTGTGAGGTTGGCCATCAGCGTCGGGCGTGAAACTCATAGAGAAGGACCTGGCCACCCGGGGAGAGCGGCTGCAAGTCGATGAGGTGATACAGCTGGCCACCCAGCAGCAGCCGGTCATCCTTGCCGGGCTGGATGTCCACTGCGGTCGAGATCAGGCCCAGCTTGTCGCCTTGCTGCACCAGCGTGGTGTCGCGGTCGGTCAGGCTGTAGTCCAGCTCCACCACCGTGCAGTCGTGCTGCGTGGCGGGACCGAGCTGCGGGTTGTGCGGCGGCCCCGTCGGTGCGCCGTCGCGCTCGAGCTGCGTGGCGTAGCCGAAGCGGGCAATCAGCCGCTCGGCCGTGGCCTGCATGCGGTCATAGAAGGCGCTCATTTCCCAAGCTTCACCGCGACCGTGATGCGGGCCATGATGAAATTGCCGTGCACCAGCTCACCGTTCTCGCCCAGCTCGATCTTGTTCACGTAGGGAATGACCTCTTCGCCCACAACGACCTTCAGCTCATCTGTGGCACCGGGCATGTTGTTTTCGAAG
Organism: Stenotrophomonas sp. SMYL86; assembly: GCF_036320025.1. NCBI lineage: Bacteria > Pseudomonadati > Pseudomonadota > Gammaproteobacteria > Lysobacterales > Lysobacteraceae > Stenotrophomonas > Stenotrophomonas sp. SMYL86. Next base: position 41,103 of record NZ_JAWIRU010000007.1, read on the forward strand.
TAGATCCGAACGATCTTCTTCTCGTCCATCAGACAACCCTCACTGCGGGGAAAGTTGGCGGCGTCCGCAGCAGCGGCGCCAGGATCTCATCGATGGCCGGCACCACCGGCCGGTTCGGAACCTGTCCGGCGGAGCTGGCGTCGGCGTAGGTAACCTCGATCGGACCGACCTTCTCCTTGGTCACAGCCTCGGTGGCCACGTAGTCCGGCGACAGACTGCCGGGGTTGGTCAGCTCGCGTAGCGCGGCCTCGTAGGTTGCGCGCTCCACCTCGTCGGGCACCTCATCCGGTTGGATGGGGTCGCCGTCATAGTCGACCGCACCGGTGCGGGGCCACTCGTTCGGCTGGCCCCGCCCGGCCGTACGCACGCCGGGGAACATCGACGCCCAGCGGCCAGATGCCAGCAGGATCCGGTACCGGCCGTCGATGTAGTCCGTGGCGCGCACCAGTGCGCCGGTCCGGGCTTCTTTCGTGCCGGCAGCCCAGGCGGCATTGCCGCGCGCCTGGTGGTACAGATCCGCGCCTTCCAGCGTGCCGTACATGGTCAGCCCTCGCTCGCCAGCTTGTCGCGCAGGCGGAAGCCCAGCAGCGGCCAGATCTTCTGGACTGCGTTCTGGCGCGCGATCTTGCGGCCGATCTCGGGATCGAAGTTCTCCGGACTGGCACAGGCCGATTCACCTGTAACGGTGAAGCCGTTGCGCAGGTGGAGAACGCAGAAGGTCAGCAGCGCCAGCGCGTCATGCGCCCCGGTCAGGCGGGTCAGCTCGTCCTGCTTGTGAAAGGCCTGCTGGACACCGTCCTGCGCGGTGAAGTAGTACTCGCCGTCGATCTCTGCCTCGATGGCGTCCGGCGTCACGCGCGGTGCGGTCAGGCCCTTGGCCTGGATTTCGCTCTCGATGTGATCCATGGTTCAGCCCTCTCCCTTCTTGCCCTCGGCCTCGGCGATGGCCGCCTGCAGCTTCAGCACGCCCCAGGTGCCCTTCGCTTCGATGCCCAGCTCCTTGGCGCGGACCAGCAGCGCATCCTTGTCGGCGACCGGCGGGTTCTGCGTGCCCGTGGCGCCGCTGGCCTTGGCCTTCTCATCGTCAGCGGTCGCGGCGCCTTTCTTGGCCTCGGCCTCGGCTTCTGCACGGGACTGCAGCTCGCGCACCATTGCCGCCAGCTCCGCTTCGCGGTCGCCCTCTTCCAGCGCGTTCCAGTCGGCAACGGTCAGGCCAGTGTGCTCAAAGGCCTGGCGCACCAATTCGCCCAACTGCACGGAGACGCCATCGGCCAGCTCGATGTTGGCCGGCAGCACGTTGGAGCCGAGCAGCGATTCCTGTGCTGGTGCACTGGGCTTGCCGCCTTCGGCGCTGAGGATCTTGCCCTTCAGCCAGCCCTGCACCACCGCGTTGCTCTTCAGGGCATCCCAGTTCGCGATCGAGGTGGCCTCGCCCGGCGGCAGGATGGTGCCGTCCGGCAGGCCCAGCGGGCCCTTGTGGTTGTTCGTGATCTTCATGCTTCGCTCCAGTGAGGCCCCGGCGCGTGGCCGGGGCCGTGCGGATCAGATGCCGTCGAGGTAGACGACTTCCTTCGGCAGACGAACGTCCAGGCCGCCCAGGCGCATCACGCCCGGGATGTCCCAGCGCAGCGGGCCGCTCTGCCAGGCCGGCAGGAAGCGGTGCGGCATCGGCATGTGCAGCTTCAGCACCTGCGGATCGTTGCGGTACGCCACCAGGCGCGTGGTGCCGCCGACGCCGGCGGTGTCCAGGCCACGCACGCCGCGCAGGGTCAGCTGCTGGCCGGTCTGCACGGTGTACAGGTTGTTCTCCAGGTACCACTGGATGATGGTCTTGTCGCTGTGCTCGCTCATCTTGCGGGTGGCGAGCAGGTTGAACTTCGTCCAGGGCAGCAGCAGCGTGTTCGCGATCGACGCCGTGTTCGTGCCGTTGAACACGTTGAGCAGCGCCTGGTTGAGCACACCCACGATCAGCTCGGAGTCGGTAGAAACCGTCCAGTTGCCAGTCGGGGCAGCAGTCGGAATCACGCCAGCGGCATTGAACAGGCCGGTGAAGCCCTTGCTGGCATCGCCCAGAAGCGCGACGCGATCGACCATTTCTTCAGACGCACGGCGTGCGGCGGCTGCATCTTCGGTCGACAGGTTGATGCCCAGCATCTGGGCGCGGCCGATCTCTTCCCAACCGAACCCGTAGCCGATACCAGCGGTGTAGACCGGGGTCTCGAACTTCGAGCGGACAGTGCCAGCCTTCGGGATGTCATCGGCGTTGCCGTTGATCCAGTCGGCCTTGCCGTACTGGTCCTGCGACATGTAGGTCACCGACGTGGCGAACTCGCTGCCGGTGGTGTCAACGGGCACCAGGGTGCGGTATTGCACGTCCGGGTAGATGGTGCGGTAGATGCCCGGCTCGATGATCGAGGCCTGGGCGATCACGAAGCCCAGGGCTGCCTGGGCGTCGATCAGGGGAATTGCGCTCATGTGGTGGGCTCCTTAGCCGAGATAGACGACAGCCAGCTGACCGGCGGCGGTAGTGCTGGTGTCCCAGCGGGCGCCGGGAATGGCGGTGTTGTCGGTTGCCACGTTGGTGAACGCGCCGGCGGCCGTCAGGTAGACAGCGTCGCCTGCGGCCACCGCCACTGCGGCGGTCACCCACAGGTCGCCCTTGGTGCGGACACGGGCGGACTCGCCCACGCCGAACGCGTCGGTGGCTCGGCCGGTGACCTGGCCCGCCGTGACCGTCAGGCCCGATGCCGAACGATCCAGCATCGCGATGCCGACGTACTTGCCGCCGGCGAAGGCCTTCACCGACTTGTCGGTGGCGCCCTGCTCCACGGCCTTGCCGAAGGCGATTGCGGCACCTTCGACAGTGCGGGAGATCTCGGTAGCGGGCAGCATGGTGGCCGGCGCGCCAGCGATGGCGACCGGCTGGGTATCCGGGTAGTTGATCTGCAGTTCCATGGCTTAGGCCTCCTTCTGGCCAGCGGTGCGGAAATCCAGGGCGGCGACGGCCGCGGCGTAACCGTTGTCCTGCACGGGCTGGCGGTGGGTGGAACGGTCGCCAAGGGCCACGGCCACCGGGTCGCGCGGCTTTGCCTGGGCATACAGGCCGTCGAACAGTGCCTCGACGTAGGCCTCATGCTTGCCGGCGACGGCCGCGTCGCCGAGCTTGGCCACCACGGCCGCCTTGCGGACGTCGGCGTCGCTCTTGCCGCTGTAGTCGGCGTCGTGCACGGCCTTGGCCTTCGCCACCAGGTCGCCGCGCTGCTGGACGCGCTGGTCCAGGTCAGCATCGCTGAGGACCTGGCTCTTGAGCGCGTCGCGCTCGCCCTCGGCCTTGGCGATGGCGGCATCCTTGGCGGTGATGGTCGCCTGGTGGGCAGCTGCCGCGGTGCCAGCGGCGGTGTGTGCGTCCTGGAGCTGCTGCTGCAGCTTGGCGATGGCTGCGGCCGACGCGTCGGTGCACTCGACGGGCAGGCCGTCGACCACGACGATGCGAGTCTGCTGGTTGCTCATGTGGTTCTCCTGCGGTTTGGGATGGGCGCTCGGATCCGGTGCACCGGGGGTGCGCCCATCCCCGATGCGAAACTGGGAACCAGCCCGGCCACGACGACACATGGCCAGGTGGTTGTTGCGGATGTTGATTTGCTTGGCCTGGTAGGCCTCGCCGTCCGGCGTTACGCCGTCCTCCCATACGATCTCGGCCGAGTACCCCTGGGAGAGCTCGCGCTTGCCAGACTCCCAGTCCGCGATGGCAGCCTGGTCCATCAGAACCAGCGGGACGCGCACGCGGGTTTCGTCGTGCGAAACCTCGTCACCGGTCTGCCCTACCGCGTATTTCTTCCAGTTGTCGGCGGTGACCATCTCCGGCGGGTGGTCATTCGTCATGGGCCGGTGCGCAAAGCTGCGCAGCGTGGCGTCGGAGAAGACTTCCTCCGGTGGCCGGTAAACCTTCACCTTCAGCAGGTCGGGCCGCCCCAGCTCCTCACCCAGGTATTCCTGGATGCCGGTGCGGGCCACATAGGCATCGGCCACTAGGTATCCGTCCGCAGTGCGGCGTGGAGCCGACACCGAGACACGATCAGTCAGGAACACCATGGTCAGTCCTCGCGGATCTCTTCGAAGATTTCCGGGCCCAGCACGATGCGGCCGCGGTAGGGCTCGACCTTCGACAGGTCGACGGTCGCCTCGGTCAGGCTGATGTGCGGGGTGTAATCCGGGTAATCATGCGACCCGCCCGCGCGGATGATGCTTTCGTGCCGCCAGCACAGCTGCGCCGACGCGAACAGGATCACAGCCGACATTCCACCCAACGGCTCAACCGCGCGCGGGCCGCCCTCGGGGATGACCAGCTCATCTTTGCCGCCGTTGCTCCACTCGTTGGCGTTGCCGGCCTTGATCCAGTCGAAGGCCTGGCGCGAGTAAGCGACGGTGACATGCAGGTCGTCCTGCAGCTCTCCGATGCCCTGCTCCTTCGCCCAGGCCGCGATATCGTCGGCATTCACCACCTTGCGGCTGACGTACAGCGATCGCGGCTGACCGTCAGTCACGGGCGTTGCGGCGGCGCGCTGCTCGTCGTCATCCTCACCGGTGGATTCCTGCGGGGTGGCTTTGCCGTACTCGAGCATCTCGGCTTCCAGACCCGGTGCGACGCCGGCCTCGGTCAGCATGTTCACTGCCACCGTGGACATCACCTCATCCGGCAGTAGCCGCGTCTCGGAAATTGTCTTGATGGTCTCGGCGGTGGTCTTGCCGATAGCTGCGCGCTCGGTGTCCGTGGTCTGCCACAGGCTCCGCCAGTTGTAGAACACCTCCGGCGGGCGGTTGCCCAGCGCGGATCGGATCAGGCACTCGTCCAGAACCTGCAGCGCCGGCTGCAGCACCAGCTCCTGGTTGCTGCTGATCCGGTCGTAGTAGTTCCGCAGGTCACTCTCGCCGCTGGCGTTGAGGCCGCCCGGCGACTGGCCGAGAAGGCGGGTCATCGGGATGTCCGACGCGCCCGACACCAGCTGCATGAACCCCATCAGCAGGTCCACCAGGCCACCGAACTGAGCCTGCTTCTGTTCGTACTCCTCCTCCGCATCCAGCAGCAGCGCTCCGTTTACGCCCTTCGCCATCGCCGCGAGGGTGAGACGTTGCAGTACCTTCTTCTCATACTCCTGGTCGGCCAGGCTCGCCATGAAATTCGGGATCTTGATGACGTCGACCTTCGCCTCGAACACCAAGGAGGCGATGTTCGCAGCGCTGGCATCGGCGTCCTTGATTGCCTTGCTGATCGCCAACAGCACCGAGTCGCCCCAGCCGATGCCGGTGTCCAGTTCCGGATCAGGCCTCACCGCGCCCTGCAGAATCACCAGCCGCGAGGGATGGATCTGCAACTGCCCGGCGGTTCCGCTGCTCAGGGTGTAAAACGCTGGCCGACCATAGCCCGGCGACTCCGGGTCGCGATCCAGCTCCCCTGCCGTCAGCACGCGCTTGGACAGCACGTTGAGGTGGCGGATACCGGCCCTCCCCAAGGACTCTGGCTTCAGCGGCAGGGTGGGATCGGATTGACCGGTACCGATGTAGAGCGCAGCACCGCCGGTGAGGCGCGCTCGGATCAACGCATCGAGCAGCTTCTGCTGCACGCCAAGACGCTTCTCCTCGGCCTCGATCGCCGTGATCTGCTTCTGGTCTGCGCTCCAGCCGCGCCACTTTCGGCAGCTGTCCATCGCAGGAATATCGATCACCTTCCGTGCCAGCCAGGTGCCGCGGTAGGCGTTGTCTGCCTCCTGCTCCGACAGGGTCGGCAGGCCGTAGAACGTCGACGCCGCTTTGTCGCGCGGCGTTCCTAGATTGGCAACCAGGTTGACGAGGCCGTCCCTGATCTGTGCGATTTTGCCCATCAGAGTGCGTCCCCGAGGTTGTAGGTGCTGCCGGTGACCAGCTCAGCAAACGCGCCAGACAGCGCGTCCACCTGATCGTCGTGCTTGGCGTTGGGGAATTCGGCGATCTCATCCAAGAACGCCGCCACCCATGGGCCATTCACCAGCTTGATGTTTCCGGCTTCGGCCTGAGCCTCGACCGGCGTTGCCCGGACCTCCTTGGATCCGGATTCCAGCGCCGCCTTCACGTCCCAGCCGGCCAACAGCTTGATCTGGTGCGCAGCGTTGCTCTTGCCTGCAGCGCCAGGGTCCTGCGGGATCCGGACCTTGATCGCCTTGCCGTCCTGCAGCGCGGTGTTCTTCAACATCGTCTCAACGCCGGCCGGCGACCTCTGGTCGCGTACGATGTCGAGGATGTAGTAGACGCCGCCGGCTTCACCCAGCAGCAGTCCAACCGTGTAGTCGGGGTCGCCCTTCTTCTTCTGCAGCTTCGGATCGGTCGCCGCGAAGTCCCAACGGCGCACTTTCCGTGCTGCCAGGATGGCCGGTGCAGCCTCCACCACTTCGAACCAGTCCCGTTTGAATTTGCCGCCGTCGCGGGGTGTCGGTCGCTGCTGCTGCTGGCCGGCAACCGCGTAGCTACCCAGGATCTTCTTGTCGCGCTCCACGACGGCGCGCGGGAAGCGCTCTGGAAACAGCAGTTCGCCGTCCTCGGTGCGCGGATCCACAAACCCGATGGATGTCCGGCACCGGCGCTCCGGCTCGAACTCCATCGGCAACATCAGGTGCTCGTAGCCCAGCCCCAAGTCCAGAATCTGGCCCGAGACGTCCTTTTCATGCAGGCGCTGCATGATGACCACGATGGCTGACGTGGCCGGGTTGTTCAGTCGGGTCGGCACCGACTCGCGGAAGATGCGGGTTGTCGTCGCGCGCTCAGCCGGACTTTCTGCCGTCTCGGTGGAGTGCGGATCATCGATGATCACCCGGTCGCCGCGACCGCCGGTCAGGCTGGCAAACGCCATACCCTCGCGATTTCCCATCTTCGAATTGGCGAAGGACATCTCGCCTGACCGGTTCAGCTCAATCTCCGGCCAGAGACTGCGGAACCACTCCGACTGCACCAGGTCGCGCATGCGCCGGCTGTCGCGCTTGACGAACTTCTCCGCGTAGGACGTCGTCAGGTAGCGCATCGACGGCAGACCGCGCGGCCCCCATTCCCATGCCGGCCAGAACACGCTGGCCACCAGCGACTTCATCGTGCCCGGCGGAATGTTGATCAGCAGCCGGGTGATCTGCCCGTCGGTAATGGCCTCCAGGTGCTGGCACAGGACGTCGATGTGCCAGCCATGCACGTAGGGCTGCGCCGGCTCCAGAACTGGCCAGGCCTCACGGATGAAGCCAGCCAGGGTGGTGCAGCGCTGCCGGATTGCCTCGCCGTCACGCGCAAGGCGCTCGCGCTCGGCGTCAGCCGCCCTCCTCGCCCGCTCCGCCCGGATCTCCGCCAGCGTCGGCAAGCGGACCGAGGATCTGTTCAAGGCGGTCAAGGTCATCGTCTGAGAGATTCTTCAGGTCGTAGGTGCCGATGGCGCCGCTGTGCTTGTGCTTCTCCACCAGCAGGCCGGCCAGCTTCCCCTTGCCCATCGTTGCGGTCACAGCCGCGCTGGCCTGGCCCTCCTTCAGCGCCAGCTTTCGGGCCTGCTCGAGTTCAGCCATCAGGCTGTCAACGGTGACTTCGGCCTTCTTCGCCACCTTCTTCTGCCCTGCGCGCACTGCGGCCTGGATTCGCGGATCGGCCAGTAGTCGGGAGCCCTGCTGTTTCGCGGTCTTCGCGCTGTACCCGGTTCGGATGGCCGCCTGGGTTCCGTTGTGGTCCTGCAGGTATTCCTGGACAAACCGCTGCTGCTTCGGCGTCAGGCCGCTCGCCTTTGCGGCAGAGGTCTTCTTCGTGCCCATGGCTCAGTTCCCCGCGTCCACCTTGGGATGCGGGCTCACGATGGACCAAATCATTGCCAGCAGGGCCATCCCGATGCTCAGCAGCGCACCGACGAAGCTGTGATCAACCAGCCATAGGCCGAAGATGATCAGCACCAGCGCGATGCCCCAAGCAATCCATTCGAATCGGCTCATTGGTTAACTCCCGTCCGGTCTGCTGCGATCACGGCTTGGCAGGCACGGATGTGGTCGTCCGCGTCTCGTCCGATTTGAACAAGAGCGCCCGCGACCTCTGCTCGTAGTTGGGCTGCCTGGTCACGTTCGACGGCGCCGGCGGCGGCCTGGGACAGGCGAGCGGTATTGCAGGTGGCGAGGTCGTCGCGCAGCTGGAGACTGCCATCACGCACGCCAGCAGCAACAGCAGCAGGGACGGCCGTGGCCGCGGTGCGGGCTTCTTCATGCTTGGCTCCGATGGTGGCCAGCGACTCGGCCTGGCTGTGCTCGACGGCACGGGTCTCGGTGAGCTGCTGGACTTGGCCGGCGCTGGTGCTGGCCTCATGCCGGGCTGCTTTGGTCTCGGCGCGGTCACCGCGCCAGGCCCAGCCGGCGCCGAACATGCCGGCGGACCAGGCGACTAACAGCAGCACGTATACGGCTGCGCGGTTCATGCCGTCACCATGTGCAACCAGGGCTTGATCAGGCCCCATAGCAGAGGGACCAGCCAAAAGAGGATGCCCATCAGGGCCGCGCCGACAATCATCGCCAGAACGATGCCGCCGATGAACCAGTTGCCGTCTCCGCCGTACATGTCAGGCTCCAGGACCCCTGCGGGTCATGCCAAAGAAGTAGCCGATCACCATGCCGGTGGCGTTGTTCAGGCCGCCGATCAGCATGCCGAACGAATCCTTGTTGGCCTCGGGGATCGAGATGGATACCAGGGCAGCCATGGCCATACCGACCAGGAACAGCACCAGCACGGCGATGCCGACGCGTGCGGCGCCAACGTTTCGGGTCGCGAAGGTCATGCGGCACCTGCCAGTGAGTGAATTTCCTCCAGCGCCCAGTGGTAGAGGGGCTGGTCGATGATGGTCACGCGGGTGAGGCGCTTACCGCGCACCTCCTTCACCGCCACCTGGGTGGACTGCTGGACCGCCAGCAGCACGAAGGCGATGCGCTGTTTGGTCGGGTCCGGCTCCTGCAGGACCGCCAAGGCATCACTGACCATCTCGCGGATGGCCAGCAGCAGCTCCGCAGTCGGGTTCTTGGCCTTGCGGCTCTCCAGCACCACCAGCACGCCCTGCAGCTGGTTCACCGGCGATAGCTTCGGGGCTTTCTTCTTCGCGGCCGTCATGCGAGGCCAAACAGCTTCTTCGCCTGCGCCAGGCGGTGCTTTCGATCTTCCAGCCCGTTGGTGCCGCCGTTGATGCGCCGGGTCACCGCCGCCACGTCGTCGCGGTCAGCCAGGGCGTTCAGACCTTTGCGCTTCCAGAACCAGCCAGCCGCAACCACTGCCCACGGCAGCTGCGCGACCAACTCGGGGGAGCGGATGAAGAGGTCCCCCTGCCCCATGGAGTTGCTGAAAGTCGCGTAGTTCTCGCGCCCGGTCAGCTGGATGAGGCCCCGCCCCTTGAAGCGGACGCCGTCGCCCGGCTGCACGTTGCCGAGGTCGGCCCTGCCTTCGTAGGCGCGGCCCGAGGCGTACTCGGTGGCCGTGCGGAAGCCATCGGATTCGTGCGCGACCTGCGCCAGGAAGTGCGCCTTCTGCAGCGCGGTCACAATGCCGAACTGGATGCAGGCATCTTCCAGCGCCTGCGCGTACTGACCAGCGCCCATGGCGGCTGCTACGGTTTCGGTGCTCACCATGGTGTCTCCGGAATAGGTGCCCGCCCCTCGACCGGCTTCGCTGCGCGGTGTGGTTGGTCCGGGGGGCTGCGGGCGTAGGTGGTGGGATGACGTGGAGTCGAACCACGCGAGTCGAAGACGCCGGATTTACAGTCCGGCCCAGCGCCCATCTGGCAACTCATCCCGATGTAGGGCCGATCACCACCGCTGCCTAGGCGCTGCCCGGCCTCCAAGGGCCGTGCGCAGACCGCCCGCCTGCGTTGACGCCAGCCCCAATCGCCTCACGGCGAGCGGAGGGGGTTTCGGCGCGGTGGTTGATCGGTGTTCTGGGTCCCGGAAACGCAGAAGCCCCAGCGCAGGGCCGGGGCTTCAGGGACAATTCTTGACAGTTGCAGAATTCGACCATTTGCTGCCGTCACTGTCAAGCGGCTTCAGCCCACCTCATCCCTCGAAGCAGATCCATCGCCCTCGACAGCTCGTATCGGTACTGGCGCGCAGTCAGAACGACAGGGTCGCCCTGTTGTCGCACAACTGGCTCAATCCCAAGACGCTGCGCCATCTCCTTCTCGAACAGCTCGCATGCCATCCGAGCCTTGATCGCCTGGCTCACTGAGTTGGTGAACTCCACCCTGACGATGATCGACCTCAGGAGGCTCTGCCGCTGAAGCGAGGAGAGCGCACGATCCACCCAGCGCAGCTCATCGGGGACACCGACATCCACCGCGATCTCGGGATTGTCGTGGGGGCGGTCTGCGTCGTTGGCTGCCCGGATCGGATCCGCTGCCCACAGAGGAACGATGCGCAGGCCTTTGACGCCGCTCCCGGCGGCCATCAGGCGTCGGCGGTCGGCACCGTCTCGCGCAACTAGATCTCGCATCGCACGCTCGGGGGTCTTCGGTGCCATGTCCCGCGCCCGCTCCAGCACGTGCGCGCTGCGGTCGGCGCGGCTCAGGGCAAACCGATTCACCTGGGCATGTCCCCATCGGCGCAGTTCTTCGGTCAGCGGATCAGTGTTGCGCATCGCGCATGCCCTCCAGTACGGCGTCATCGAATCGGAAAACCGGCAGCTGTCTGTCGGTGTCGCAGGTGCCGGCCCGGTCGGGCCAGCCCTTGCAGTGAAAACCTTCGGTGCCGGTGGCGCGGAACTGGCAGACGGAGCAGCGGCCGTGCTTCTGCACATAGGACCGGTACCGCTTCTGCATGCGCAGCTCGGCCGGCGTCACAGACCCTCCTCCTTACGGATGCGCTCGGCCAAGTCCCTGACCTTCCAATCGGAAACCCCGCTGGGGATCGTGACCATCTTCTGGCAGCTGGTGCACTTCACCTTCGTGCGTCCCTGCAGCAGGCGAACGTGGGCCGACAGGAGAGACCAGCGCTGGATGAGGCTACTGTCCTCGCGGGCCAGCTGCGCCAAGGCCCAGACAGGATTGAGCTTCTCGCCGCAGTCCCGGCAGGTCACTTCCGATGCGCGCTCATCAACCAGGAAGTGACTGTGCTGGCAACCGCCGTAGCGGTTAACGATGGTCAGCTCACGCGTCGTGGCGTTCTTCGGCTTGACCGGCAGCAGCACGACATTGTCGTCACTCATGCAGCCGCTCCCATGGCCAGCTGGTGTTCGGCCCACAGGGCGATCAACAGCGCGTCGGCCCGGCCGTTGTGCTTCTTCAGGTTCAGCAGATGGGCGGCCGCCGGGAAACGCTGGATGGCCAGCAGCCGGGCTGCGTCCTTGTCCTGCCCGGTCAGCCCAAAGCGGCGTTTCCAGCTGGCGGGCTCGGCGCGCAGGTACCTGATGCCCAACAGCTCGAACGCAGCCTTCGCCTTCCCGTAGTGGTCGCCGAAGTTGAAGGACGACTGCGGGCCGGCCTTGCGCTCCTCGCTTCCGTCCGGCCCTTTCCTGGGCGGCATCGCGCGCACCCGCTCGATCACCCCCACTACCTCGGCGCCGGGGTTCAGGTCCTTCGCCGCACGGATGAAGAGAGCGATGCCGCGGGCATCGACCTCCTGGTTCTCCCCGATGGTCAGCAGTGGCATGTCGATCACCGGCCCTGCTGCTCCGTCGACCAGCGCGGCGATGGCGCCGGTCCGGCCGGGGTCGATGCTGATTATCAGTCGGCGGGTCGCCATGAGGTCTTCTCCAGGTGCTGTTCGATCAGAGTGTTCTGCAGGTCCAGCAGGTAGTCATCGGTGCCTATCTCCTGCCGGAACCGGCGCGGCTCGCGGGCGTAGCTGGGTCCATACCGGTCGGTGCATGCGGAATGGCTGAGGCCGGCCATGGGCTCACCGACGTGGTGCCAGGGGCACAAGCCGATGGTGAAGTCGTGGCCTCGCCGCTTCTGGCCATGCTTTCCTCCGACCAGCAGGTGATGAACCTGGCAGGGCATGAAGCCGTGGCCGAGGGCATCGCAGACGATGCAGCCGATTTCGGTGATGACGTCCATACGCCGCTGCTGGGCGGCGGTGGGCTTGCCGGTCGATCTCCCGCGCTTCATGCACGTACCTCGAGCGGTAGAATCCCGGCCACGAAAAGGGGGAAGCCATGAAGCAAGGAAGGAGCGATAGAGATTGGGCTGTTGTCGCGGTTATGACGTTCGGCGCGGGAGTTCTGATTACTTGGGCGATCACCGCAGATAGCCATGCGTGGCCGAAGCTCACTTCGGAGCAGTGGGCTGCGTGGGTCCAGGCAATCGGAAGCATCGCAGCCCTCATGATTGGTATCGGCGTTCCAATTTGGCAGCGGCACGTTGTCAGTACCGAGGAAGCTCGCAAGGAGAGGCGCTTGATTCGCGAGCGCTGCTTTAGGATCCGACGCGCCACGGAGGCGTTTCAGAAGCGGATCGGGGAGAACCTCAACGTCGCCGAGCACTATGCAAACGGAATTGGTTGGGGCATCCCGCCGCATTCGCCCACTGCGACCACCGAAGTGGAGGCGCTCCTGCACGAAGCGTGGGAGCTGCCAATTGTGGGAGCGCAACTTCTCGGAGCAGTTAACTTTGCGTCGGCAGCAGACGATCAGGTCATCGATGGCTCGATCGACGACGCATTGAGGCCGGCCTATCGCAAATTTGCGCGCACGGCTTATGACCTTTGCGATGCCCTGTACGAAACTCTCGACGAGATACTCGATCAAAACAGCGGCTGAATTCGTCATGCCGCCCTCCCCTGCTGCCGGCCGTTGACCATCCGCCAGTACTCCGCGCGCACGTCGTCCAGCATGACCTGCGCGTAGTAGTCACCGATCCAGGCGGTGATGCCCTTGAAGAAGGCGGCGAAGTCCTCCTCCTCCATCGAATCGAAGGCCAGGGACTGGGCCACCTTCACCGGAATGGTGCGGATCTCCGGCAGCACGCCCGACAGCACCTTTCGCGCGCCGGCGCCCAACACCGTCTCTGCGGCATCCAGCAGCGCCTTCACCACCGGGCTTGCGTCCATCTCCACCATCTCGCAGCAGATGCCCGACTCCAGCTGCACCTGCTTCAGCGCTGCATGCGCGTCCAGGTCACGGAACGCCTCGACGTTGTCGACCAGCAGGTTCCCGATGACATGGGCCAGCCGATGAAACGCGGCATTGCGAGAGGCCTTGATCTCCAGCCGGTACTCATGGCCGACGCGGTAGCCGCGGTCCTTGGCCAGCCTGCGATCGATGTCATTGCTCGGGGCAAACGCACCAACCTCCTCGCCCGTGGCCGGATCGACCAGGCGCAGGCAGATGGCGTAGATGGGCCGGCTGGCCCGCTTCGCGCGGATCTTCCGCGCAGCTGCTGTCATCGCGGTCATGCATCGTCTCCTGCGGCCATGTCGCGGCGGCTGCGCCGGCGGCGCCCCGGCGAGGGAACGTCGAAGTCATCGTCGCCACCGCCGGCAGTGGCCACGCCCTTGAGGCTGTAGTTCGGCCGGGGGCCGGCGTAGTCATCGAACGCGCTGCACTGCAGGCGGTGCTGCAGGTAGCAGGTGCCGGTTTCACCTTGGCGGTTCTTCGCCACGATCAGCTCGGAGATGCCCGGCGCGCCGCAGGCCTCCTTGCTGTAGTAGTCGTCCCGGTACAGGAAGGCGATCACGTCGGCGTCCTGCTCGATGGCGCCCGACTCGCGCAGGTCGGCCATGCCGGGGCGCTTGTCGGTCTTGTTTTCAACGCCGCGGTTGAGCTGAGACAGCGCCATCACCGGACAGTTCAGCTCCTTGGCCAGCCCCTTCAGGCGGCGGGAGATGTAGGTCACCTCGTCGTTCCGGTTCTCCGACTTGGCCTTGCCGGTCAGCAGCTGCAGGTAGTCCACGACGATCAGGCCCAAGCCGCCCGGCACCTTGGCGTGCATGCGCGAGGCTCGCGCCGCCAGGGCGTCGACCGACAGCGCGCCGCAATCATCGATCGCCAGCGGCAGCGACTGGATGTAGTTCCGGGCCTGCGAGAGCCGCGCCCATTCGTCGTTGTTCAGCGCACCCTTCTCGCGCATGCGGTTGAGGTCGACGCCGGCGTGCGCCGCCATGAGGCGCAGGCTCCACTGGGAAGCGGACATCTCCAGGCTGAAGGCCGCGACGTTCCTGCCGCCGGCAGCAGCATCCTCTGCCCAGTTCAGGGCATGGGCTGTCTTGCCCATCGATGGGCGCGCGCCCAGCACCATCAGGTCGGTAGGCTCCAGATACGGGATCTTCCGGCGCACGCTGCTCCACTTCGGCACCAGGCCCTGCGTGCCCTCACCGTGGAACCGGGCTTCCATCTCGTCCCAGGCCTTCTGCACCCCGCTGCGCACCATCACCAGCCCGCCGCTGCCGCTGGACTTCACGGTCAGGCTGGCCAGCTTCGTCGCCGAGGCAGACACAACCTCCTCCGCCTCGTCGTCGCTGGCCCCGTAGGCGCTGTCGGCGATGTCGGTGGTGGTCTCGATCAGCTGCCTCAGCAGCGCCTTGTTGCGCACGATCTCGGCATAGGCGCGGACGTTGGCCGCCGACGGCGTACTGCCGGCCAGGTCGTAGACGGTGGCCACCAGCTCCTGCGCGCCGATCTCGACGTTGGCCGTGATCCAGTCGCCAACGGTCACGACGTCGACCTCGCGCTTCAGGTCGGCCACGCCGCAGATGCCCTGGTAGATCAGCTGGTGCTCGCGGCGGTAGAAGTCCTCCGGGGACAGCTGGTCGCGGATCTGGGCCAGCGACTCGCCCACCAGCAGCAGCGCGCCGAGGACCGACTGCTCGGCCGGCACGGAATGTGGCGGCACGCGCAGGTGGGCAACGTTGTCCAGGTAGTCGGGCATCGCGCTCACGCCGCCTGCTCCTGCTGGGCCTGCTGATCCTGGCGGTCACGCTCCCGCTCAGCTTCGCGCTCGCGCTTGACCTGCACACCGCTGGTCGTCAGCTCGCAGCCGCCGGCAGGCGGGCACCACCAGAGCTTGAACCAGTTCCGGCGCACGGCATCGCGGAAGTGGGCGCGCCAGTCCTTCTGCAGCTTGCCGCTGTCCCGGTGCTTGATGGCGAACTCGCGCCAGGCCAGCGCCACGAACTCGCGTGGGATGCCAGCATCCTCGGCGAAGTCGAAGATCGGGTCATCGGTGCGGATGGGGCGCTCGCCGGCTGCGCGGCAGGCGTCGATGAAGGCGGTGAAGGTGATCTTCTCCCGCTTCGGGCGTTCTGGCTTGGCAGGTTTCCCCGAATCGGATTTGCCGCCTTCCGCCCCCCGGGCGTCAGCCTGGGGGGTATGGGGGGTGTTTTCTTGATCCTGTTCTTGATCCTGCTCCTGTTCTTGGCTTGGGAGGGGCTTCCTACCCCCTTCAACACCCCTTCGATTGGTCAGGTTGAACGCGCTGCTGTAGCGGTCGAAGAAACGGCTCAGGAACGGGTTCGTGGCAATGCTGTCGTAGTCCCTCTGGATGCCGACACAACGGTTATCGGAAGCCTTCAATGCCTCGGCGATCTGGTACTTGGCCATCTCCATCACCCAAACCATTTCCGACTCTTCGTCATAGACGCAGAAGCCGCTATCAATGCAGTCGGCAAGCCCCTTCCTAACCCCTTCCAAGCCCAGACCGGTTTCGTGCGCCATGAACAGGATCGGCTGGTAGTACAGACCCAGCATGTTTGAGCCCGGCGCGGACATCAGGTAGAGAGCAACCACAAGCCCCTCCGGGCCCTTCTTGCGAAGCGCCTTGCAGGTGTCGCCTGTCCAGAACTTCGGCACGACCTTGGCATAGTCACGCATGGCGCTCGCCCTCGCTCACGCAGGCAGGCGCACTGCGCTCAAAGAAGAACAGGTGCCTCTCCGAGGTCCGCTGTGGAAACCAATTCTGATTGTTCAACCAGATCAGTTGAGCTGTGGAGAAGCCAAGTTCCGGCAGTTCCGAACGCAGGCCCTGAACCATGCATGCCTGCCGGTAGTCCTCAAGCGACTTCTTGCCCTTCGAGCCATTGCAGCTGGCGCACGCGATTCGGTAGTTGGTGAAACAGTCTGGTCCCAGGGCATCGACGTGGTCGATTTGCGCTGCTGCATCTTTGATCTGCACCCCGCAGTACTCGCAGCGACCGCCAGAACGTTCGAGTAGAAGCTTCTTCACGGCGCGCTTGTAGTCGCGGACCCGATCCCCTCTCATACCCCACCCCGCTCTGCCGCAGCCTCAGCGTGATGGCTGACCTGCACCAGCGCAGCAATTACCCGCATGACATCGCGGGAGACCTGATCCGACTCGTTGCCGGTGATGCGGTTGTCGGCCATGGCCTGGGCGATGGTCTCTGCCAAGTCGCCCTTGGCGGCGGCGGCGGCCAGCAACGCATGGATGATCGAGCCAGATTCTGGCGCCTCCACCCGCTGGACCACGAAACCATGCGTCCCCGCGAGGGCGTGCAGGATCCGATAGTCCCCGGTCAGGCCCATCAGGCGATCAGCCTCTGCCAGGGTGAGGTGGTGCGATGTGGTGTTCGGGTTGACCTTGCTGTTCAGCACGGCCTCCGACATCGGCACACGCTCCCCATCCTTGTTCAGGCGGGTAAGGCGTTCCGCCAAGGGTCCAGCACCGCCCGGGTAGTCGTGGACAGTGTCATACGCGGCATCAAGTACGTTCATGGGCGGATTCTCTAAACGTGGTTTGGCGGACTTCTGCGGCGCACCATTGCCGCCATGGACGAAATCAACTCAGGGAAGAAAGGCGCCCCTCTCCAGCACCAAACCCGTGGTCACCACACGCACGGGAATGCTGGAGAGGGACATGGAACAAGTTCAGGCCGCCACGTCGTGGGCCTCGGGATCGTTCGCCGGCGGCTGTCGGAAGTCGCCAAACAGGTCCGGACGCAGCGCCCTCGCCTGCCATTGCCGGCCTTCTGGCAGCAAGTCGTCATCGGGCCATTGCGAAACCGCGCCGGCCGTCACCCCGAAGAAGCGAGCCACGTCAGCGTCTTTGCCGCCGAGGGCCTCCCGTACTGCGCGTTTAGTCATGTCCATGCGCGCAGTGTAGTTCGCTAAACCTCTTCGTACAAGCACACTAAACGCACTAGCCGTTAAGCTCACTAAATGAGAGATACATTCGCCGCCCGCATGGCTCTAGCTGTACGTGAGTCTGGCCGCTCACTTCAAGAGATTGCCACCCTCGCCGGCACCACCAAGGGCCAGGTGAGTCAGTGGCAAACCGAGGGGAAGGTGCAGCCCGAGAACATCAAGGCCCACGTTGTTGAAAGCATCTGCTCCACGCTAGCTGTTCGGCCGCGCTGGCTCCTGTACGGTGAGCTGCCTATGCGTGGAGAGGCGGCAGCGCCACCGGCAGTCTCCCCGCCTGAGATTCCCGCGGGGTATGTTCGCTTCCACATGATGGAAGGTCAGGCATCCGGCGGAGGTGGCGTAGTGAATCAAGACTTCCCTGCAGTACTTCGCGAGGTTGATATCGCTGAGTGGCAGGTGCGAAGCCAGATCGGATTTCTTCCAGAGGAAGGTCGCATTCAACTCATCACAGTGCATGGGGATTCCATGTACCCGGACATCCGGACAGGTGATGTGATGATGGTCGACACCGCCCGCAGTTACTTCGACGGCGATGGCGTTTACTTGATAAATCTCAACGGCTACACCATGGTGAAGCGATTGCAAATGCTGCCAAATGGATTGCACATCGTAAGCACCAACGCAAAGTATCAAAGCGCCGTGTTGCCCGCGGACGAGATCGACACTCTTCACGTCGCTGGACGCGTTGTCGGCGGTGCCATCATGCGGCGCGGCGAAGAATTCTAAGCAGGGGGAAATGGAAGTCATGAAACGAGTTGGATGTTTGACGCTTATCGTCTTCTTGGCTGCGTGCAGCAAGGGAGAGCCGACAGGCACATCTGAACTACCTTCAAAACCGGAAGGGAAGACGGAGGTCGCCGCGAAGGAGCCCAAGAAGACGTACTCGGGACCTTTTGGCACAGAGATGGGTATTTCAGCAGATGCGTTGCAGAAGGCAATTGGTGCGTCACCTGAGCACCAGGATGACTACTTCTACATGTACCGATCTGCGCCAAATCCTCATCCAGGCTTCAGTCAGTACGCGTACGTCGTCTCTAGCACGCATGGGCTCTGCAAGCTCTCTGCCTACAGTGATGTCAGTACAAACCGCTATGGGATGGAACTGAGAAGCAAGTTCGAAGAAGTCAGGGATGCGCTGGCCACCAAGTATGGCACCCCCACCGATGGCATGGACAGACTCATGCGTGGGTCGATTTGGAATGATCCAGAAGATTTCATGATGGCGCTTTCTAAAGGAGAGCGACACCTTAACTCGATATGGTCTGCATCTAAGCTCGATCTCCCCAATGACCTCGCCACGATCCTCATTGAGGCCAGTGCGGACAACGGAGTGAGCGGGATCGGACAGATCAGGGTGGCTTACGAGTACAAGAACTTCGAGCAATGTGCTGAAGAGTTCAAGAAGAAAGAGAACTCCGCTCTTTAAGGCAGCCGCGTTTCTTGCTGGCGTTTGCTCCGGCTGAGCATTCGAAGAGACCCCGCACACGCGGGGTCTTTTTTTTGGCTAGATGTTTAATCCGTTGAAGTCAGCAACCGGCCGTTCTGTCAGCCTCTCCCCGCGGACAACCAATAGGTGCGACGCCAGGATTGCGTTGCGGTCAGTCTGGCATCGGTCAATACGACAACCGCCTAAGGGCAGCTCAACTGCCATGCATCCGGGTCACCGAAGTAGGGGTGCCGAACTAGCCGTTTAGCTCACGGGTTTAGCGCCCTTGACAGACTCCGTTTAGCCTACTAATCTCACCCCGTCGACCAGCACCGTGCTGGACCGCCGGAGCCCGAGATGGACCAAACCGCCCACAACCCAGCCGCCCAGGACCTCCACCCCGAGGCAGACGTTCGCCGCCAGCGCCGGAACATCCCGGTCGTCATCGGCAACCTGAAGAACTCGGGCCTGCACATGCCCGGCGTGGATACCGCATACCGTGCGGCTCTGTTCGCTGGTGCCACCGATGAGATGGCCTGGGAAGCGGCCCGCCGCCACGAACTGGCCATGATCGGCTTCCCCGATGAGATCTCCGACGCCGGGCTTGACCTGAGCAAGGCCGAGTCGATGCGCACGCGCCGCCAGGCGCTGATCGATACCTGCCGCGCCCTGCCCAACCCGTTCGCTCTGGGCGCCGACGTGCAGGTGGCTGCATGAGCGGCCCCATCCCCGTCTCGGAGATTCTGGACCGCGCCGGGCTGGCACTCGAAGCCGTAGCCGCGGCCACCATGCTGCCCGGTGACATCCAGTGCGTGCAGGACTTCGAACAGGCGCGCGCCGCGCTCGCCGAGTTGATCGCTGCCGATTCGCAATACGACCGTGCCCGCGCGGCATGGCTCGCCGACCACTCCAAGCACAACGAATTCCTCGCGGCGCGCGAAGCGTGGACGCGCCGCGTCGCTGCCCTCGCCCGCGTCAAAGGAGAAACCGCATGAACACCAACGTTCGCCAGATCCGCGAGTTCCAGGCCGTGCGCGATGCGATCGCCAGCACCGGCCTCAGCCCGGCGCCGCTGTTCCGCCGCCTCAATGCTGAGCAGCGCCGCGGCAACCGTGGCCTGTCCGTGGTCGACAACGCCCTGCGCCTGCGCCGCCAGTTCCGCGACGAATTCACCAACCAACCTGGCCCGGAGGCCGCATGAGCGAGGAAACGTCCCAGTTCGAGGATCTGCTGAAGGCGGAGACCGCCAGCATGTCGGTCGAGTTCATGGCCTACGGCGCGGTGATCGGCCTGATTGTCGGCATCGCCGCCACGCTGATCCTGCAGGACATGGTCCGGGCGGTGCTGTCGTGAGCCGCGCTCAGCTTGCTGCAGTGCTGGCCGTGTTCGCCCTGGGCGTGCTGCTGGGCGTTTCCATCGCCGCCATCTTCATCTTCCGCGACGTGCTCGCCACCGTCTTCGCCGCCGGCGCGTTCGCCGCATGGGTGGTCTGGGTGATCTGCGGCGCGTGGATTCACCTGATCGAACTGCTGTCCCCTTCCACCAGCAGCCATTGCCCCGCCGCGACCGAGCCGGCGGAAGACCTGCAGTAAGCCACTGCCGGCCCGGCCGGCTCAACCGACGAGGTCCCAATGTTCAAGATCGAAAAGAAGGTCGCGACGATCACCAACCTCAACGTGCGCATCGAGAAGCACGGCGAGGAACGGAATCTTGCGATCGACATCAACTTCTCTGTCAGCACCGGAAACAACGTGCTGGACTACTTCGACAAGGACCTGCGCAAGTCGCTGTTCCGTAAGGCAGGCAAGGGCGAGCAGCAGTCGCTGCCGACCATCGGCGAGACGCTGACCGAGATCAAGCACCCTGGCCTGGAGCCGATCAAGCTCAGCCACGAATTCAAGGGCTACGAGCTTCAGCTGGACGGCGAACTGGACAGCACCCAGCCGATCTTCCTCACCGACGTGAAGGTCAAGAAGTTCGGCGTAGCCGCCAAAGAAGGCGGAACGGTCGACCTGACTTTCAAGGCCTCGGCCAACGTCACGCCCGATGAAGTCGCCGAACTGACCGAGGCACTGATCCGCCAGTCCGTGGTGCTGACCCTGCAGCCCGGCCAGGCCAACGACACCACGCAGCAGGACGACCTCGCTGCCTGATCACCCCGCCCTGCGCTTCCCCCCTGTGGCGCAGGGCTGACAGCCCGGAAAGACGGGCACCCCTCTACCCGCCCTGGAGCACAACATGACCAGCACCACCCCGGCCACCGGCCGCATCCAGCTGTTCGACGTCGACAGCTCGCAGATCCACAGCATCGGCCACGACGCCGCCACCAACACCCTCGCCATCTGCTTCAAGCGCGGCAGCGGCGCTGCGCGTGGCCCGGGCTCGGTCTACCACTACGCCAACTTCAGCGCCGAGGAATTCCAGGCGTTCAAGGACGCCGAATCCATCGGCAAGCACTTCGGCGCGTACATCAAGCCGTTCCCGGAGAAGTACCCGTACCACAAGGTCGCCGAGCAGCAGCAGGCCGCCTGACCGGACCCAGACGGCGGGGCTGCTGCAGCAGCGGGCCGCGCGGGAGACGTAACCCGCCCCAGCGAAAGCTCATGGGTAAACGAGTGGTGCGGATGCAACGCCGCTGACAGCCGGGAAAGACCGGCATCCATCCGCATGCGGCCTGCCGGCGTTGCCCCGCCGGTGCTGGGCAAGGCGCCCGTAAGAAGCTCGGGTAGGCCGCAGTCGGATGGATCGCAGCACCTACCGCCCACCCAAAGGCCGGTTGCTCCGGCAAAGGAATTTCTCATGGCAGCACCCACTCTCCAGATCCCGCAGGACGTCATCGAGCCAATCATCCAGGCCAACATCACTGCAGCCATCTCGCAGGCGTTGGGTGGCAGCGCAAACGTGCTGGAGAAGGCCGTCAGCACGATCCTCGCTACGCAGGTGGACAGCGAAGGAAAGCCGAGCAACTACCACCACTCCTCCCATAAGACGTGGCTTGACTGGGCCATCGGGGACGCCATTCGCAAAGCTGCGCGTGCGGCTATCGAAGAGCAGATCGGAACGCTGCAGGTGGCGCTGAAGGAACAGATGGTCGCCCAGCTCACGAAGAAGAACTCCCCTCTGATCAAGCAGATCGCGGAGGGTCTCGCAGCGGGTGCATTCAGCCCCGAGGCAATCAAGTGGCGCCTGACGATCAGTCCTGAAAGCCGCGACTGATCTACACCACGCAACCCATAGCCCAAAGGAATCACATGAACGCCCAGGTACAGGAAGGCCAGCTCGTCCCCGAGGAGGGCATGGCCGCGATGATCAACCGCTCGGAGATCGAGCAGCAGATCAGCACCGCCCGCCGCTTTCCCCGCTCGCTGAAGAAGTTCCGCGACGAAGCCATCCAGATGGTCACCCTTAGCCAGAGTATCGCTGAGCAGTGCGTGTATGCGCTGCCGCGCGACGGCAAGACCATCGAAGGCCCTTCCGCCCGCTTCGCCGAGGTGATCGCCTCTGCATGGGGCAACAACCGCGCCGGCGCCCGCGTCATCGATGACAAGGGCGAGTTCATCATTGCCCAGGGCGTGTTCCACGACCTCGAGCGCAACGTCGCCATCACCTACGAGGTGCAGCGCCGGATCGTGGACCGACAGGGCCGCCGCTTCAAGCCCGACATGATCGGCGTGACCGCCAATGCGGCCTGCTCCATCGCGCTGCGCAACGCGGTGCTGAAGGGCGTGCCCAAGGCCTTCTGGGAGGACATGTACGTCGAAGCACGGAAGGTGATCATGGGCGACATCAAGACGCTGGCCAACCGGCGCGCTGATGCCCTCGCCCTCTTCCAGCGTTTCGGCATCACCGCTGAACAGGTCTGCGCGAAGCTGGGCGTGGCTGGCGTCGAAGACATCGGCTTGGAGCACCTGGTCCTGCTGCGCGGCATCGTCACCGCCATCAAGGAAGGCGACACCACGCCGGAAGATGCCTTTGCCACCGAAGGTGCGCCCGCCCCCCAGAAGAAGACGCTGGCGGCCTACACCGATGAAGCGTTCGCCGCAGCGCTGCCGCAGTGGGAATCCGCCATCAAGGCAGGCAAGAAGACGCCCGAGGCCATCATCACGATGGCGCAGACGAAGGGCACGCTCAACGACGCGCAGAAGAAGCAGATCCTCGCCCTGGCCGAAAAGCCCGAAGGTGCGCAGCAGACCGGCCCGGCCGTGGCTGAGGAGGTTGCCGAATGAAGACTGCAATCGAACTCATTGCCGATGAGCGCCAGCGCCAGATCGAACAGGAAGGCTGGTCGCTTCACGGAGACGACCAACACCTGGCCGGCGAACTTGCCATGGCCGCCTCCTGCTATGCCATCCCTCCCGGCGAGCACTACTGCCCTGATCCTCCGGATTCGTGGCCTTGGGATGCCAGTTGGTGGAAGCCTTCGCCCGATGACCGTGTCAGGGAACTTGTAAAGGCTGGCGCATTGATCGTCGCCGAGATCGAACGGCTGCAGCGGGCCGATCAAGGCGAACCCCAGAGTGATGTTGCTGCCGCTGCCGGCGGCCTGACCCAGACTGCATTGGAGTACTGAGCATGCTTACCGTGGACCTGATTCAAGGCACTGATGCGTGGCACCAGCATCGCGCCACCCACTTCAACGCCAGCGATGCGCCGGCGATGATGGGCTGCAGCCCGTACAAGACCCGCAGCCAGCTGCTGCGCGAGTTCGCCACCGGCGCCACCATCGAGCACGACGCGGCAACGCTGCAGCGCTTCGCCGACGGCCACCGTTTCGAAGACCTGGCCCGGCCGCTGGCCGAGCAGATCATCGGCGAGGAGCTGTATCCCTGCGTCGGCGTCGACGGCAAGTACTCGGCCAGCTTCGACGGCCTGACCCTGCTGGAGGACAAGGCCTTCGAACACAAGTCGCTCAACGACGACCTGCGCCTGGCCATGCCGGTGGACGGTGGCGACGCCTGCCTGCCGCTGCACTACCAGGTGCAGATGGAACACCAGGCCATGGTCAGCGGCGCCGAGAGCGTGCTGTTCATGGCATCGAAGTGGAACGGCGACGAGCTGGTCGAGGAGCGCCACTGCTGGTACATCCCGAACCCCGAACTGCGCGCCAAGATCGTGGCCGGCTGGGCCCAGTTCGATGCCGACGTGATGGCCTATGAACCGGCACCGGTGGCCGAGCCGGTGGCCGCAGGCCGGGCTCCGGACCAGATGCCGGCCCTGCGCATCGAAGTGACCGGCATGGTCACCGCGTCGAATCTGGCCGAGTGGAAGGAGCAGGCCATCGCCGTGTTCCAGGGCATCAGCACCGAGCTGGTCAGCGACCAGGACTTTGCCGACGCTGAGAAGACGGTGAAGTGGTGCGGCGACATCGAGGACCAGCTGAAGGCTGCCAAGCAGAACGCCCTCAGCCAGACCCAGAGCATCGACCTGCTGTTCAAGACCATCGACGCCATCGCCGAGGAAGCCCGCTCCAAGCGCCTGGCACTGGAAAAGCGCGTCAAGACCCGCAAGGACGAGCGCCGCACCGAGATCGGCAATGGCGCCCGCCGCGCGGTGCAACAGCACGTGCTGGCCATCAACGAGACGCTGGGTGAGCACGCCATCCCGATGCCGGCCACGCTGATCGCCGACATCAGCGACGCCATGAAGGGCAAGCGCTCGTTCGCCAGCATGCAGGAAGCGGTGGACACGGTGGCTGCCAACGCCAAGGTCGACGCCAGCCAATCGGCCGAGCGGATCCGCGCCAACATCCGTGTCATGGAGATGGAGGTGGGCACGCACGCCGCACTGTTCCCGGACCGTGTGCAGCTGTGCTCCACGAAGTCGGCGGAAGATCTGCGCAACCTCATGGCCGCCCGCATTGCCCAGCACCAGCAGGCCGAGCAGAAGCGGCTGGACGCCGAGCGCGAGAAGATCCGCAAGGAAGAAGAGGACCGCGCTCGCAAGCTGGCCGAAGAAGATGCTCGCGCGAAGGCTCAGGCCGAGGAAGCCGCGAAGGCAGAGGTGGCAAAGGCCGAGTTGGCTGCTGCCAAGGCGTCCAGCGGTGCAGAGCTGTCGCCGGCGGCGCAGGCGCTGCATGAGCAGGAAGGTGCCTCGCGGTTCGAGCAGCACCATCGTCTGCCGGATATTGCCCCAGCACCGCAGGCTGCCGCCCCGGCCGCCGCCGCGCCGCGCGAGGTCGTCAAGATCAAGCTGGGCCAGGTCGTGGACCTGATTGCCCCGCTGAAGATCGATGCCGAAGGCCTGCGCCAGTTGGGGTTCGAGCCGGTCTCGACCGAGCGGGGATCGAAGCTCTACGACGCCAGTCAGATCGATGCCATGCGCGGCGCGATGATTCGCCACCTGCAGCAGCCGCTGCCCGACACCTACGCGCAGGCCGCGTGATGGAGTTCTGGCGCACCAGCGAACTGCGGGCCCTGCGCCAGATGGAGGGCCGCGACGCGATGACCGTCGCGGCTGCCCTCGGGCGCTCGCCCCGCGCGGTCCAGGACATGGCCCGCTGCCAAGGGATGCCGGTACCGCGCCAGCCTCACGCCCGGTATTGGCCGGTCACAACCAAACGCCGCGCCCGGCAGCTCCGGGCCAGCGGCAACACCGTCAACCAGATCAGCGCCGCACTGGGCGTCCCATTCGGGACCGTGCGCCGCTGGGTCTACGAAGGAGCAGCAGCATGACCAGCATCCACGTGAAGCCCGCTTTCAGTGGCGCGACCGACCGCGAGAAGGACCAGGCCCGGCAGAAGCTTGAGGCAGACATGGCGCGCTTCGAAGCCGCCGGCGGGCAGGTCCAGGTCCTGGGCACCACCGGCATCGACAAGAGCACGATCAGCCGCCGGCAGGTGGTCGAGGGTGGCCACGGCCGCCGCGCTGGGAAGAAAGGAGCCCAGGCATGATCCGGGAACGCCCCATTCTGTTCAACGGCGCCATGGTGCGCGCCATCCTGGCCGGCGCGAAGACGCAGACGCGGCGCGCCATCAAGCCGCAGCCCTTGAAGGCAAGCTTTCTCGACGCCCAAGGCGCGTATCAGCCGAGGTTCGATGAAGAAGGTCGGCTGCTTGTCGCGACGTTCAAGGGCGTGAATCTGCTTACCTGCCCCTTCGGCCAGCCCGGCGACCGACTGTGGGTGCGGGAGAGCTTCACCGACCTGCGTGGAACGGGCATCGAACACCGGCCCGACCCGTCAGGCCCGATCCAGCGCTATGCGTACTCGGCAGACACATTGCCTGGCTCGCACGGCGACATGGCCCGGAAGGACTTCGGTATCAAGTGGCGGCCGAGCATCCACATGCCGCGGGATGCCTGCCGCCTGGTGCTGGAAGTAACAGACGTGCGCGTGGAGCGCCTGCAGGCCATCAGCGAGGCCGATGCGCTGGCTGAGGGCATCGAAGATCTCAATGGGCGCTTCACCTTCAACGGCGGCATGCATGAATCACTGACGCCGCGCCTCAGCTTCCAGACGCTGTGGACCAGCACCGGTGGTGACTGGGCCGGGAATCCATGGGTGTGGGTTGTCAGCTTCAAGGTGGTGACGCCATGAGCCGCCACATCGCCCGCCGCGCGCCAAAGGAAACCGTAGGCTTCGCCTGGGGCCGGTTCCCGACCACGGACGGCAGCGCCGTCACCTGGCGCCTGTACCGCCGAGACCACCGCCGTGCGTTGCACATGCACGTGCTGACCTTCTTCGCGCATGACGATCGCGCCGTGATCGCCGGCCACCTGCGCCGCGCGCGTCGCTACCTGCGCGACAAGGTGGACGACATCGATCTGCAGGCGATGGGGGTGGCGGCGTGAGTATCAGTCGAACTCCGACTAGGTCAGAAATCGGTCTCTTGTTCCCGCATTCGTACAACCTCTTCTGTGAATTCCTTAACAAACTTAGGAGCAATGGAGGCGACGAACTCAAGCTGTCCGCGCAACGCAGGCAGCGCGTTGGCCCTGCCCGTGTAGCTGTAGGTGGCACGCATACCTTGAATGCCGCCGTGGCTACGCGTGTGGATATGCGCACTGATGTGACGTGCCGCAGCATTGATGTCTCGACTATGGCTGATCATCGTGGCCAAGTCCGCTCCCATCCAGTCGGGCAGGTAGTGAATTTGCTCGGCGCTAGCCTCCGCGCTAGGGAGGAGGGGTTCGGTCAAGGCGCTCACCGCGCTACGAAGGTCTCTCAGCCGCAACACGCTCTTCTCGGTGTCGGTGTAAACCGCTTCAAGCGTGTCGATGTGATATCGCAATTTCTCGGGAAGCGCTGTTATCTCATGCAGGAGCAGTCGGCCCACCACTCTGGCCTGAGCTCTTTTAAGTGCGCTCGCGTCCTGATGTTGGTTAGCCGCAATTTTTGCCGCTTGGCGAGATGTTCGCCAGGCAAGAACCGCTACCAGCACTGTCACAAGTCCAACCGCGCCGGTGGCCAGCACGCCCCATCCCGCCCAGAACGTCGCGCACTCCGCCTTCATAGACAGGCACTCAGCAAATCCCAAAGCCATCCCGTGGTCCTCCCCTTTGTCCTGGAGCCGATTCTGCCATGACCTACATCCATCCAAACGACCGGGTCTACGCGCTGGAGCGCGCCCTGGCCGCCGCTGTCGCCCAAGGCGAGGACCGCAAGGTGCAGGACGACCTGCGCGAGATCTTGGCCGAAGCCCGCCGCGAGGCCCGGGGGTGAGCGGCCTGGTGCTGGTGCCGGCGCCGAAGGATCCGGGCGTTCCGTCTCGCATGCGGCAGCCGACGAAGGACGCCTATCGGCAGTGGCTGGCCCAGGCGAACGACAACATCGAGCAGCTGCAGGCCGAGGTGGCCGAGCTGCGCGCCGGCGGCAGCACCAGCACCACCCGGCCCAGTCTTGTCGCCGACCTGGTAACCGCCGCAACTGCCCTCGGGCACCACGAAACGCTGCGCAGCAGCAGCGACGAAACCATCGACTACTGGCGCACGCGCGTTGAGCAGCTGCGCGCCGAACTGACTGGAGAGAATCATGGCTGAGATCACCCGCATCCGACGCCAGCACGCCAACAACGGCATGGCCGCCGGCGGCCGTCCTATCCGCATCCCCCGCTCGATCGACAGCGTGCGCTCGCACCTGAAGCGCCACCTTCTGGAAGAAGGGAAGCGCATGCAGGACCTGGCCGACGTGTGGGGCTGCTCAAAGCACAACGTCTACGACCTGTTCTACCGCGACCGACCCATCTCGCCGAAGCACATCGAGCTGGCCGCGAAGATGCTCGGCCTGGACGAGTTCGACACCAACGAACTGCGCCTGCTCGGGGCCCGCGAGGCCGGCTGGCAGATCGACACCAACTTCCTGCTGGAGAAAAGCGTATGACCACCGAGAAGAACACCTCCCCCGTCCGTGAACCCTATGACGCGATGGGCCCGGTCGACGCCCCCAACCCGCCTGCAGCGCGCGCCACCCTGGCGGACGTGCGGCCCGGTGGGAGGGTGAGGCTGGGGGATGCAGCCCCTACCCACGACCAGCAAACGATCGAGCGAGTTGCGAAGGCCATGCAGGCTTCGGAGCAGGCGCAATCGGGTTGGACCTGGGCCGACTGTTCGCCCATCGAGGTTGAGGGTTGGATGGATCTGGCGCGTGCAGCCGTTGCCGTCATCCCCGCTAGCCAGCCAGTGCGTGAGCAGCGCGCAGCACTGTGGGTTCAGTTCGCCGAGAACGCCAACATTCAGTTCTTCACGCGAGACCCTGATCGTGCAGTAGAGGAATCCTTCTGCTATGCGCGGCCGCTCACTGCCTATTACGAGAAGCCATTCCCGATTGAGGACCTGTCCAGGTTCAAGGACCTGATTGGTTTCGCTGCATGGCAGGCGATTCAGCTGCCCGAGACCGATCCACGCCGAGATTTCATCCGGCAGAGCGGCGAGCTGATCCGAATCATCGACTCTGCGAAGGAGATTTCCAAGTGAGCGCCCAAGACAAATACAGCTTGCAAGAACGCGGTAGGTTCAAAGCGTGGTTGGATGCCGCTCGCCCGCTTGAAGGCTCCGCATTCCCCTACGAAATCGCATGGGCAGCATGGCAAGCCGCCCTCTCCGCCCAGCCCTCCCCGGCCGGTCAGGGGGATGGGCCTTGGCCTGAGGTCGACATGATCTTGGCCGATGCCTATTCGGCTGGCGCAGAGGGGCTGCAGTTTGAAGGCATCGCGCGCCGTGCTGCAGTGCGCGCCGCCGTGGCCGCCATCGCCGCCCGCCAGCCGGTGTACGAAGGGCACACATGGGTCAGCGACTACGTGCTGGCGGGCCTACGCGAGCGTGCCGCGCTGCCGCTGCAGATACGCAATGGCGAGGTTTGGCATTGGCAGGGGGACGGGCACGACTTCCCTGAGTCGCTTGTCTGCCCGGTGATCATGAGCGCGGAAACGCTGCGCGCACTGCTCGCCGCCCGCCAGCCGGTGTCCGAAGCCGACGCCTATCAGCAAGGTTTCCGTGATGGGCAGGATCGAACCTGTACCGTTGTGGCCAGCCAGCCGGTGGCATCAAATCAGCCGTCCGGAAATTCCGGAGAACTGGATGTTGATGCCGCCCGCCAGCCGGTGGGGGAGCCGGTGGCTTGGGTGAATCCTGGTCAGCTGGAAGAATTCCGCAACGGTACTTCGTCCTTCGGGGCTCGCATTCCGGCGCGCATCGAAAAGGGCGGCCTGTTCGACATGCCGCTCTACACCGCCCCGCCCGCGCAGGCCGTGGACCTGGGGCCGAGCTTCCAGGCTGGCGTGGCCGAATGGATGGGCCAGTGCTTCCTCCCATCGCTCTACAGCAACATGACCGAGCGCGGCGACCGCCTGCTGGAAGAGGTGCTGGAGCTGCTGCAGGCCCACGGCTACGACAGGGCGCGCGTGCCCACGCTGGTCGACTACGTGTTCGGTCGCCCGGTCGGCGAGCCTGCGCAGGAAGTCGGCGGCGTCATGGTCACCCTTGCCGGCTACTGCTGGGTGGGGGGCATCGACATGCACGCAGCTGGTGATGCAGAGCTGGCTCGCATCAACCAGCCCGACGTGATGGCGAAGATCCGCGCCAAGCAGGAGGCAAAGAACGCCCTGCATTTCGACACTCCGCTGCCGGGTGATCCCGCCGCCACCGACGCCTGGCCGCGCGAGGGCGACCTGGTTCGATACGGCGACGGCGCGTCCGCGCTCGCCATCCGCCTGGAACCGCATGCCGGTGGCTGGCATGGCTATCAGTGCTGCGGTGGCTACACCTTCTTTACCAAAGCGCACAAGCCCAGCCGCGCCGATATGGAGACATGGCTCGATTGCGCTAAGTACCGCGACGAGCGCACGGAAACGGCCGACAACCGCGTTGCGCACGAGATGTATCTGGTCGATAGCGAGGCGGCGGGCAATGGCTGACCAGCTGCTCACCGCTGCAATGGTCCACGTGTTCGACCAGCGCGAACGCGTGATGCATCGGGAGATCGGAATGGATCTCGCAGAGCGTGTCGTCCTCGACCTGCTGGAAAGCGGCTGGTCGCGCCAGTCGCTGCGGAAGCATGAGGCGGCTGGGCCGACCACGTGCGGCACCGCCTTCTACCTGCTGCGGGAAGGCGGCATCGCTGTTGCCTACTTCCCCATTGCCGAATTCACTGACGCGAACGGCCGCGGGCTTTTCTTCGCCATCCGCGACTTTTTCCCTCCGGTCCACAAGTCGGCACACGGCGATGTCGATAGCCTGGAGCCTTTCGCGGTGGGTGACCAGGTTCTCTCGATGGACCGCCATCTGGATGGCTCGTGGCAATACGAAGACGAAGTGCGGGCCAGTGAGTGGCATCGTTTGATCCCGATTTTCACTGTCGTTTCGGTGCAGCCACGCGCCGGGCACCACACGCAGTTCGGTGGCCGCGACTACTACCAGGTCAAGGTCAAGGACCGGGTGGGCGGTGGTGGTGGCTACCACGACCTTGTGCCCATCGCCGGCAGACCGTGGCAGATGCGTGGCGAGGGTGAGTGCCTGATCCGCGTGAGGCCCGCGCCTTTGGCCGTCGCTGCCCCACCCTCGCCGCCGGCACTGCCGGCCCAACTGGACCTGTTCGTATGACCGCACCACTGCCCATTTCCCCGGCCACCGTTGTCGAGGCCACCAAAGCATCGTCGCCTGTCGCTGCGGTCGTCGCTGCCATGCGGCGTGTCGATCCCGCCGGCGGCGCCGTTGCCGCCAACCAGGTGCACGCTTGGGCCGACACCCTCCTGAAAGCGCTCTACAGCGCGCAGCCCGTGCGCTGGGAGTACCGGCGCAAGGACGACTTCGCGCCAGGCTGTTGGGTCCAGGCCGATGCAGGGCACGTGTACGCCGCCCACCAGCGTGGGCTCGTTGTCCGCGCCCTATTCGAAACCCCGCGCGTGATCCAACCGGAGAAGCTGCACGAATTCCGAGGGCGCGTGTGCGTCCGCTGCGGCGACAGCGAGGATTGGGCCGGGCCGGATTGTGAGCCGCTGATCCAGAAAGTCGACCCGCGCACCCGGCTCCCGGTAGAGGCGAGCTGGCTCCTTGAGCCGCTCAAGTGGATCCGGGACGCCGGCCCTGCGCCGGTCAGCACGCACGAACGCCGCCGCAGGGCCACCGAAGCCACCTTCCTGATCGAAAAGCTCGAAGCCCACATCGAGGAGTGCAACAAGCCATGACCCAGGAACATATCAGCCACCCGGAAGGGTTGCCGAACTGCGCCGCTGGCCACCGCGCGCGCCACATCCACGACAAGCGCTGCGCGTCCGCCGGCGGTGGCCACCTGGTTGAGTGCGCCTGCAGGTCGACCAGCAAGCATGCCGATCCGGAGAAGGCCATTGAGGCGTGGCGCCGCCTGAACCGCCCCGCGCGCAGCGCGCGCCTGGCCGCTGCACCTGAGGCGACCGACAACGTGCTGCAGTTCCAGCTCGGTCTGGCCGAGCGCAAACCGAAGAACCAGCGCGCGGCGCTGGCCAACCGTTGAAGGAGAAACCATGAGCGACTTCGCTTCCCCCACACCTCGAGCCCCTAAGCTGATTCGTCTGAAGGAGGTCAGCGCGCGCACCGGCCTGGCCAAGAACACGATCTATGACCGAATTCGCCGGGGCGAGTTTCCTGCGCAAATCGACCTCGGCGGCAACTGCTCGGCTTGGTCTGAGGACGAAATTGACGCGTGGATTCTGTCAAAAATGAACGCAAGGAACGTAGATGGGCGCGGCCTACCCAGTGCCGCATGATGCGGGGGCACATCTGGGGGCATCCAATCAATCCAGCGCGCCGGAACCATTGCAGCACAAGGGGATTGCCGTTTAACGGGATTCCCCTTGGCTCCACCACTATTCAGAAGAACCCGTAGATCTCCGTGATCTGCGGGTTTTTTCTTTTCAGCGCCCGCGGCTCAGGCCGGCTCCTCGCCGCCGTCCTTGCGCTGCGGGCTGCGCGAGTGCGTATCGCGCACCTGTTGATCGCGCTGCCCCGGCCGCTGCTTGGCCACGTCGTCCTGCTTCCTGTCCTGGCGGCTTTCCTGGATGCCCTGCTTCGGGTCCTGATCCTTGCCTCGCTCGTTCATTGAAATCTCCCTCGCCGGCGGAACGCCAACGTTGCCCATCACGCTAGAGGTTGCCGGGTAAGCCACAGGTCAGTCCTGTGCCAACGTCATGTGCAGGCACTGGCTTGCCGCTGCGGCCCCCGTGCAGCCAGAATCCGAGGCACCACGCCCACCGGTATGCCATGCCCTCTTCTGCCCAGCACGCAGCACACGCCGTGCCGATGCGCCTCGATGCGACCGACGGCAGCATCCAGCTCGGCAATCTGCCGACACTGATCGGCCCCACCCTGTCACGGGATGAGGCGCGTATCGCGTTCGCCACGCTGGTGCGAGGGGAGCACGACGTCGGCACCGGCTATCACTGGCTCAGCCTGCACCGGCTCAGCCTGGGTGGTGCGCCCGCTGGCATCAGCCTGTGCTTCCACGGGCAACAGCTCGACATGGTGACGATGGGCGTCGATCTACCCGGTGCAACACTGGAAGACGGCTGGCCAACCCAGGCAGCGATCGATGCCGAAGTCGCGTTCATGCGCCGCACCTTGGCCACGGCATTGGGGCGAAAACTGGCCGGCGGCTGCGCCCGGTTCAACTGGGGCGAAGCCTGGGCCCGTTTCGATCCGAAAGGCTTCATGGCCAGCAGCGGCATTCGCTACTCACCACGCACGTGACCGCGCTCAGGTACGGGTGATCGACACCCCACCCTCCACGCGCATCGCGGTGCCCGTAACGAAACTGCTCTCATCGCTGGCCAGGAACAGCGCCGCATTGGCGATCTCCTCCGGCTCGGCGAGGCGCTTGAGTGCGTGCAGCGAGCGCACGAAGTCGCGGGCATCGCCGGTCGGTGCGGCCTGCCGGCCCATCTCCGTATCGGTGCCACCGGGCAGCAGTACGTTGCTGCGCACACCGCGCGCACCGTATTCGGCAGCGATCACCTGGCTCAGGCCGATCACCCCGGCCTTGCTTGACGCATAGGCCGCCATGCCCGGGAATCCCACGGTGTGGCCGACGAAGGTACCGACGAACACCAGCGAGCCGCCGCCGCGCGCCAGCAGTGCCGGCAGCTGCGCGCGTGCCGCATGGAAGGCGGCGTCGAGATTGGTGGCCATCACCTCGCGCCAGGCATCCACCGGAAACTCCGCCGCCGGCACGCCCGGGCCGAGCATGCCGGCATTGTTGAGCGCGATGTCCAGGCCGCCGAATGACTGCTGGGCCAGATCGACCAGCGCCTGCGCCGTGCCCGGGTTGGCCACGTCGGCGGCGTGCACCACGGCTTCGCCACCGGCAGCGCGAATCTGCTCGGCCAGCGCCTGCAGCGGCTCCGGCCGCCGTGCGTTGAGCACCAGCTTTGCTCCTTCGGCAGCGAAGCGCAGCGCGCTGGCGCGGCCGATACCGGCGCTGGCACCGGTGATGAGAGCAATCTTGTTGTTCAGGCGCATGGTCGTGGTACCGGTTGTGAAGTGGCCGCCACGATGCCGTGCCTTCGGCCCGCCAACACTCCGTTTCCGGGCCTCACAGGTGAGTGCAGGAAACGGAGTTTCCGCAGCACCGGCACGTGCCAGAATCCGGCCATGGACAGTACCGCCACCACCGCCCTCGATGACCGCATCGAACGGGTCTGCCGCCACCTGCAGACCAGCCTCGACGAACCCTCGCTGCAGCAACTGGCCGATATCGCTGGCTGCAGCCCGACGCGCTTGCATCGCCTGTTCAAGCAGTCCACCGGGCTGACCCCCAAGCAGTACGCCGCCGCGCTGCGCGCCGACCGCCTGCGCACTGGGCTGGAACAACAGGAACGCATCACCGACGCCTTCCACGATGCTGGCTTCGGTTCCAGTGGACGCTTCTACGAGAACGCACCGAAATTGCTGGGCATGACGCCCAAGCAATGGCGCGCAGGGGGGCGCGGCGAAGTCATCCACTTCGCGCTTGCCGAAAGCTCACTGGGCAGCGTGCTGGTGGCCAGCAGCGGGACCGGCGTGGTCGCGATCCTGCTCGGCGACGATCCGGAGACACTGCTGCAGTCGTTGCAGCAACGCTTCCGCCAAGCCGAACTGGTCGGCGCCGACCAGGGCTACGAGCAACTGGTGGCACAGGTCGTAGGCCTGGTCGAGGATCCTTCGCGAGGCGCCACGCTGCCGCTGGATATCCGTGGCACCGCGTTCCAGCAACGGGTGTGGCAGGCACTGCAGCAGATTCCGCGCGGGCAGACTGCCTCGTATGCGGATATCGCCGCGCGTATCGGCGCGCCGCGCTCGAGCCGTGCCGTCGCACGCGCATGCGCAAGCAATCCGTTGGCGGTGGCCGTGCCCTGCCACCGCGTGGTGCGCCGCGATGGCGACCTGTCCGGCTATGCCTGGGGCGTAGCGCGCAAGCGCGAACTGCTGCGCCGGGAAAAGGCCTCGACTGCCTGAAGTGGGTGCCGACCTTGGTCGGCACACCCAGCTTCCCGTAGGTGCCGACCTTGGTCGGCACACCGCCAAGGCCTCAATCCAGCTTCACCACCAGCTTGCCGAAGTTGCGCCCCTGCAACAGCCCGAAGAACGCATCCGGCGCATTCTCCAGCCCTTCCACCACATCCTCGCGGTACTGGACGCGGCCGTCGCGCAGCCATTGCGGCATCTCGCGTTCGAACTCCGGCCACAGGTGGTTGAAGTCGTGCACGATGAAACCACGCACGGTCAGGCGCTGGCGCAGGATCTGGCTGAACAGTGCGGGCAACCGGTCCGGGCCGGGCTGCTCGACGCCCCGCTCGTTGTAGGTGGCGATGGTGCCGCACACCGGAATGCGGGCGAAGTCGTTGAGCAGCGGCAGCACTGCATCCAGCACGTGCCCGCCTACGTTCTCGAAATACACGTCGATACCCCTGGGCACCGCCGCACGCAGCTGCGCGGCGAAATCAGCGGCGCGATGATCCAGCGCCACGTCCACGCCCAGCGTCTGCAGATAGGCACGCTTGGCTTCGCCGCCGGCGATGGCGACCACGCGCGCGCCCTGCAGCTTGGCCAGCTGGGCCACGGTCGCGCCCACCGGCCCGGTCGCGGCAGCCACCACCAGCGTCTCGCCCGGCTTCAAACGGGCGATTTCATGCAGGCTGGAATAGGCGGTGAAGCCGGGCATGCCATACACGCCCAGCGCGGTACTCAGCGGCAGTCCGGCCGGGTCCAGGCGGCGCCCCAGTGCCTTGGCCGGCAGCACCGCGTGGGTCTGCCAGCCCCCCGGCGCCAGCACCAGCTCACCTGCGGCTACTCCCTCGGCGTTGGACTGCAGCACCTCGGCCACGGTCTGCCCTTCCATCACCGCGCCCACCGCCACCGGCGCGGCATACGAGGGGCCCTCGTCCATGCGTCCACGCATGTACGGGTCCAGCGACAGGTAGCGGTTGCGCAGCAGCACCTCGCCATCGGCCAATGACGGCAACGCAACCTGTTCCAGGCGGAAGTTGGCTGCACTTGGCGCCCCCTGCGGACGCGACGCAAGCACGATGCGGGAGGTGGTCGAGGGATCGGACATGGCCAGGTCTCTGCTGTTGCCAGCATCAGGAAAGGAGTGCCGACACTACGCCGCAGCCATCCCCGATGGCGGCCACGAAAACAGCGTTCCATCGCCCGGACCGGCGCAGGTCCGGCGCAGCCCTTGCCCTTGCAGCTTTGGCGATCGCGGCGATCTGCTGATTTCCACCGCAGACGATGATCGACTGGCCACGCCCCGCCCCAGAACGGAGGATCAAGCACTTGCGAGCGCGCAGACGGCAATGTGAAGAAATCTTGGCAAAACGCTTGCCGAAGGCAGCCGACCTCCGTAATATACGCGTCCTTGGCAGCGACCTCGCTGCAACGAAACATGTGGCCGAGTAGCTCAGTTGGTAGAGCAGGGGATTGAAAATCCCCGTGTCGGCGGTTCGATTCCGTCTTCGGCCACCACTTTCGAAGGCCTGCAGAAATGCGGGTCTTTTTTTTCCGGAAACCGGGTTTGATCACGGTTGCCACACAATTTGGCCGAGTAGCTCAGTTGGTAGAGCAGGGGATTGAAAATCCCCGTGTCGGCGGTTCGATTCCGTCTTCGGCCACCATCTTCAGAGACCTGCAGAAATGCAGGTCTTTTTTTTTGCGCGATCGTGCCTGCCGTCTCTGTAGTACCGTCCTTGGTTCACTGCATGGAGCACTGATGACATGGATGACACCCCTTCCCTGTCCCAACTACGGCAATCGCTGCGTCGCCTGCAATGGCTGGTTGCCGGGCTGTCCGTATTGTTGCTTGGCTTGGCCGCAGTCACGGCCTGGCTGCTTTCGCAGCGCGATGCCCCATTACACGTCGATCATTTGAGCACGCGGCAGCTGCAGGTACTCGACGAGCACGGCGTGGTACGGGTGGAGATTGGCCAGGACAGCGTAGAAGAAGGGCGACGAAGCCGCGCTGCCGGCATCCTGATTTTCGACGCTTCCGGCGCCGAGCGAGGCGGCCTGAGCACGTTCGAGGACAACAGCGTCGCTCTTGCTCTGGACGCCCCGAAGGGACAGGGCGAGGACCGGTGGCGGGACCGGGCCGGACTCCGTGTGGACGCCGACGGCTCCGCGCAACTGCTGCTGACCGACAATCTGACCCGCGGCGCAGTACGCCTGCATTCCAAGGGAACTGGCGGCGGAGGGCTGGACACCTTCAAATGGGATATGGGCAGCGGCACGTTGCATACGCGGACACTTACCTTTGACGGCGACGAGCGCAGTCAACGCCCGTTCGAGCAGTAGCCGCAACTGACGACGGCAATGGTGCCGGCGCATGGAACCTTTACACGCGCCCGTGGCCGCTCGCCTAAGCTCAGGACTCCTGCCTGGAGCCTGCCGATGCCTCTGCGCCCCGCCCTGCTCGCCTGCTTGCTGCTGGCCGCCTCCCCGGTGATCGCCGCCGAACCGGTGCGCGCAGTCGACACGCTGGACATCGACCGCTACGCAGGCCAGTGGCACGAGATCGCGCATCTTCCGGTGTCGTTCCAGAAGCAGTGCGTCGGCGAGATCACCGCCAACTACGGGCTGCGCCGCGATGGCCGCATCAGTGTCACCAATGCCTGCCGCAACGGCGACGGAGAACGCGTGGTTGCTGAAGGCGTTGCACGCCCGGTTGCCGGCCATCCAGGCCAGTTGCAGGTGCGCTTCGTGCCGGACTGGCTGAGCTGGGTGCCGCTGGTCTGGGCCGACTACTGGGTCCTGGCACTGGACCCGGACTATCAGTGGGCGTTGGTCGGTGAGCCGGACCGTAAGTACCTGTGGATCCTCTCGCGCCTGCCGGAAATGGATCGCACCCGGTTCGAACAGTTGAAAGAGAAAGCCGAGACGATGGGCTACGACCTCGGCCCACTGCGCCTGATGGCTCCGATTCGCGATACGCCCGCCGACTGAACCGTGCCGCATCCGGCGCACCACGCGCGCGCCATCCGGCGCCGCGCACGCCCGGCCGCCATCTTCACGCGCTACCCTCTGCGACGGGTCGCCACAGGCGATCCAAACGACCATACGCCGTAGTATGCTTATCCAACGCACCCCTCCAGAGGACCTGCGCCCATGCTCCACCGCTTCCGTATCGCCTTGATCGTCCTGTGCACCCTCGCCCTTGTTGCCTGCAACAACGGCATCGTCAAGCGTGTTTCGGAACCGGCGGCCAGCCTGCAGCAGCTGACCGTGCGCGCCGACGGCAACTGGACCGTGGCCCTGCGCCTGCAGAACTACAGCTCCATGCCCATGACTTTCGATGACGTCGCGCTGGCGCTGACCGTCGGCGACAGCGACGCCGGCACCCTGCAGGCCAAGCCGGGCATTTCCATCGGCGGCACCTCGGCCGACGTCATCCAGGTCGATCTGGTGCCCAGCTCGGCCGCACGCCTGGTGGTGGCCGATGCGCTGGCCAGCAACCGCACCCTGGCCTATGGCCTGAAGGGAACGGTGGCAGCAACGCCGCAGGAAAAGAAGCAGCGCAGCTTCGACATCAGCAGCCGCAGCACCCTCAACCAGGCCCCGGGCCTGCCGGGCGTGCTGCGCTGACTCCCGCTTTCCGCCGCGGCGCCCGGCGCCGCTCCCCCTGTCCCTGATCAAATCGAGACGTACCGATGAGCAGCTACACCGCCCCGCTTTCCGACCTCCGTTTCGCCCTGCACGATGTGCTCAAGGTCGAACCCCTGTTCGCCCGCCTGGGCTTCACCGACGCCACCGCCGACGTGGTCGATGCCGTGCTGGAAGAAGCCGGCCGCTTCAGCGCCACCGTGCTGGCCCCGCTCAACAGCGTCGGCGACGAGATCGGCTGCGTACTCGACCAGGCCTCCGGTGAAGTGACCACCCCGCCCGGCTTCAAGCAGGCCTACGACCAGTTCGTCGATGGCGGCTGGACTGGCCTGACCGCCTCGCCGGAGCTGGGCGGCCAGGGCCTGCCGCACACCCTGGGCGTGCCGCTCAACGAGATGATCAACGCCGCCAACCTGGCGTGGGGCAACTTCCCGCTGCTCTCGCACGGCGCCATCGAAGCGCTGAAGCAGCACGGCGAGGCCTGGCAGCACGAGGCCTTCCTGAAGCCGCTGATCGAGGGCCGCTGGACCGGCACCATGTGCCTGACCGAGCCGCACTGCGGCACCGACCTGGGCCTGCTCAAGACCAAGGCCGAGCCGAATGCCGATGGCAGCTACTCGATCACCGGCACCAAGATCTTCATCACTGCCGGCGAGCACGACCTGACCGGCAACATCGTGCACCTGGTGCTGGCCAAGCTGCCCGACGCCCCTCCGGGTGCCAAGGGCATCTCGCTGTTCGTCACCCCGAAGTTCAAGGTCGACCGCGAAGGCAACGTCGGCGAGCGCAACGCACTGCGCTGCGGCTCGATCGAGCACAAGATGGGCATCAAGGGGTCGGTCACCTGCGTGATGAACTTCGATGGTGCGCAGGGCTACCTGGTCGGCCAGCCGCACAAGGGCCTGCAGGCCATGTTCACCATGATGAACACCGCGCGCCTGGGCGTCGGCCTGCAGGGCATCGGCCTGTCCGAGCGCGCCTACCAGAACGCACTGAAGTACAGCCGTGAGCGCCTGCAGTCGCGCGCCCTGAGCGGCGCCAAGTTCCCGGACAAGCCGGCCGACCCGATCCTGGTCCATCCGGATGTGCGCCGCATGCTGCTGACGGTGAAGTCACTGGTCGAGGGCAGCCGCCTGCTGGCCCTGCACGCCGCCACCCTGATCGACGTCGCCCACCACGCCGAGGATGCCGCCGAGCGCGAGCGCGCCGACACCCTGGTGAGCTTCCTGACCCCGATCTCCAAGGCCTGCCAGACCGAATGGGGCATCGAGAACACCTACAACGCCCTGCAGTGCTTCGGTGGCCACGGCTACATCCGCGAACACGGCATGGAGCAGCTGGCCCGCGATGCGCGCATCACCACGCTGTATGAAGGCACCACCGGCATCCAGGCGCTGGACCTGATCGGCCGCAAGACCGCGTCCAGCCAGGGCGCCGGCCTGAAGCTGATGCTGGCCGAGATCGAAGCCTTCGCCAAGGCCAACGAGGGCAACGAAGCGCTGGCCGAGTTCATCGGCCCGCTGCGCGCCAAGGCCGCCGAATGGGGCAAGCTGACCATGGATGTGCTGCAGCGTTCGGCTTCCAATCCGGACGAACTCGGCGCGGCCAGCTACGACTACCTGTTCTATTCGGGTTACGTGGTGCTGGCTTACTGGTGGGCCCGCAGCGTGGCCGCCGCCGATGCCAGCGCGCATGGCGCCGCTTTCGCTCAGGGCAAGCGCGAGACCGCACGGTTCTACTTCGCCCGCGTGCTGCCGCGCACCCTCAGCCACGCCGCCGCCATCCAGGCGGGCGCCGCCCCGCTGATGGCGATGGACGACGAGCGCTTCGGCGCCTGAGCCGGACTGCGCCCGGCACCCGCGGTAGTGCCGGCCGCTGGCCGGCCACCGCAACAGCAACATCAACGGCAACAACTGCATTCCGGGGGATGGCGTGACGGTGTGGCCTGGCAGGACACGCCGTAAACCCATCCTTGGGGGCTCGATGGCGCCATCCATGGCGCCAACGGTCCTGCCACCCCACACCGCCCCGCCTCTGACAGGTTCACTCGGCTGTTGGCAGGTGTCGACCTTGGTCGACACGGTAAATCCACGCCACGCGTGGATGGAAACCACCGGGATCTCTCTGGAGAAGAGCCCCCCTTTGTTAAGGGGGGGCGCGCCGACGGCGCAGGGGATAGGAGGAATGCGTGGGCATCCCAACCCGCCATCGGCGGGCTGGGATGCGGAATGCGCGGACCTGAATCGTTGCGATTTGCGTATCGCCGACAGGCGATACACAAATCGTCAACATTCAGGTATAAGCTGTTCTCCCGATGGAGACAGACACTACACGCTTGGGTCTGATCGAAGCCGGAGCTCCGTTTTCTGCTCCGGGCGCCGAAGCATCGCCCAACGCCACGACGCTGCATCGCCCCGGTTCGGTCCGGCTGCTCTCGCTTGATGCCCACGGACGCGTACTGGACTGGATCACCTGGCAGGATGCGGCGTGCCTCTACGCCCGCGAAGCCGTCGCCTGGACACTCGGCGATCCCTGCCTGCACATCCACGGCGGCACCAACCGCTTCAGCGGCCTGCAGAGCGGCATGGACCTGCACCCGATCATCGCCGCCCGCGGCCACGCCCGCTCCCGCGCGATCGACCCCACGCCGAACCTGACCAACCCGGCCCTGTTCGCCCGCGACGCACACCTGTGCATGTACTGCGGCCAGCAGTTCAACCGCCCCACGCTCACCCGCGACCACGTCATGCCGCTGTCCAAGGGTGGCCTGGACTGCTGGGAAAACGTGGTCACCGCCTGCTTCCACTGCAACTCGCGCAAGAGCGACCGCACCCCCCAGCAGGCCGGAATGCCGTTGCTGGCGGTGCCTTACCGGCCCAGCTGGATCGAGCACCTGATCCTGTCCAACCGCAACATCCTGGCCGACCAGATGGCCTTCCTGAAGGCGCAATTGCCCAAGCGGTCAAAACTGAGCACCTGAATCGCTGAAAATGCAACCCTCACCGTCCTGTCACGGGCGGCGGCGTTTGCTTGCCCCACCCCCGTTTGAGGGCGAAAATGGGCGTTCAGAACAAGTGCGAACATGATGATCGACTCTGCCCGCTATCCCCGCCTCGCGCGCATCCAGACACCGGATGACCTGCGCACGTTCGACGAATCCGAATTGAGGGCGGTCGCCGACGAACTGCGCGCCTACCTCATCGAGTCGGTGGGCAAGAGCGGCGGCCACTTCGCCGCCGGCCTGGGCGTGATCGAACTCACAGTGGCCCTGCACTACCTGTACCAGACTCCGCAGGACCAGCTGGTCTGGGACGTCGGTCACCAGACCTACCCGCACAAGATCCTGACCGGTCGCCGCGACGAGATCCACACCGTCAAGCAGAAGGACGGCGTCGCGCCGTTCCCGAAGCGCGAAGAGAGCGAGTACGACACCTTCGGCGTCGGCCACTCCTCGACCTCGATCTCGGCCGCACTCGGCATGGCCATCGCCCGCCAGTCCGAAGGCGACAACCGCCAGGTCGTTGCAGTGATCGGTGATGGCGCAATGACCGCCGGCATGGCGTTCGAAGCGCTGATGCACGCCGGTGGCATGGAGCCCGAGCCGAACCTGCTGGTGATCCTCAACGACAACAACATGTCGATCTCCGAGGCGGTCGGCGGTCTGACCAAGATGCTCGGCCGCGCCACCGGCAGCCGCACGCTCAATGCGCTGCGCGAAGGCGGCAAGAAGATCCTCGGCGACAAGAAGAACAACCCGGCGCGCTTCGTGAAGCGCTGGGAAGAACACTGGAAGGGCATGTTCGTGCCGTCCACGATGTTCGAGGAAATGGGCTTCCACTACACCGGTCCTATCGACGGCCACGACATGCCGGCCCTGCTGTCCACGCTGAAGACGCTGCGCGCCTCCAAGGGCCCGAAGCTGCTGCACGTGATGACCACCAAGGGCAAGGGCTACGAGCCGGCCGAAGGCGACCAGATCGGTTACCACGCCGTCGGCCCGTTCGATCCGGACAAGGGACTGGTGGCCAAGGCCGGTGCCAAGAAGCCGACCTACACCGATGTGTTCAGCGACTGGCTGTGCGATGCCGCCGCTGCCGAGCCACGCCTGTACGGCATCACCCCGGCGATGCGCGAAGGCTCCGGCCTGGTGCGTTTCAGCAAGGAATACCCGCAACGCTATTTCGACGTGGCAATTGCCGAGCAGCACGCGGTCACCCTCGCCGCCGGCATGGCCACCCAGGGTGGCAAGCCGGTGGTGGCGATCTACTCGACCTTCCTGCAGCGTGCGTACGACCAGCTGGTGCATGACGTGGCCATCCAGGACCTGGACGTGCTGTTCGCGATCGACCGCGCCGGCGTGGTCGGTCCGGACGGCGCCACCCATGCCGGCAACCTCGACCTGAGCTTCCTGCGCTGCGTGCCGAACCTGGTGGTGATGGCTCCGTCCAATGAAGCCGAGTGCCGGCAGATGCTCAGCACTGGCCTGCAGCATCCGGGCCCGGCTGCCGTGCGCTATCCGCGCGGCACCGGCACCGGCGTTGCCGCCGGTACCGACCTGTCGACCCTGCCGATCGGCAAGGGCGAGCTGCGCCTGCAGGGCAGCCGCGTCGCGCTGCTCGCCTTTGGCAGCACCGTGGCCGCCGCCGAACAGGTCGGCCGCGAACTGGGCCTGAGCGTGGTCAACATGCGCTTCATCAAGCCGCTGGACCGCGAGCTGGTGCTGGCCGTGGCCGCCCAGCACGAGGGCCTGGTCACAATCGAAGACAATGTGGTGGCCGGCGGCGCCGGCTCCGGCGTCG
The DNA here is from genome assembly GCF_036320025.1 of Stenotrophomonas sp. SMYL86. NCBI lineage: Bacteria > Pseudomonadati > Pseudomonadota > Gammaproteobacteria > Lysobacterales > Lysobacteraceae > Stenotrophomonas > Stenotrophomonas sp. SMYL86. The sequence goes on from NZ_JAWIRU010000007.1 coordinate 83,969, forward strand.
GCGAACTGCTCAACGCCGAAGGCGTATTGCGCCCGATCCTGCACCTGGGCCTGCCCGACAGTTACCAGCACCACGCAAGCCGTGAGGACCTGCTGGCCGAAGCCGGTATCGATGCGGCGGGCATCCGCGCGGCGGTGCTCAAGCGCTGGCCGCAGCTGGCTGCCGGGACCCCGCCGCTCAGCGCGGCAGGCTGAGGCCGGTCACCACCAGTAGATCCACGCATGGCGTGGATCTACTGCGGAACAGGGGTCGATCCACGCCATGCGTGGAGACAGATGCAAAGTAGATCCACGCCGTGCGTGGCTAGCGGGCTCCGGAACGATGATCTGGCCGGAAACCCCAACCCTCAGCCGTAGCTGACCGCTTCCACGAACGCACCGCTGGCCTCCACCCGCACCGCAGCGCGCTGCCCGGTGTCGACGAAGTGGAGGCGTGCAAGGGTTTCAGCGAAATCGTAGGCCCGGGCACCATCGCGGAACTCGATCGGTTCCGGCCGGTCCGGGTGCAGCACGCGCCATTGGCGTTGCTCGCATTGCAGGCGGATCAACATGCAGCTCACTCCTTGAGGCAGCGTATCGACGGTGGCGGGACGGGCGTGCCGGTTACGGCAGACTTCATCGCGACGGATCAGGGGCACGCAGGGGTGCCCTGATCACAGAAGATACGACGTTCAAAATGTGAGCTGTATCAGATTATTCTGATTTTCGATGGGCGAGCTCAATTCACCTGGAACTGCGCCCGGCAGCCGTCGCTGACCCAGATGCCACGACGGTTCCAGCCCCAGGTCTGGCCCTCGATGCAGGCGCTGCGTGAATCCTGACGCACCAGGCGCACACCACGACGGATGCGGGCATCACAGTACTCCTGGCGGTGGCCGTTGGAATGGCAGGTGATCACCTCACCCCCGCCCCAGCCATTGCCACCGTTGCCCCAGCCGTTGCCATGGCCACCACCCCAGCCACCGCCACGGCGGTACTCGCCAACGAACTCGGCACGGCAGCCCTGGGTGACCCACACACCGTAGCGCGATTGCCCCCAGGTCTCGCCTTCCACGCACGGCGAACCGGACAACTGGCGGATCATCCGGGCACGGCCTTCCAGACGGCATTCATTGCTGCGGTTCTTGATCGATTCGCAGCGGACGATGCCGCCGCCATCACGACCGCCATAGCGATCGTCGTCATAACCGTAGCCATAGCTCTGCGCCTGCGCGCCGCCTGCGGCCGCCAGCATCGGCAGCAGCGTGCAGGCCAGGGTGCGCCAGGTGAGTGCCTTGCCCATCGGAATCTCCGGATGAATACGATGGCGCAAGCATCCGGGATTCGTGGCGCGGCGCACAGGGGGGCGCCCCACGGCGGTTTTTTCCCCATTCAAACAACTCAACCGTGGCTGACTGCGCCTCGGCCGGTGGCGTCACTCCCCGATATGGAGCGCATCCACGGTGCTGCCGAGCGCCTCGACCCGGACCGTGCTGCGCTGGCCGGTGCGACGATGGTGCTCGAGGGCCAGCGCAGCGGCCGCGTCGAAGGCATCGGCACCGCGGGCGTAACGGGTGGCGTCACCCGCCTTCGGATGCAACACGGACCAGTGCCGGGCAGTGCATTGGACAGTAAAGACCATGAGAAGCTCCTGCGGAAGGAAAGAGGCGGTGACAGGCGGCAGGGCCACGTGCCAGTACACCCTCAGGCTATCGATCGCGTCGGAGATGGCCCATCAGATTTGTACGAAAACGCCTCAGGATTCGGTCGGGCGCTTCCCAACCCTCACATCCCTGAGGCTGTTTAGTGAAGGCGTTCCGTGACCCTTGTCACGGAGTTGACGGAGCTTCACACTACCGTCACCAACAGGGGCCCCTTCCACATGCGCACCTTCTTCTCGCAGCAGCGCTGGACGCTGCTGAAGTTCTATTTCGTGGCCAGCTATCTGGTGCTGATTGAAGAGCTGATCCGCGCCGCCATGCACTGAGCGCTTGCTGGAGGGCTATTTGCGACAGACACTGTCGCTTTAGGCACGGAGCCCGCCCGATGAAAGCGCTTCTTCTGATTCCAGCCCTGCTGGTGCTGACCGCGTGCGCCAACCAGCACGACGCCGCCGCACATGCCGATGCGGCGCCCACCTCGTCTGCGATACCGAAGGTGGGCGGCGATCGCGATGCCCACGGATGCATTGGTTCGGCCGGCTACCAGTGGTGCGAGCACAGCCAGCGTTGCGAACGCCCGTGGGAACTGGCACAGGCACAGGGCCTGGCCAATACCGCCGAGGCCATCGATGCCTACTGCGCGAAGCCGGCCAGCCCGGCACGCAAGTGAGGCGCGCACCCCATGGCTGAGCTGAGCCCGCTACCCACCCTGGCCCCGGGTCGCTACCGCCACTTCAAGGGCGGCGAGTACGACGTGCTCGATATCGTCCGCAGCAGCGAGACGCTGGAGCCACTGGTGCTGTATCGCGCGCTCTATGGCGAAGGCGGCCTGTGGGTGCGCCCGTATGCCATGTTCGTCGAACAGGTACCGGGCGAACACGGACCGCAGCCGCGTTTCGCCCGCATCGACGCATGACGGTTCCGCTGCCGGCCCTGGCCGGCAGCGCGGTGACACCACGGGCCTGCGTTACAATCGTACCGTCCAGTCGGTTTCTTCCCGCCATGTCCGCATCCCCCTCCCGTTCGCGCCGCAAGGCGCCCGACAGCGTGCGCCAGTCACTGCTGCAGGCCACCATTGAAGTGATCGGCCGTAATGGCCTGGCCGCGCTGACCGTGCAGGACGTCGCACAGGCCGCCGGTGTCAGCAAGGGTGCGCTGTTCCATCATTTCAGCAGCAAGCAGGCACTGGTGGATGAAGCCATCGGAGCGCTCATCGGCGAATTCGAAGCGCGGGTGCGTGCCCTGCTGCAGGAAAACCCCGAACGGCATGGCCGTTTCAGCCGCGCCTATGTGCAGGCCAATTTCGAGCATCTGCTGCAGCAGGAACAGGACAACGACATCGGCCTGACCCTGGGCAACCTGATGGAACCAGCCCTGCTCGCGCATTGGCGTACCTGGAAGCGTGCGATGCTGGCCGAGTTCGCCGGCGAAGCCAACGATCCCCGACTGTATGCGGCGCGCTGCGCTGCCGATGGCTACTGGGCCACGGCCTATGGGCGACCGCTGGACGAGGAAGAACGCGCCAACGCATTGGCGATGGCCGAACAGGCCCTGAAACTATGCGACCCGCAGTAAGCAGGAGCGCTCAATGAATCCCTACCTCTACCTTGCCGCTGCCATCGTGCTGGAAGTAATTGCCACGTCGCTGCTGAAGGCATCCGACGGCATGAGCCGGCTGGCGCCGACACTGGGCGCGCTGGTCGGCTATGGACTGTGCTTCTACCTGCTGTCGATGACCATGAAGTCGATCCCGACCGGCATCGCCTACGCGATCTGGTCCGGCGTCGGCATCGTGCTGATCTCGCTGATCGGGCTGGTGGTGTTCAAGCAGCGCCTGGATGCACCGGCGTTGATCGGCATCGGCCTGATCTGTGCTGGCGTACTGGTGATCAATCTGTTCTCGCGCAGCAGCGCACACTGAGTACGCTGCTGCGCGATCAACGCTAGCTGACCTTCTTCGCTACGGTCATGCCGAGCAGGAACAGCACCACGGCGATGATGATGCCGGCCCAGAACAGGAACTTGGCGATGCCGACCGCGGCGCCGGCAATGCCGCCGAAGCCGAGCACGCCCGCAATGACGCCGATGATGGCGAAGATGATGGCCCACTTGATCATGTCAAACCTTTCCCCGTGGGGACTGCGTACTGGATGATCAGGCTAGGCCGTAGCCGATGCGGCAGTCGTGAACAGGCCGCGTGCACGGCGTGAATCAGCGCGGGCGGAAACGCAGCAGGGCCACCGCAAAGGCCAGGAACACGCTGCCCACCAGCCGCTCGAACCAGCGCCGCGCGAAGGGTTTGGCCAACCATCGGCGCAGGCCATGGCCACCGGCGGCATACATCACGTACCAGAACAGTTCGCAGCCGGCGAAGGTGGCGACCAGCACGCTGTACTGCAGCGCCTGGCCACGCGACGGGTCGACGAACTGCGGCAGGAACGCCGCAGCGAACAGCAGCAGCTTGGGATTGCTCAGGCCCACCAGAAGGCCACCACGGAACACCTTCCACGCGCCCAGCGACGCCGCAACCGGCAGCGCGGCATCGACCGTCACCGGTGGTGCCGGCCGGCAACTGTCACGCCATGCCTTCAGGCCCAGCCAGGCCAGATAGGCCACGCCCAGATAGCGCAGCACCTCAAACAGCATCGGCGAGGAATGCAGCAGCGCACTCAGGCCTGCTGCGGAGGCCGCCAGCACCAGCAGCATCGCCAGCAGGCAGCCAGCCATCGCCGGCACGCTACCGCGAAAGCCGAGCCCGACGCTGCGACCGAGGATATGCAGCATGTTCGGCCCCGGCGTACCACACAGAACGAACACCGTGGCGAGGAACCACCACCAGGTATGCAGGGCCATATCGGACATCCACTTCAGAAGATCCCACCAGCATAGAGTGCGCCGGCCTGGCGCGGCACACACAGCGCAGCATGGATGCGGTGGTTACAGAGGCAGGATCAGGCCGCGAGCGCGTCGCGCCGTACCAGTACCTGATCGATCAAGCCCCATTCGCATGCCTGCTCGGCACTCATGAAACGATCGCGGTCCAGGGTCTGCTCGACCTCCTCGACACTGCGTCCGCAATGCTGCGCATACAGCCGGGTGATGCGCTGCTTGGTGCGCTGCATTTCCTCGGCATGGATGAAGATGTCCGACGCCTGGCCCTGCACCCCGCCCAGCGGCTGATGCACATGCAGGCTGGCATTGGCCAACGCCGCACGGTGACCGGGCTCGCCGGCCATCAGCAGGAACGAACCCATCGACCGCGCGGTGCCCATGCACAGCGTATGCACCGGGGCCGAGATGTATTGCATGGTGTCGTACATCGCCAGGCCGCTGGAGATCACTCCACCCGGCGAGTTGATGTACAGATGGATCGGCTTCTCCGGGTTTTCCGATTCCAGGAACAGCAGCTGCGCGCAGACCAGCGCCGACACAGTGTCATCGACTTCGCCGTTGAGAAAGATGATGCGCTCGCGCAGGAGCCGCGAGTAGATGTCATGGGAGCGCTCACCGCGCTCGCTGCGTTCCACCACCATCGGTATCAGCTGCATTCTGTCCCGCATGTGCCTGCTCCCTGTAGCGTTTGATCCAGGCGCCGGCTCAGGCCGCGCGCATCATGGTGCGATGATCGTCGTTGGCGGCCAACGGCAGCAGCGCGCGCAGGTCGGTGAGCCGATGCACGATGGTCAGCACCGTCCCCCCACCGTCATCCGCGCGCAGCTGGAAACACACCAGGCTGTGCAGATGCGGAGGCTGCGCATCGCGCAGGCGGAACCCCAGCTCCCGCCCCTCCTCGCACAGGCAGGGCTGCGGATCGGCAAGATCGGCCGCAGGCATCCAGCGCTCACGCAGCGCCGGATCGCGCAGTGCGCGCCAGACCCGTTCCGGTGGCGCTGGCAGCCACTGCTCCATCACCAACGCGGGAGCCGCTTCGTTCAGAACATCGTCCATCAGTCCATCTCCTTCAGCAGATCCTGCAAGGCATCCATCCGCGCGGGCCAGTAGGCCCGGTAGCGCTGCAGCCAGTTGCCGATGTGCGCCAGCCCGCGCGGATCGACCTCGTAGTGGACGAAGCGGCCTTGGCGCTGTTCGCTCACCAGCCCGGCATCGCGCAGCACCGCCAGGTGCTGGGACATCGCAGACTGGCTGATCGCCATGCCCTCGCGCAGCGCGCTGGCATGCTGCCCGCCCTCGGCCAGCTTTTCGAAGATGTGGCGGCGGGTGGGGTCGGCCAGCGCTTTGAAGAGGGCGTTCTCGATCATGACCAACACATTAGCAATCACTAATGTGTAGTGCAACTCCCGCATCGGCTGTGCTGCAATGACGGCTCCCCGGCATGGAGCTGTGCATGAAGACCCTTGGCCTGATCGGCGGCATGAGCTGGGAAAGCTCGGCGCAGTATTACCGGCTCATCAACGAGGACGTGCGGCAGCGCCTCGGTGGCGCACATTCGGCGCAGCTGCTGCTGTGGTCGGTGGATTTCGCCGGCATCAAGCAGCTGCAGCATGACGGCGACTGGAATGCGCTGGGCGACCATATGGCCGACGCTGCACGGCGCCTGCAGGCCGGTGGCGCCGATCTGCTGTTGATCTGCACCAACACCATGCACAAGCTGGCCGACCGCATCGAGGCGGTCTGCCCACTGCCGCTGCTGCATATCGCCGACCCCACCGCCCAGGCCATCGTGCAGGCAGGCGCACGCAAGGTGGGCCTGCTCGGTACCGCCTTCACCATGGAACAGGACTTCTACCGCGGCCGGCTGCAGGATCGCTTCGGATTGGAGGTGCTGGTTCCCGAAGCCGATGATCGTCGCAGCGTGCACGACATCATCTACCAGGAACTGATCGCCGGTGTGGTCAGCGAGCACTCACGACAGGTCTACGCCGGCGTGATCGCGAGGCTGGTGGCGCGCGGTGCCGAAGCCATCATCCTGGGCTGTACCGAGATCATGCTGCTGGTACGACCGGAAGACAGCGCAGTGCCGCTGTTCGATACCACTGCACTGCACGCACGGGCTGCGGTGGACGCGGCGCTGGCGTGAATCGATGCGCGCCGGAGCGCGGAATCAGTCCGCGCCCTGCACTTCCAGCGCGGTGATGAGCCACTCGACCACCGCCTGTGAATCGCACAGGAAAAAGATGGCATCGCCGGAGCGCGCCTCGGTAAGCAGGCGATAGACCGTGATCGCCACCGCCGACTGGTTGGCGATGAACACTTCCGGGCTGCGCGGCCCCTCGCTGTGGCCGGCAACCGCGTGCAGCGCCTTGCGTGCGGCCACGGTGGCAGCCGGGTCCGCGCTGCGGGTCAGTTCCGGCCCGCGCAGGCCCCAGGCAATGAACACATGCTTGCCCTTGAACGTGGTGTCCAGGACCCGCACCTCGGCGCCACCTGCGTCGGCCGAGCGATGAATGACGGTACTGCTGATCAACGCAACCCCCTGTGGTCGTCGTGGTCCGCGCATCCTCCTCCACGCGCCGGCCGCATGCCAGTGACAACAGCCACAGGCTGTGCCGACCGGCGTGGGAGACATGTAAGAGGGTGTAAACCGATGCGATCGGATGTGCAGCGATGATACGGGATGTAAGCCTCTGCATGGGCCCGCGCGTACTACTAAACCGCCACTGAGCCATCTTCGGAACGAAGCGTTCCGGCAGCCCCGGACTGGGCCATTCTTGCCGCCCCATCCCCACCGAGCCTGCACATGTCCCATCGCCTGCTGCTGACGATCACCGGCACCTCCCTTGCCCTGCTGCTGGCCGCCACCACCGTGGCCGCACAGGACTACGACACCGATCACATTCCGGCGCTGCGCTGCGAATCGCAGTTCAACAAGACCGCGCAATGCCCGATCGAGGGCCCGATGCGCCTGGCCAGGCAACTGTCGGTCACCCGCTGCGTGGAGAACCAGAACTGGGGCCAGAGCCGCCGCACGTTGTGGGTGACCGACGGCTGCCGCGCCGAGTTCGTCGCCGACGGCTATGGGCGCGGACGCTGGCCGGGCCGCGGCAGGGACCGTGACGATGATGGCGAGCGCCTGGTCTGCGAGTCCTACGAAAAGAAGGACAAGGAATGCCGTATCCGTGTGCGCCACGAGGTGCGCCTGGTCAAGCAGAAGTCGGTGACGGCCTGCATCGAGGACCAGAACTGGGGCTGGGACCGACGCGGCGTGTGGGTCAGCGACGGCTGCCGGGCCGAGTTCCGCGTGTATTGACTGCCGAGCACGCGCTGGCTGCGGCGGGTGCGACTGCACCTGTGGCATAGCCGATAGACTGGCCCCTCCTGTCAGGAGCCCGACCATGCCCGCTGCGACTGCGCCGCGCGTCCGCGACGCGACGCCCGCCGATGCCTCTGCGCTGATCGCACTCGACAGCGTGGCGGCAAGCGACCCTCGACGGGCGGAACAGATTGGCGAGTGGTTGGCGCGGGGCAACGTGCATGTTGCCGAGCAGGAGCGCGAGATCGTTGGCTACATGACCCTCCATGAGCACTTCTTCGGCGAAGGCTTCGTCGAAATGCTGATGGTCGCGCGCGAGCGGCGCAGCCAGGGCGTCGGCGCCGCACTGCTGCGGCACGCGATCGCACAGCGTGGACAGCGCAAGCTGTTCACCTCGACCAATGCCTCCAACATCGCCATGCAGCGCCTGCTCGTTGCATCGAGCTTCATCGACAGCGGCATCGTGCATGGACTGGATGACGGCGACCCGGAGCTGATCTACCGCTTTGCCGGCAGCTGATCGAGATACGCGGTCACCTTGGTGTCCAGCAGATCCATCAGCACGGGATCCATGCAGCGATAGTCGTCCGGGATATCCAGGCAATGCAGGCGCTTGTGTTCCAGCAGGCGCGCGTACGCGGCCTGCAGTCGATGCTGATGCTTGGCCTCCATCACGAAGATGACATCGGCCCAGCGGATGTCCGCCGGGCCGATGGGGCGTCGTGCATGCGGGCTGGTGCCGGCCGACCGCGCAGTGAAGCCGGGCCGCCGTCGCCACATGGCTTCGGCGGTTGGGCTGCGCAGCTGGTTGCGGCTGCAGACGAACAGCAGGTTGATCATTCCTGTTCCTGCAATTGGCGGGCGCTGAGCACCGGATAGGTGAAGCCCAGCTGGCGTGCGCGCGCGAGCTTGGCATCGCGCGTGTACAGCAGCTTCCAGTTCTTCTCGGGCTTGTAGCTGTAGGCGGTCGTGGCGCGGTCGCCACCACGGTTGCGCGCCTGGCTGCGACGCCAGGCACGGTTTCTTGCAGATTCCATGATGTGTTCTCGTGAGTACCGGGTTCAGCAGCCGCGGTAGTACGAGTGGCGCGCAGCATACACCGCACGCACAAAAAAGCCCACGCATCGCTGCGCAGGCTTCTTGATTCATCACAGTGGTCGGGACGGCCGGATTCGAACCGACGACCCTCTGCCCCCCAGGCAGATGCGCTACCAGGCTGCGCTACGCCCCGACTGATGCTGCGATGTGCCCGCCAGTGCGGCGGGCCGTGAAGTATAGCGGATTACGATGGAAATGGGATCAGCGGCGCAACAACTGCAGCACTTCTTCCAGCTCCATGCGCACCTGCTTGATGATCTGGTTGCTCAGCGCCGATTCCTCGCGGGCATCGGGGCCATCCAGACGCAGGCGTGCACCACCGATGGTGTAGCCCTGTTCGTACAGCAGGCTGCGGATCTGCCGCACCATCAGCACGTCGTGGCGCTGGTAGTAGCGGCGGTTGCCTCGGCGCTTGGCCGGCTCAAGGCTGGGAAACTCGGTTTCCCAGTAGCGCAGGACGTGCGGCTTGACGTCGCACAGCTCGCTGACCTCACCGATGGTGAAGTAGCGCTTGGCCGGGATCGGCGGTAGTTCGCGGTTACTGCCCGGATCCAGCATAAGCTTCCACCCTCTCCTTGAGCTTCTGGCCCGGACGGAAGGTGACCACCGTACGGGCGGAAATCGGAATTTCCTCGCCGGTCTTGGGGTTGCGACCCGGGCGCTGGTTCTTGCGCCGCAGATCGAAATTACCGAAGCCCGACAGCTTCACCTGACGTCCCTGTTCCAATGCTTCACGCAGCACATCGAAAAACGCGTCGACGAATTCCTTGGCTTCCCGCTTGTTCAGACCGACTTCGTCGAACAGCTTTTCCGCCATCTCCGCCTTGGTCAATGCCATTGCCTGCTACCCCCGAGTGCTGCCCGCTCAGCCGCGGATCCGGGCGTGATGTTCACGCTCGATGGCAGTGACCGCCTCGGCCACCACCGCATCCACGTCGCGGTCCGTCAGAGTGCGCGACTTGTCCTGCAAAATCAAGCCCATAGCGAGACTCTTGAATCCCGGCTCGACGCCCTGGCCGACGTAGCGGTCGAACAGGTTCAGGTCGCGCAGCAGCGGGCCAGCGGCCTGGCGGACGGTGGCCGCGAGATCGGCCCAGGCCACCTGTTCAGGCACCAGGAATGCCAGGTCGCGGCGCACTGCCGGGAAGCGCGACAGCTCGCCGGCACGCGGCAAGCGGCGGGCGGTCAGCGGCTCCAGGTCCAGTTCGAAGGCGTAGACGTCGGCTTCGATGTCCATTGCCTTGGCCAGACGCGGGTGGATCTGACCGATCCAGCCGATCGCCACGCCATCGCGGAACACCTCGGCCGAACGGGCCGGGTGGCCGTAGGGGCGGGCCGACGGGCGGAACTCCAGTACCGCACCACTGGCAGCCGCCAGCGATTCCAGATCGCCCTTCAGGTCATGGAAATCGACCTTGCGGGCCGGCAGGCCCCACTGCAGTGCCTGTGCATCACCACAGACCGCAGCGGCCACGCGCGGGGTTTCCAGCGGCGCCGGCCGGCCGTCGCCGGCCTGCTGGGCGAACACGCGGCCCAGTTCGAACAGGCGCACGCGGCCGATCTGGCGGGCGGCGTTGCGGCCCAACGTGGCGACCAGGCCTGGCAGCAGCGACGGGCGCATCACCGCCAGTTCGGCCGACAGCGGGTTGGCCAGCGGTACCAGGCCGTCGCGCAGCTGCCACTGGGTCAGCAGCGCATCGTCGACGAAGGCGAAATTGACGGTTTCCTGCTGGTCACGGGCGATCAGCTGGCGGCGCACGCTCAGTGCGTCCAGCTGGGTCTCGCTCGGCATCGCCACGCGCGAGGCGCCGCCCGGCAGCGTGGTCGGGATCTGCTCGTAACCGTGGATGCGGGCCAGCTCTTCGATCAGGTCTTCTTCGATGGCGATGTCGAAGCGGCGGCTCGGCGCCGTGACCTGCCAGCCGTCGGCGGTGGCAACCACGTCCATGCCCAGCGCGCGCAGGATGCGCTCCACTTCCGCATCTTCGATGGTGATGCCGAGCACGCGGGTGATGCGGGCGCGGCGCAGCACGATGGTTGCCGGCTGCGGCAGATCGGCCTCACGCACGGCCTCGGTGACGGGCGCCGGGGTACCGCCGGCCAGGTCCAGCACCAGGCGGGTGGCGTACTCGATGGCGGTACGCGGCAGTGCCGGGTCGACACCGCGCTCGAAGCGGTGGCCGGCATCGGTGTGCAGGCCCAGCTTGCGGCCACGGCCCATGATCGCGGCCGGCGCGAAGTGCGCGGCTTCCAGGAACACGGCGGTGGTCGCGTCGGTGACGCGGGTGTCGAAGCCGCCCATCAGGCCGGCCAGGCCGACCGCACGATCGGCGTCGGTCACGACCAGGAAGCTGTCGTCCAGCGCGGCGTCGCGGCCGTCCAGCAGCTTCAGGCTCTCGCCGGCACGCGAACGGCGCACGGCGATGCTGCCCTGCAGGGTGCCCAGGTCGTAGGCATGCATCGGCTGGCCGAGCTCGAGCATCACGTACTGGGTGATGTCGACCAGCAGCGAGACCGGGCGCACGCCGCTGCGGCGCAGGCGTTCGGCCATCCACAACGGCGTCTTGGCAGCGGCGTTGACACCTTCGATGACACGGCCCAGGTAACGCGGCGCCTCAGCGCCGGCATCGAGCTGGATGGCCAGCTCACGGCTGCCAATGGCGGGAATCGTCTCGGTGGTGAAATCCAGCACGTCGCTGCGGGTGGCGGCGGCGACGTCGTAGGCGATACCGCGCAGGCTGAAGCAGTCGGCGCGGTTCGGGGTCAGCTTGATCTCGATGCTGGCGTCCGGCAGGCCCAGGTACTCGACCAGAGCCTGGCCGACCGGTGCGTCATCCGGCAGCTCCAGCAGGCCGGAGGCATCGTTGTCCAGGCCCAGCTCCCTGGCCGAGCACAGCATGCCGTTGGACTCGACACCGCGCAGCTTGGCCGGCTTGATCTTCAGCTCGCCAATCTGCGCGCCGACCATCGCCAGCGGCGCAACCAGGCCCGGACGTGCGTTCGGTGCGCCGCACACGATCTGCAGCAGCTCGCCCTGCCCGGCATCGACCTTGCACACCTGCAGGCGGTCGGCTTCCGGATGGCGTACGGCGTCGACGATGCGCGCCACGACCACGTGCTCGAGGCCTTCGCCCAGCGCGGTCACTTCTTCCACTTCCAGGCCGATGGCGGTCAGCACCGCACTCAGTTCATCGCGCGAAGCGCGGGTCGGGACGTGGCTGCGCAGCCAGTTTTCGGAGAATTTCATGGTGTCACCCTGGTGGGCCCGGCGCATGCGCCTGGGCCTGCGAATTTAGAAGCAGTCGAGCAAGCTCGACTCTACGGACCGGCGCTTACGCGAACTGCTTGAGGAAGCGCACGTCGTTCTCGAAGAACGCGCGCAGATCGTTGACGCCGTAACGCAACATCGCAAAGCGCTCCACGCCCATGCCGAAGGCGAAGCCGGTGTAGCGCTCCGGATCGATGCCGACGTTTCGCAGCACGTTCGGATGGACCATGCCGCAGCCGAGCACTTCCAGCCAGCGGGTGCTGCCATCGGGCTGCTGCCAGGCGATGTCCACTTCCGCACCCGGTTCAACGAACGGGAAGTAGCTGGGGCGGAAGCGCATCTCGAAGTCGCGCTCGAAGAACGCACGCACGAACTCGGCCAGCGTGCCCTTCAGGTCGGCGAAGGTCGAATGCTCGTCCACCAGCAGGCCTTCCACCTGGTGGAACATCGGCGAATGGGTCTGGTCGCTGTCGCTGCGGTACACCTTGCCGGCGGCGATCATGCGCAGCGGCGGCGCGTGGTCGCCCATGTAGCGCACCTGCACGCCCGAGGTGTGCGTGCGCAGCAGGCGGCCGTCGCCGAAGTAGAAGGTGTCGTGCATGGCACGCGCCGGATGGTGCGGCGGGAAGTTCAGCGCCTCGAAGTTGTGCCAGTCATCCTCGATCTCCGGCCCTTCCGACAGCTCGTAGCCCAGCCGGCCGAAGATGCCGGTGATGCGCTCCAGGGTGCGGGTGATCGGATGCAGGCCGGCGCGGTCGCCATTGCGGCCCGGCAGGGTGATGTCGATGGCTTCGGCGGCCAGGCGCGCATCCAGTGCCGCGTCTTCCAGCAGCGCCTTGCGCTCGCCCAGCGCGCGGGTCAGCGCGTCGCGGGCCTGGTTGATCGCTTCACCGGCGGCCTTGCGCTCGTCGGCCGGCAGGGCGCCGAGCTGCTTGAGCTGCGAGGTGATGCTGCCACTCTTGCCAAGCAGGGCCACGCGCAGCTGTTCCAGCACGTCGGGGCTCTGTGCGGCGGCCACATCGGCCAGCGCCTGGGTGGTGAGGGATTGGATGTCGCTCATGGGGGGCCGGAACTCCAGTCGATCTGCCATCGCGATGCGCGAAGGGCCGACCCCTGTCGCCACCGCCGTCCCCGCGCTGCCGCCATGGCCTCGCCGGGACCCAAAAAAGAATGGGGAAGGACTTGCGCCCTTCCCCATGCATTGCCTTGACCTGACACCGTTCCGAGTGAACGGTTACGGCATCGGGAAGGACTTATGCCGCCAGCGCGCCCTTGGCCTTTTCGGCCAGCGCGGTAAAGCCGGCTGCGTCGTGCACGGCGATGTCAGCCAGGACCTTACGATCCAGGGTGATGCCGGCCTTCAGCAGACCGTTCATGAAGCGGCTGTAGCTCAGGCCGTTGATGCGGGCAGCCGCATTGATACGGGTGATCCACAGCGAACGGAAGTTGCGCTTCTTCTGCTTACGGCCGATGTAGGCGTACTGCTGTGCCTTGATGACCGCCTGCTTGGCGACGCGGAAGACCTTGCGACGGGCGTTGTAATAGCCCTTGGCGAGATCCAGAATCTTCTTGTGGCGGCGACGCGCCTGTACGCCACGCTTAACTCGTGCCATTTTTCAGTTCCTCAGAGGTAAGGGAGCATGCGGTCCAGACGGCCTGCGTCTTCTGCACGGACATGGCCCGTCTGACGCAGATTACGCTTACGCTTGGTCGCTTTCTTCGTGAGGATGTGGCTACGGTTGGCGTGGCCGCACTTGTACTTGCCCGAGGCGGTCTTGCGGAAACGCTTGGCCGCTGCCCGGTTGGTCTTGATCTTGGGCATTGCAATGTCCTTGATGGGATATGACCCTGGTTTCTGACTGATCTGGCGGCGGCCTGGGCCGCTCTTTCCGTCCTGCCATGATCGGCGTACGACCCGTCCTGGGTGGGTCGAGCCGGGCATGATACAGGCAAAACCGCCCTGCCACCAGCCCCTGCAACCCTTTCGCCGGCAATTCACCGGCTTCCTGCAAAAGCAAAGGGACGCCCATGGCGTCCCTCTACCCTGAACCATTCAGCCAGGCGCCCCGGAAGGCGGCCCGTCAGGCCTCAGGTCTTCTTCTTCGGCGCGATCATCATGACCATCTGACGCCCTTCCAGGCGCGGACGGGATTCAATGACGATGTCCTCGCCCAGATCGGTCTCGATCCGGTTGGCCATTTCGCGGCCCAGTTCCTGGTGGCTCATTTCACGGCCACGGAAACGGATGTTGACCTTGATCTTGTCACCATCCTCGAGGAACCCGCGCATCTTGCGCAGCTTGATCTGGTAGTCGCCCTCGTCCGTGACCGGACGGAACTTCACTTCCTTGATCTCGACCTGCTTGGTCTTCTTCTTGGCCTCGCTGGCCTTCTTCTGCGCTTCGAACTTGAACTTGCCGAAGTCCATGATCTTGCAGACCGGCGGATCGGCCTGCGGCTGGATTTCGACCAGGTCCAGGCCTTCATCTTCGGCCATGGACAGCGCTTCGTCGCGCGACAACACGCCGATCATTTCTCCGTCACTGCCGATCACGCGGACGCGCGGCACACGGATTTCCTGATTCTTGCGGTTCTGTTTGTTGTCAGGGGTGCTGATATTACGTTCTCCCAAGGGTATCGAACCGGTCCGGGTGCCTGTGCCCCCGGACCGGACCTTTGCTTACGCGCCCTCGGCCTGGAGCCGCTCGATGAAGGCCTGCAGGCTCATGCTGCCCAGGTCTTCGCCAGAACGCGTACGCACCGCCACAGCCCCATTTTCCTTCTCGCGGTCACCAATGACCAGCAGGTAGGGCACGCGCTGCAACGTATGCTCGCGGATTTTATAGCCGATCTTCTCGTTACGCAAATCCGAGCTGACGCGGAAGCCTTGCTCCGCAAGGGTTTTGGTCACGCCCGAGACGTAGTCGGCCTGGGCGTCGGTGATGTTGGCCACCACCACCTGGGTCGGCGCCAGCCAGGTCGGGAACTGGCCGGCATGGTGCTCGATCAGGATGCCCAGGAAGCGCTCCATCGAGCCCACGATGGCGCGGTGCAGCATGACCGGGTGCTTCTTCTGGCTGTTCTCGTCCACGTACTCGGCGCCCAGGCGGCCCGGCATCATGAAGTCGACCTGCATCGTGCCCAGCTGCCAGGTACGGCCGATCGCGTCCTTCAGGTGGTACTCGATCTTCGGGCCGTAGAAGGCGCCCTCGCCCGGCAGCTCCTGCCACTCCACCCCATTGCTGGACAGTGCCGAGCGCAGCGCGCCCTCGGCCTTGTCCCAGGTGGCGTCATCGCCCAGGCGCGATTCCGGGCGCAGCGCGATCTTGACCTGGATCTCATCGAAGCCGAAGTGCTGGTAGACCGCCAGCGCCTGCTGGTGGAACGCGGTCACTTCCGCCTCGACCTGGTTTTCCGTGCAGAACACGTGGCCGTCGTCCTGGGTGAAACCACGCACGCGCAGGATGCCGTGCAGCGCGCCGGACGGCTCGTTGCGGTGGCAGGCACCGAACTCACCATAGCGGATCGGCAGGTCGCGGTAGCTGTGCAGGCCCTGGTTGAACACCTGCACGTGGCCCGGGCAGTTCATCGGCTTGAGCGCGTAGGTGCGCTTCTCCGATTCGGTGAAGAACATCGCGTCCTGGTAGTTGTCCCAGTGGCCGGATTTCTGCCACAGGCTCACGTCCAGGATCTGCGGGCAGCGCACTTCGCCGTAGCCGGTCTTGCGGTACACCTTGCGCATGTACTGCTCGACCACCTGCCACAGCGCCCAGCCCTTCGGGTGCCAGAACACCAGGCCCGGCGCTTCTTCCTGCAGGTGGAACAGGTCCTGCTGCTTGCCGATGCGGCGGTGGTCGCGCATCTCGGCTTCCTCGATGCGCTTGATGTACGCCTCGAGCTGCTTCTTGTCGGCCCAGGCGGTGCCGTAGATGCGCTGCAGCTGCTCGTTCTGCGCGTCGCCGCGCCAGTAGGCGCCGGAGATGCGGGTCAGCTTGAAAGCCTTCAGGAAGCGCGTGTTCGGCACGTGCGGGCCGCGGCACATGTCCACGTATTCCTGGTGGTAATACATGCCCATCGCCTGGATGTCGTCGGACATGTCCTCGATCAGGCGCAGCTTGTAGTCCTCGCCACGGGCCTTGAAGATCTCGATCACTTCAGCACGCGGCGTCACCTTCTTGATGACGTCGTAATCCTGGGCGATCAACTCGCCCATGCGCTTCTCGATCGCGGCCATGTCGTCCGGGGTGAACGGGCGCTCGGAGTAGATGTCGTAGTAGAAGCCCTCGGCGATCACCGGACCGATCACCATCTTGACGTCCGGGTACAGCTGCTTGACGGCGTGGCCGACCAGGTGGGCGCAGGAGTGGCGGATGATCTCCACGCCCTCCTCGTCCTTGGCGGTGATGATGCGCAGGCTGGCATCGTGGTCGATGACGTCGCTGGCATCGACCAGCACGCCATCGACCGAACCGGCGATGGTGGCCTTGGCCAGGCCGGCGCCGATCGACTGGGCGACCTCCATGACGCTGACGGGATTTTCGAATTCGCGGCGGCTGCCGTCGGGAAGAGTAATGTTGATCATCGCAGTGGCTTCGTGCGGGGCCCGCTGGGCGGGCTGGAAAGCGTTCCCGGGGCGGCGCCCGGGCAATAAAAAAGCGCCGCGAGGGCGCCTGGAACATAGGGCCTTCGGGGGCAGGTCAACAGTGGGCGGTGGTAGTGCTCATGTCGCACGCTCGGCCGGCGCTGGGCGCGGGCCACCTTGTTCCAGTCAGGGTTCTGCGATGATCTTAAACCAGCCCGGCGGAAAGCCCAAGGGCTACCGTACGGTCCGCTGAATGGGCCTCGCTGGCGGCGTGAAATTGCAATGATTACCATGTCGGCGCAGGCCGCCCTGTGCCAGCCTGCCCGCTTTCCCCCAGGACCCCGTGATGCGCCACCCGCTCCGACCGGCTCCCGCCGGCCCCGCCCGTGCCCCGCGTTCGCCGGCCCGCTGCCACGCTGGCCGCCCGCGATGATCACCGTCGGCCTTTCCACGCTCGGCTTCTGCAGCCTGGGCATGCTGGCGGCGATGTTCTCGGCGCTGGCCTTCTATGCCGCCTCGCCACACTGCCGCTGGCCGCGCCTGCGCCGTGCCGGCCGCCTTGGCCGCCAGATCGGCCTGGTCGCCGCTGCCGCCGCGCTGTGGCTGTGGATGGCCGAGCTTGGTTTTGCCGCCGGCCTGGTGGCGATGCTGTGCACCTGGATGCTGGCCGCCATGCTGCTGCCGGCGCTGGCGGCCTGGCACCGCCCCGGCACGGAGTCGCCGTGATGTGGCCGCGCGCCTTCGCCGGCATCGTGGTCGGCTTCCTCCTGGCCGCCGCCGTCACCGGCCTGCTGGCGTGGCTGCCGCCCGGCCCGTGGCAACGGGCGCTGGTGCCGACCCTCATCGCCTTCATCCCGCTATGGATGCTGGCCGCCCTGTGGGCGTTCAGTTTCCGCAGCGCGCTGCGCGCCTGGCTGGTGCTGGCCGGCAGCGCCGCCGCCGGCTTTGCCGTGCTCGGGCTGCTGCGCCTGACCGGCGCGGTGCAATGAGACCTTTCCCATGAAGTTCAGTTCGCAGACGCTGCGCACGTTCACCACCCTGCACACCTGGGTCGGCCTGGTTGCCGGCTTCGGCCTGTTCGTGGCCTTCTACGCGGGTGCGCTGACCCTGTTCCACCACGACCTGCCGCTGTGGCAGACGCCCGGTGCAGCCACCGCACTCCCCGCCGGCCTGGACGACGCGCAGTACCTGCTGGAAGACGTGCTTGCCGCGCATCCGGAAGCGCGCCGCCACGTCGGCATGACCTTCCCCGGCACCGAACACCCGCAGCCACTGGCCTACTGGCAGGCCGATGACGGCAGCTGGCGCTACGCCTGGCCGGGACAGATCGCCGGCAGCCCGACGCCGCCACAGACCGGGCTGGCCGAACTGGTCAACGAGCTGCATTACAGCCTCGGCCTGCCGGTGGCCGGCATCTACGTGATGGGCATCGTCAGCCTGCTGTATGGCATGGCACTGCTCAGCGGCCTGGTGATCCACCTGCCAAAGCTGTTCGGTGATCTGTTCGCACTGCGTCCGGGCCGCAACCTGAAGCAACTGTGGCAGGACGCGCACAACGTGATCGGCGTGCTCAGCCTGCCCTTCCACCTGATGTTCGCGGTCACTGGCGCCCTGCTCTGCCTGGTGTTCGTGCAGATGGCCCTGCTCAACCCGCTGATCTACGACGGCAAGGCCCTGCAGGCGGTACCGACCGCAATGGACACCGCGCCTGTGCGCGACGCCAGCGGCATCCCGGCACCGCCGGGCAGCCTGCGCGTGCTGCATGCACGCGCGCTTGAAGTGGCCCGCGCACAGGGCGTGGCCAATTTCGAACCGGCCTACCTGAAGCTGGCCAACGCCGGCGATGCCAACGCCACCATCGAGATCACCGGCGAATCCACCGGAACGCTCGGCCCGCTCGGCGCGGTGGCACTGGACGTGGCCACCGGCAACGTCCTGGCCTCGCAGCTGCCCGGCCAGCGCGACGCCAACCACGCCACGCTCAGCGCGGCCTATGCCCTGCACTTCGGCGAGTTCGGCAACGGCGTAGTGGTCTGGCTGTACTTCCTGCTCGGCCTTGGCGGTGCCTTCCTGTTCTACTCCGGCAACCTGTTGTGGATCGAATCGCGGCGCAAGCGTCGCCAGCCGCAGCAACCGCGTGCCGGGGTGAACATGGCACGGGCCACGGTCGGCGTCTGCATCGGGCTGTGCGTTGCGATTTCGGTCGCGTTCGTCACCGCGCTGGTGCTGGAGCGGCTGGCACCGTCCGCGGTCGACCACGGCATCCGCTGGGCCTGCTTCGGCAGCTGGGCGGCCTGTGCGCTGTGGGCCGCGCTGCGACGCCCGGCGCAGGCGGCACGCGAACTGCTGTGGGCGGCGGCGATCAGTACCGCACTGGTGCCGATCCTGCATGGCGCGCTCAATGGTGACTGGCTGTGGCGTGCTGCCGCGCGTGGCCACTGGCCGCTGTTCTGGGTCGATGCCATCGCGCTGGCCATGGCCTTCGGCTTCGCCCGCCTGGCTGTGGCCAGCCAACGCCGCGCCCGCAACGGCGACCCCAACAGCGTCTGGGCCAACTGAGCCGTCGCCGGGCATGGCCCGGCGCTACCGACCGTTACGCGCAACGCCCCCTGTAGCGTCGAGCATGCTCGACAGCTGTTGATTTCGCGCCAAGCTCCGTCGAGCAAGCTCGACGCTACCCAAGCAGGATCATGCCTCGCCGGGGTAACGACTCACTTCGATCAGGTTGCCATCCGGGTCGCGGAAGTACACCGATTCGATCAGCCCCAGCGCGCCAGTACGTGCGACCGGCCCCTCCTCCACTGCAACGGACTGCGCCTGCAGGTGGGCCAGCACATCGGTCGTCGCCGTGCGCGTGACCAGGCACAGATCGGCGCTGCCCGGCATGGGCCGCAGCGCATGCGGTTGTAGCGGGGCGCTGGCCGGATGCAGGTTGATCTTCTGCTGGCCGAACTGCAGCGCGGTGCGGCCCGCGCCGAAGTGCACGACCTGCATGCCGAGCACGCGCTGGTAGAAATCACAGCTGCGGTCGATGTCGGCGACGGTGAGGACCAGATGGTCCAGGCGTTCGAGATGGATCATGCCCGCAGCGTAGCGCTGCGGACGTGGCGGTAGTGTGCGGTGTCGGGTCGATGACGTTGCGGCATTGCGCCAGGCATGACCCGCCGCAGCCAGGCGAGGTTCAATCGCCGATGCGTGCCTTCTGCCAGGGACCCAGCATGGCGTT
Organism: Stenotrophomonas sp. SMYL86; assembly: GCF_036320025.1. Lineage (NCBI taxonomy): Bacteria > Pseudomonadati > Pseudomonadota > Gammaproteobacteria > Lysobacterales > Lysobacteraceae > Stenotrophomonas > Stenotrophomonas sp. SMYL86. The sequence goes on from NZ_JAWIRU010000007.1 coordinate 103,992, forward strand.
GAGCAGGCTCGCCTGTTCGTCGTCGCCGGTCAGCTCCCACATGAAGACGCCGGCCAGGCCCTGCTCACGGGCGAACTGCGCACGCAGGCCGATCGAGCGCGGGTCTTCATAGCTGATGAAAACCTTCTGCTCGGCGTTGTACAGCCACGGGCTCTGCGCCTGTGGTTGCCAGTGCTTCGTCCAGCCCGGCTGGTCGAGATAACGCGCCTTGATCACCCGCCAATCGCCGGCATCGGCCGGTGCGCTGTAGGCCTGATACAGACCGTCCGGTGCATCGCCGGTGACCTTGAAGCCGCGCCCGTAGAACGGCACGCCCAGCACCAGCTTGTCGGCCGGCACACCATGCTCGCGGTAGTACTGCACTGCGCCGGCGACGTTGTTCCAGCGCCGCAGTTCCGGCGCCAGCGGATCAGCTGGCACTTCATGCAGGGGCGCATTGAACGTCGACACCGCCGAGAAGCCGGTGCCCATGTCGTAGCTCATCAGGTTGATGAAATCGAACACCTTGGCCAGCGCCGGCAGGTCATAGCTTGCGGCTGGATCGTAGGGGCCATCGGTCTGCAGGCGACCGGCGGCCAGTGCGGCGGTCAACAGCATCGGCTGCCCCGCCTTGCGGCCATGCGCATCAAGGGCCACGCGGAACGCCTGCGCGAGCCGGGTCAGATTGGCGCGGTCCTGCGGGCGGTGTGCCAGCTCCTTTGGCCCGCCACTGACCGGGAACTCCCAGTCGATGTCCACGCCATCGAAACTGCCAGCATGACGATCGAAGAACAGCGCCATGCATGAGTCGACCAGGCGCTTGCGGCTGCCCTCGGTCAGCGCTGCATCGGAGAATCCACCTGCCCCCCAGCCACCGATCGAGATCAGCGTGCGCAGATGCGGGTGCGCCTTCTTCAGCTCGGCCAGCGCCGCGAAATTCTTCGGCGCTTCCGCACCGATCGTGCAGCGCCCGTCCTCGATGGTGGAGAACGCGTAGAACAGGTGGGTGAGGCGCTCGGCCGGAATGCTCGACACCGGGTAGCGCTCGGCCGAACCACCGGGGTAGTAGGCACCGAAGATCGGCGGCTGCGCGGGTGCCGCATGCACGGCAATGGGCAAGGCACCGGCAATCAGCACGGCAAGGGCAGCCACGGTCTGGCGGAACATGGGATCTCCCGGTTCGAAGGCGCAGCCACGTTAGCAAACGGATGGGGCTGTGGGACGGTTGTCGTGGCATGTCGTCCAGTGGACAGGTGCATCCCGCCGGATGACGACAACGCGCCAGTCATGCAACGACCCTCATGCACTGCAGCAGGACACACGCCGACGCCGCCTTCGCGGGCTCGCGCATCGGCTAAGGTAGCCGCGGACCTTCAACCGCGCATGGACATGAGCACCGACCACGACAACCTCGACGACGGCGACCTGCTGGACGACGAAACCCTCGACGAATGCCAGGCCCTGGAGGCACGCGCCTACGGCGCCTTCCACGAAGGCGACCTGCAGCAGGCGGTGGCGCTGTTCGGCGAGCTGATCGCACTCGCTCCGGAGGTGCCGTACCTGCATTACATGCGCGGATTGGCGCACAAGTACCTGCGCGACTGGGCTGCCTCACTGCAGGACAACCTGCAATCGGAGCAGCTGCGTGGGGAATTCGATGTCGCCACTGCCTGGAATGCCGGCATCGCCGCCACCGGCATGGCGGACTGGGCCGAAGCACGACGCCAGTGGACCCGCTGTGGCATCACCCTGCCCGAAGGCGAGGGCCCGATCGAGGGCCACTTCGGCGTGGCCTGCGTGCGCCTGGCGCCATGGTCCGACGCCGAGGTGGTGTACATGCGCCGCATCGATCCGGTGCGTGCACGCATCGACAACGTACCGCTGCCCGAAAGCGGCTTCCGCTTCGGCGACATCGTGCTGCACGACGGCGCCTCGACCGGCCGCCGTACGTACAGCGAACACGAGGTGCCGGTGTTCAATGCAATGCAGCGCCTGCAGGCATCGGACATGGCGACCTTCACCGTGTTCGTGCAGTGCGATTCGGCCGATGACATCGCTGCGCTGGAGGCAATCACCCTGCCCGGCATCGGCATGGTCGAGGACTGGACGGCTACCGTGCGCCGGCTGTGCCGCCGCTGCAGCTACGGCACGCCGCACCAGCATGGTGATGAGGCGCCAGATGAAGACCAATGGAGACGCGAACGTGACCTCGGCGTGGCCGCACAGGGCCGGGCTGCGGTGGAAAGGCTCATGGCGGTGTGGGTCGCTGCAGCCCCCGGCCGGGTGCTGGAGGCCATCGAACAGCGCGAGCACCCGATGAGCGACCCGGAGCCAGGCCAGGTCTGGTGGCTGGGGGAGGACGAAGAAGACGCGTAAGTGCAAGGACCAACGGTCCTCATCCACAGGATTCCAGGCAAAGAAAAAGCGGGCCGAAGCCCGCTTTTTCATTTCAGCGATTCCAGGAGCGTGTCAACCAAGGTTGACACCTACCGTAATCGACCGGAGGTCGATTACTCGGCGCTGGCGGCGTCGCCTTCTTCCACGGCCTTCATCGACAGGCGGATACGGCCCTGCTTGTCGACTTCCAGCACCTTGACCTTGACCACATCGCCTTCCTTCAGCACGTCGCCGACCTTCTCGACGCGATCGCTGGAGATCTGCGACACGTGGACCAGACCGTCCTTGCCCGGCAGGATCGTGACGAACGCACCGAAGTCCATGATCTTGGCGACCTTGCCTTCGTAGATGCGGCCCGGCTCGACGTCCGAGGTGATCTGCTCGATGCGGGCCTTGGCGGCCTGGGCAGCGATGGCATTGACCGAAGCGATGACGATGGTGCCGTCATCCTGGATGTCGATCTGGGTGCCGGTTTCCTTGGTGATGGCCTGGATGGTCGAGCCACCCTTGCCGATCACTTCGCGGATCTTGTCCGGGTGGATCTTGATGGTCAGCAGGCGCGGCGCGTAGTCCGACAGCTCTTCACGCGGAGCGGTCAGGCCGTGGGCCATTTCGCCCAGGATGTGCAGACGGCCAGCCTTGGCCTGCTGCAGAGCCTGCTTCATGATCTCTTCGGTGATGCCTTCGATCTTGATGTCCATCTGCAGGGCGGAGATGCCCTCAGCGGTACCGGCCACCTTGAAGTCCATGTCGCCCAGGTGATCTTCGTCACCCAGGATGTCGGACAGGACGACGAAGCGCTCGCCTTCCTTGACCAGACCCATGGCGATACCGGCAACCGGCGCCTTCACCGGCACGCCGGCGTCCATCAGGGCCAGCGACGAACCGCAGACCGATGCCATCGACGAGGAACCGTTCGACTCGGTGATTTCCGAGACGACGCGGATGGTGTACGGGAAGGCTTCCAGCGACGGCATGACAGCCAGCACGCCGCGCTTGGCCAGGCGACCGTGGCCGATTTCGCGGCGCTTCGGGCCCATCATGCGGCCGCACTCACCCACCGAGAACGGAGGGAAGTTGTAGTGGAACAGGAAGTTTTCCTTGTACTCACCGGCAACGGCATCGATGACCTGGCCATCACGGGCGGTGCCCAGGGTGATGGTCACGATGGCCTGGGTTTCGCCGCGGGTGAACAGCGAGGAACCGTGGGTACGCGGCAGCACGCCGGTCTTCACGGCGATCGGGCGGACGGTGTCCAGCGCACGGCCGTCGATACGGACCTTGGTGTCCAGCACCGAGTCACGCATGGTGCGGTATTCCAGCTCGCCGAATTCCTTCGACAGCTCGGCCGGGTTCCAGCCTTCAGCGGCCACGCGGCCAGCCAGGGTTTCGACCACGTCCTTCTTGATCGCCGAGATGGCGTCGCGGCGCTGCAGCTTGTCGCGCACCTGGAAGGCTTCGCCCAGGCGCGGGCCGATGGCTTCCTTCAGGGCGGAGATCAGCGCGTCGTTCTTGGCCGGGGCTTCCCAGGTCGACGGCTTGGTGCCGGCTTCGACGGTCAGCTCGTTGATCGCGTTGATGACCTTCTGCATTTCGCGGTGACCGAAGGTCACGGCGCCCAGCATCACTTCTTCGGACAGCAGCGCGGCTTCGGATTCGACCATCAGCACGGCGTTGGAGGTACCGGCGACAACCAGTTCCAGCTGCGAGTCAGCCAGTTCGCTGACGGTCGGGTTCAGGATGTACTCGCCGTTCTTGTAGCCGACCTTGGCAGCGCCGATCGGACCCATGAACGGGGTGCCGGCCAGGGCCAGGGCAGCCGAGGCGCCGATCAGGGCCGGGATGTCACCGTCCACGTCCGGGTTCAGCGACATGACCGTGGCGATGATCTGCACTTCGTTCTTGTAGTCTTCCGGGAACAGCGGACGGATCGGACGGTCGATCAGGCGCGAGATCAGGGTTTCCTTCTCGGTCGCACGGCCTTCACGCTTGAAGAAACCACCCGGGATACGGCCGCCGGCGTAGAACTTTTCCTGATAATCGACGGTCAGCGGGAAGAAGTCCTGGCCTTCGCGCGCGCTCTTGGCGGCGACGGCGGTGACCAGCAGTACGGTGTCGTCCATCTTGACGATGACGGCGCCGCTGGCCTGACGGGCGACTTCGCCGGTCTCAAGCGTGACGGTGTGCTTGCCGTACTGGAAGGTTTTGGTGATTTTTGCCACGGAGGGTGTCCTTGGGGATGCTGTCTGCGAATTTGGACCGTCGGCGACCCTTGCCGCCAGCGGGTGGCCGGATCGTTCCGGCCTGAATCGGGGATTGCGGTGCTACAAAACAAAACCGCGGCGCATCGCTGCGCCGCGGGGGATTCGTTGCTTAGCGACGCAGGCCAAGCTTCTCGATCAGGGCCTTGTAACGCTCGACGTCCTTCTTCTTCAGGTAGTCGAGCAGGCTGCGACGGCGGTTGACCATCTGCAGCAGGCCGCGGCGGCTGTGGTGGTCCTTCTTGTGGGTCTTGAAGTGGCCGGTCAGCAGTTCGATGCGCGCGGTCAGCAGTGCAACCTGGACTTCCGGGGAGCCGGTGTCAGCCGAGCTGCGCTTGTTGTCTTCAATGACCTTCTGGGTGTCGATCGACATTTCTTTTTTCTCTGTGATGCGTGGCCGGCAGGAACGCGCTTCGCGCACCGCCAGGCTCGCCGTGGACTACGAGGATGAAACCTGCGCGAGGCAGGCTGCCGGAAAACGGCCGCGAAATTGTAACGGTCGGGGGCTTCCGGGACAAGGACCGGGGCTGAACCGCCCGGGTCCGGTCAGAGGTTGAAACGACGCTGCGGAGCCAGCAGGCCACTGTCATCGACCTGGCCCAGGCCCTGGACAGCATCGTCCGGGCCAAACACGGCCACCAGGCCATGCGGCCAGGACAGGTCCCGCTGGCGCTGGCCGACGCAGAAGCGGTGGGCCTGGTCGGCATCGAGGTCGACCCGCGGGTATTCAGCCAGGCCGGCCGCCAGCGGCAGCAGCAGCGCGTCCATCCCGGCCTCGTCACCGGCCTCGACCATCGCCCGCAGCTGGTCCAGGGTGACCATCGCCGGTTCATGGAACGGCTCGACCCAGAGCCGGCGCAACGCAGTGATGTGAGCGCCGCAGCCCAGTGCCTCGCCCAGGTCGCGGGCCAGGCTGCGGATGTAGGTGCCGGAGCCGCAGGTCACGCGCAGCCGCAACCGCTCGGGCTGCTGCTCCATCACCTCGATGGCGTGCACCTGCACCTCGCGCTCCGGCGCTTCGATGACGTCACCGCGGCGGGCCTTCACATACAGCGGCTCCCCACCCTGCTTCAGTGCCGAATAGATCGGAGCACGCTGGCGGATGCTGCCGGTCAGCGGCGCCAGCGCCGCCTGCAGGGCCTCGGCACTGATCGAAGGCACCGGGCGCTGCAGCAGCACCTGGCCTTCGGAATCGTCAGTGTCGGTGGTCTGGCCCAGCATGATCTCGGCGTCGTAGGCCTTGGCCGAGCCGAGCAGCAGACCGGCAATCTTGGTCGCCTCGCCGAAGCACAGCGGCAACAGGCCGGTGGCCAGCGGATCGAGGCTGCCGGTATGGCCACCCTTTTCGGCACGGAACAGGCGACGGGCCACCTGCAGGGCGGCGTTGGAGCTCATGCCGGTCGACTTGTCGAGCAGCAGGATGCCATCCAGGCGGCGGAACTGAATTCGGGTCATGACAGGATTTTGTAGAGTCGAGCCATGCTCGACTGCTGCAGCGCGGTCTGCATCAGACATCGCGCAGCCGGAATGCAACGACGCCGGGCATGCCCGGCGTCGCGCGGTTATTCTTCGTCGCTCTCGCGACGCTTCTCGGCGGCCAACGTATCAGGCAGATCGCGCAGGATGTTGTCGATGTGCTCACCACGGTCGACCGAGTCGTCGTAGTGGAAATGCAGCTCCGGCACGTGGCGCAGCTTCATCGCACGGGCCAGGTCCATGCGCAGGCGATAGCCCAGCTCCTTCAGGCCGGCCACGGCTTCGGCCGAACGTTCCGGCATCAGCGCGGTGACGAACACCTTGGCATGGGCCATGTCGCGGGTGATTTCCACGTCGGACACGCTCACCGAGGGCAACCCGTGCTCGCGCACAGCGTTGTGCACCAGGGTGCCGAGTTCACGGCGCAGCTGGGCGGAGACACGGTCGGTTCGATGGAAAGTCTTGGGCACGAGGAGCTCTTGGTTCAGTTGTCGCCCGGCCAACGGTCGGGCACTACTCTTGATTCAATGGTCGCCCGACCCACGGGCGGGCGCGACGACAGGGTAGCCGACCGGTGGGCGGGGTCTACAGCTAGGTAGGGCCCGACCGTTGGTCGGGCCACACCACATTACAGGGTGCGCGGCACTTCGATACGCTCGAAGCACTCGATCTGGTCACCCGGCTTGACGTCGTTGTAGGCCTTCACCGCGATACCGCACTCGGTACCGTTGCGGACTTCCTCGACGTTCTCCTTGAAGCGACGCAGCGATTCCAGCTCGCCCTCGAAGATCACCACGCTGTCGCGCAGCACGCGGATCGGCTTGTTGCGCTTGACCACGCCCTCGATGACCATCGAGCCGGCCACGGCGCCCAGCTTGGAGCTGCGGAAGACGTCGCGGACCTCGGCGATACCGATGATCTCTTCGCGGATCTCCACGCCCAGCAGACCGGAAGCCACCTGCTTCACCTGGTCGATCACGTCATAGATGATCGAGAAGTAACGCAGGTCCACGCCGTTGGATTCGATGATGCGACGGGCCGAAGCGTCCGCACGCACGTTGAAGCCGATGACGGTGGCCTTCGAAGCGGCCGCCGAGTTGGCGTCCGATTCGGTGATGCCGCCCACGCCGGAGTGGATCACGTTGATGCGGATGTCTTCGTTGGACAGCGCGACCAGTGCCTGGCTCAGGGCCTGCACCGAACCCTGCACGTCGGCCTTGATGACCAGGTTGAGGACCTGCTGGCCCTCGCCCTTGCCCAGGGTCGCCATGATGTCTTCCATGCGGCTGCCGGCGGTGGCGACCAGGCGCGATTCACGGCGCTTGGTCTCACGCTGCTGGGCAACGTCCTTGGCCAGGCGCTCGTCCTCGACGACCACGAAGTCATCACCCGCTTCCGGCACGCCGGACAGGCCCAGGACCTGCACCGGGATGGACGGGCCGGCGAACTCCGGCTGCTTGCCGGTTTCGTCGAACAGCGCACGCACGCGGCCGTACTGGATGCCGCACACCAGGTAGTCGCCCTTCTTCAGGCGGCCCTGCTGCACCAGCACGGTGGCGACCGGGCCACGGCCCTTGTCCAGCGACGATTCGATCACCACGCCCGAAGCGCGGCCTTCGTCGACGGCCTTCAGTTCCAGCAGTTCGGCCTGGATCGAGATGGCGTCCAGCAGGTCGTCGATGCCCAGGCCGGTCTTGGCCGAGATTTCCACCATCTGGGTATCACCACCGAAGTCTTCGGCCACGACCTGCTCGGACAGCAGTTCGTTCTTGACCCGCATCGGGTCGGCGTCGGACTTGTCGATCTTGTTGATCGCCACGATCAGCGGCACACCCGCCGAACGCGCGTGCTGGATCGCTTCCTTGGTCTGCGGCATGACGCCGTCATCGGCGGCCACGACCAGCACCACGATGTCGGTCAGCTTGGCGCCGCGCGCACGCATCGAGGTGAATGCCGCGTGGCCCGGGGTATCCAGGAAGCTGATCACGCCCTTCGGCGTATCCACGTGGTAGGCACCGATGTGCTGGGTGATGCCGCCGGCTTCGCCGGTGGCGACCTTGGTGCGGCGGATGTAATCCAGCAGCGAGGTCTTGCCGTGGTCGACGTGGCCCATGATGGTGACCACCGGCGGACGCTGGGTGGCTTCGCCCTGGTTTTCACCGGTCGAGGCCAGCAGTGCGTCTTCGGCGTCGTTGTCGTTGGCACGGATCGCCTTGTGGCCGAGTTCTTCGGTCACCAGCGCGGCGGTGTCATGGTCGATGGACTGGGTGATGGTGGCCATCACGCCCATCTTGAACAGCGCCTTGACCACCTCACCGCCCTTCAGCGCGAGCTTCTGCGCCAGGTCGGCCACGGTGATCGTGTCGCCGATCGCCACTTCACGCACCACCGGCGCGGTCGGACGCTCGAAGGCGTGCGGACCTGCATTGTTGCCACCGCGCGACATGTCGCGACGGCCACCGGCCTGGTTACGCCCGCCCGGACGACCACGGGTGTTGCTGTTGTTGCTGTTGCCACGACGCGCGCGGTCGGCAGCCGACAGGTGCATCTGGCCGGCGAAACGGTCGCCCGGGCCACGCTCGTTGCGCGGCGCGCTGCGGTTGTTGCGGTCGTCGTTGCGCGGCGGCGGCGGAGCGCTGCGCGGCGCAGCCGGAGCGGCGGCCGGAGCACGCGGCGGGCGCGGCGCGGTTTCATCGATCGGAGCGCGCTTGGGCTTGCTGGCCGCCAGCGCCTCGGCAGCCTTGGCGGCGGCCGCAGCTTCCTCGGCGGCCTTCTTCTCGGCCTCTGCGCGTTCCTTGGCCGCAACCTCTTCCTCACGGGCACGGACGATGGCTTCGTCGCGCAGACGATCCTTCTCGGCCAGGGCCTGCTGTTCGGCAAGGTTGCGCGCACGCGACTCTTCCAGCTTGCGCAGGATGTCGGCGCGCTCTTCGTCCGGGGTCATGGCGCGAGCACCATCCTTGACGTAGGTACGCTTCTGGCGCACCTCGACATTCACGGTCGTCTTGCTGCGACCGGAACTGACCGTCACTTCCTGCTGTTTCCGGCGGTTGAGCGTGATCTTCTTTGCAGACTGATCAGTTTCTTCCGGGGCCTGCTCGGGCTTGCCGTGCGAACGACGAAGGAAGCCCAGGAGCTTCACCTTCTCGGTGCTGGTCACGACCTGGTCGGGACCGCTGAACTTCATGCCGGCACCGGCCAGCTGTTCCAGCAGTTTTTCGACCGGCGTGTTGACCAGTTCGGCAAGCTTGCGGATGGTGGTTTGCTGCGACATTCGGATCCTATGATCTTGTGGGCGCCCCCCCGCATCTGGAGGTGGCGCGGATTCTACGCCCTGAGCGGCTCAGGGCCCTGTTCATTGCCGGCTCATTCGCCGCGTTCCAGTCGGGCGATCTCCTCGGCACGTGCGGCCAGGATCAGCGCAGCGGCGCGCGCCTGATCCAGCCCTTCGATGCCGAAGTCCATGACCTCGTCGGCGGCCAGGTCGGACAGATCCTCACTGGTACGCACGCCGTGGCCGGCCAGCGCATACGCGGTGGCTTCGTCCATGCCCTTCAGGGACAGCAGGTCCTGCGCCGGCTGGCCGTCTTCAAGGCCTTCCTCGACTGCCAGGGCCTCATTGAGCAGCGCATCGCGGGCACGAGCGCGCAGCTCTTCGACGATGTCTTCGTCGAAACCTTCCACGGCCAGCAGTTCGCCGACCGGGACATATGCGATTTCCTCGACGGTGCCGAAGCCTTCGCTCACCAGGATGCCGGCGATTTCCTCGTCCACTTCCAGCTTGTCCATGAACAGCTGGCGGGCCGAAGCCTGCTCGGCCTCCGACTTGGCGGTGACCTGGTCCTGGGTCATCACGTTGAGCTGCCAGCCGGTCAGGCGGCTGGCCAGGCGCACGTTCTGGCCGCCCTTGCCGATCGCCTGGGCCAGGCGGTCTTCGGCGACAGCCAGGTCCATCGAGTGCTTGTCTTCATCGACGATGATCGACTGCACTTCGGCCGGCGCCATCGCGTTGATGACGAAGTTGGCCGGGTTGTCGTTCCACAGCACGATGTCCACGCGCTCGCCATTGAGCTCGTTGGACACGGCCTGCACGCGCGAACCGCGCATGCCGATGCAGGCACCGATCGGATCGGTGCGCTGGTCGTGGGCGAGCACGGCGATCTTGGCGCGGTCGCCCGGATCGCGGGCGCAGGCCTTGATTTCCACCAGGCCCTGGCCGACTTCCGGCACTTCCAGCTTGAACAGCTCGATCATGAATTCCGGGGCGGCGCGGCTGATGAACAGCTGCGGGCCACGCGGTTCCGAACGGACTTCGGCCAGGTAGCCGCGCACGCGGTCACCGGCGCGCAGCACGTCGCGCGGAATGCCCTTGTCCTTCGGGATGAAACCTTCGGCGTTGCCACCGAGGTCGACATAGATGTTGCCGCGCTCGGCGCGCTTGACCACACCGGTGATCAGCTCACCCACGCGATCCTTCCACGCATCCACGACCTGCTGGCGCTCGGCTTCGCGCACGCGCTGGACGATGACCTGCTTGGCGGCCTGGGCAGCAATGCGGCCGAAGTCCGGGTTCTCGATCTGCTCTTCGATGTAGTCGCCGACGTCCACGCCTTCGGCTTCATCGACGGCGTCCATCAGGCGGATCTGGCGGTCCGGCGATTCCATGACCACGTCATCGGCCACCACTTCCCAGCGGCGGAAGGTTTCGTAGCTGCCGTCCTTGTGGTCGATGACCACGCGGGTCAGCACTTCCTCGTCGGGATAGCGCTTCTTCGCTGCCGAGGCCAGGGCGGCCTCGATGGCATCGAAGATCACTTCACGCGGCACGCCCTTCTCGTTGGCGACTGCGTCGACTACCAGCAACAGTTCCTTGCTCATTGGCTCACTCCGCGCGCGGCTTCTTTGCCGCCGGCTCGTTGGAAGAAGAATTCTTGTTCGGCTTCGGACGCTTCGGTGCCGGACCGGTCGGCTTGCTCGGGGCCAGCCCCAGCGCCACCCAGTCGGGCATGATCCGTGCCTTGTCGATGTTGTCGGCCGACACGACCACTTCGGCCTTGTCGACGATGAAGGTGATGGTGTCCGCGGCCTCGTCGGTCGCTTCGATGCGGCCCTGCAGGCGACGACGGTTGTCCTGCGGCAGCTTCAGCGTGACCTTGGCCATTTCGCCGAGGTGACGGCCGAACTGCTCCAGGTTGAACAGCGGACGATCGACGCCCGGCGAAGACACTTCCAGCGTGTAGTTGCCGCTGATCGGGTCTTCGACGTCCATCTGTGCCGACACTTCGCGGCTGACCCGCTCGCAGTCGTCGACATTGATGATGCGCTCGGGCTGTTCAGCCAGCGGCACGTCGATGTAAAGGCGCAGGGTCGCACCGCCGGGGGCCGGCAGATACTCAACGCCCAGCAGCTCCAGGCCCAGCGACACAACGGTCGGGGCGAGCAGATTCGCGATGTCGGTTGCCTTGTCGCTCACAGCCTGCCTTGATCTCTTGGTTGGGTGCCGGCCTTGGCCGGCATGGAAACATGACGCCCCGGAAACGACAAAGGGCCCGCTGGGCCCCTTTTCCGGAAAGACTCCGGTGACTGGATTCCGGTTGCAACCTGCAGTGCCTGCCGGTTGCGGCCCTCCTTCCGGGTCCGGACTCCCGCTGGGAGGCCGCCTTCAGGGGTATTGCTAGGCCGCTGATGATAGCGACTGCACCGCGCTGGTGCAAGGCTTGGGCCGGCCTTGCCGCACCGGCAGTCGAGCATGGCTCGACTCTACAAAAATGCGGAACCCCAAAGAAAAACGCCCTCGAAGCAGGACTTCGAAGGCGATCTCTTTACTTGGTAGCGGGGGCAGGATTTGAACCTGCGACCTTCGGGTTATGAGCCCGACGAGCTGCCAGACTGCTCCACCCCGCATCAGAAGCGGAATTATGAGTGAATGCTTCAAAACATGCAAGCCTTCCCTCATTCATCAAACCGGTTGGCGCCGATATGAAGTTGGTAGCGGGGGCAGGATTTGAACCTGCGACCTTCGGGTTATGAGCCCGACGAGCTGCCAGACTGCTCCACCCCGCACCGGAAGTGTTTGAACTGCTGCCCTGCTCTTTCGAGGAGGGCTACCGCAACGATGTTCTGGCTGAACCGCTGCAGTGACAACTCAGGCTGCGCATATTACACGAATCGCGCAGCTTTGTGTCAACTTTTATGCAAGATGCGCAAATGCCTGCTGGCACCAGACCATGATCGGGTTCCAGGCCAGGCCCAGCGCCAGCAGTGCCAGCGCGTTCACGCCCAGGACCAGGCCCAGCACGCGGTCGTTGCTGCGCGGCATGGCCTCGCCCACCGGCTCATCGAAGTACATGACCTTGATGACGCGCAGGTAGTAGAAGCAGCCGACCACGGCACACAGCACGCCGAGGATGGCCAGCCACAGCAGGCCACCGTTGACGGCCGCGCCCAGCACCGCCAGCTTGGTCCAGAAGCCCAGGAACGGCGGGATGCCGGCCAGCGACGCCATGATGCACAGCACCAGGCCGGCCATCCACGGGTTGCGGGCATTGAGGCCCTTGAAGTCTTCGATGTTCTCGGCTTCGAAGCCGGCACGCGACAGCGCGATGATCGCGCCGAAGGCGGCGGTCGACATGATGGCGTAGGCCAGTGCGTAGAACAATGCGGCGGCATAGCCCTGCGAGCCGCCACCGGCAATGCCCATCAGCAGGAAGCCGATGTGCGAGACGGTGGAGAACGCCAGCATGCGCTTGAGGTTGCTCTGCGCGATGGCCATCAGGTTGCCGATGACCAGCGAGACTGCGGCCAGGCCGGCGATCAGCAGCTGCAGTTCGGTCGACAGCGGGCCCACGCCCATTTCCAGCAGGCGGTAGGCCATGCCGAAGGCGGCCAGCTTCGGCGCCGAGCTGATGAACAGTGCGATCGGTGCCGGGGCACCCTGGTACACGTCCGGCAGCCACATGTGGAACGGCGCGGCACCCAGCTTGAAGGCGACGCCGGCGATCATGAAGACCGCACCGGTGATCAGCAGCACGCGCTCTTCCGAGTGCGGGATGGCCTCGCGGATGACGTCCAGGTGGAGGCTGCCGGTGGCGCCGTAGATCAGCGACATGCCGTACAGCAGCAGGCCAGAAGCCAGCGAACCCAGCACGATGTACTTCATCGCCGCTTCCGAGGCCAGGCCGTTCTCACGGTTGCTGGCAACCAGCGCGTAGGAGCACAGCGCCAGCAGTTCCAGGCCCAGGTAGACCATCAGCAGGCTGCCCGCCGAGACCAGGATCATCATGCCGGCGGTGCCGAACAGGATCAGCACCGGGATCTCGCCCTGGAACAGGTTGCGGTCGCGCAGGTAGCGCCAGCCGTAGACCAGGGTCAGGCCGCTGAGCAGCACGATCCCGGTCTTCATCACGTCCGCGGCGGTATCACGCACGAACATGCCATGGAAGACCTCCCCCTGCCCGCCCACGCCGGTGGCCAGCATGAACAGCACCACGGCCAGCGCAGCGAGCGAGAACAGGTGGGTGACGATCTTGTTCCGGTTGCTGACGAACAGGTCGAGGATCATCAGGGCGAAGGCGCTGCCGATCAGCACCAGCTCGGGAGCGAGCGGTGGCAGGTCAGCGGCGGTCAATGGCAGCAGCGGCGAGGTGGTCATCATCAAATCCTGGAATTACAGCAGCTTGCTGGATGCGATCTGCATCGCCAGCTTCGCGATCGAGGGCTCCATCAGGTCGGTCAGCGGCTTGGGGTAGATGCCCAGGGCCAGCACGCCGATGGCGAACACGCCCAGCACCAGCCATTCGCGGCCGTTGATGTCCTTCAGTTCGGCAACATGGCTGTTGGCCACTTCACCGAAGAAGATGCGCTTGTACAGCCACAGGGTGTAGGCGGCGCCGATGATCAGGGTGGTGGCCGCGCCCAGCGCGATCCACGGATTACGCTGGAAGGCCGACAGGATGACCATGAATTCGCCGACGAAACCACTGGTACCCGGCAGGCCCGCGTTGGCCATGAAGAACAGCATGGCGAAGGTGGCGAACCACGGCATCACGTTGACCACGCCGCCGTAATCGGCGATGCGGCGGCTGTGCATGCGGTCGTACAGCACGCCGACGCAGGAGAACATCGCACCGGACACGAAGCCGTGCGAGATCATCTGCACCATGGCGCCCTGCAGGCCCAGGCGGGCGGCATCGGCGTTGCCGGCTTCACGCACCAGCCACAGGGCAATGAACGTGCCCAGAGTGACGAAGCCCATGTGCGCGATCGACGAATAGGCGATCAGCTTCTTCATGTCGTCCTGCACCAGGGCGACGAGGCCGACGTAGATCACCGCGATCAGCGACAGCGCGATCACCAGCCACGCCCATTCCTGCGACGCGTCCGGGACGATCGGCAGGTTGAAGCGCAGGAAGCCGTAGCCACCGATCTTCAGGGCGATGGCGGCCAGGATCACCGAACCGGCGGTCGGCGCTTCCACGTGGGCATCCGGCAGCCAGGTGTGGACCGGGAACATCGGCACCTTGACCGCGAAGGCGATCAGGAAGGCGAAGAAGATCCAGGTCTGTTCCTTGGCCGACAGCGGCAGCGCGTACAGGTCGGCCAGCTGGAAGCTGCCCCCCTTCATGTACAGGTAGATCAGCGCCACCAGCATCAGCACCGAGCCGAGGAAGGTGTACAGGAAGAACTTCAGCGCGGCGTAGATGCGACGCGGGCCGCCCCAGACACCGATGATCAGGAACATCGGGATCAGCATCGCCTCGAAGAACACGTAGAACAGCATCGCGTCCGTGGCCGAGAAGATACCGACCGTGACGCCTTCCAGGATCAGGAAGGCGGCCACGTACTGGTTGACGCGCTTGTCGATGGCGCTCCAGGCGCCGATCAGGGCAAGCACGCTGACCAGGGTGGTCAGCAGGATCAGCGCCACGGCGATGCCGTCCACGCCCAGGTTGTAGCCGATCTTGTACGCCGGGATCCAGGCATGGGTCTCGACGAACTGCAGACCGTCGATGCCCGCGTTGTAGCCGCTCAGCAGCGAGAGGCTCGCCACGAACGTCAGCACCGCTACGCCCAGCGACGCCCAGCGGGCGGTCTGCGCATCACGGATCGCAAGGATCAGGGCGCCACCGATGATCGGCAGCCAGATGAGGACACTGAGTAGAGGCCAGTTCGACACGTCTTCTTATTCCGTACAGGTCATCAACGCAGGTAATGCATCAGCACGCCCAGAAGGGCAATCAGGCCGATGATCATCGCGAAGGCGTAGTGATAGAGGAAACCGGATTGGGTACGACGCAGCACGCCGGCTGCGACGTCCACAACACGTGCCGAAAGATTGACCACGCCGTCGACGATGTTGCTGTCGATCCAGCGTGCGACCTTGCCCAGCTTGACGCTGCCACCGGCAAAGCCATCGATCCACAGCTTGTCGAAGCCGTACTTGTTTTCCAGCACCGACACCAGCGGAGCGAAGGTCTTGCGCGCCTTGCCCGACAGGTCCGGCTTCCACAGGTAGAACAGCGCAGCCAGCAGGAAGCCCGCCAGGGTCAGCCAGAACGGCGGCAGCATCATGCCGTGCAGCGCGAACGCCACCGGCCCGTGGAACTCTTCGCCCAGGAAGGCAACGGTGTTCTTGGCCGGATCGTAGAAATCGACGATGCCGGTGAAGAACGTGTTGACCTGGCCCTTGATTGCGTCGTGTGCATGGTGGCCGGCCCAGTCGGTGCCGTGCAGCATCGGACCGATGCTGAAGAAACCGATGGCGATCGACGGGATGGCCAGCAGGATCAGCGGCAGGGTCACCACCCACGGGGTTTCGTGCGGCTCATGCGGACCGTGGCCATGGCCGTGGTCGTCATGGTGCGCGTCCCCATGATGGGCATCAGCAGGGTGCGCATCTGCGGCGTGGTGATCGTCATGGGCATGGCCGTGATCATCATGCGCGTCGCGGAAGCGCTCCTTGCCGTGGAAGGTCAGGAACAGCAGGCGGAAGCTGTAGAAGCTGGTCACCAGCACGCCACCCAGCACTGCCCAGTAGCCATAGGTGGCCACCCAGCTGTTCTGCATGTGGGCGTGGATCTCGGCCGCCTCGATGATGGTGTCCTTCGAGTAGAAGCCGGAGAAGAACGGCGTACCGACCAGGGCCAGGGTACCGATCCACATGGTGACGAAGGTGATCGGCATGTACTTGCGCAGGCCGCCCATCTTGCGCATGTCCTGCTCGTGGTGCATCGCGATGATGACCGAGCCGGCACCCAGGAACAGCAGCGCCTTGAAGAAGGCGTGGGTCATCAGGTGGAACACGGCGGCCGAGTACGCCGACACGCCCAGTGCAACCGTCATGTAGCCCAGCTGCGACAGCGTGGAGTACGCGACGACGCGCTTGATGTCGTTCTGCACGATGCCGATCAGGCCGGTGAAGAACGCGGTGGTGGCACCGATGAACAGGATGAAGTTCAGCGCGGTCTGCGACAGCTCGAACAGCGGCGACATGCGGGTGACCATGAAGATACCGGCGGTCACCATCGTCGCGGCGTGGATCAGTGCCGAGATCGGGGTCGGGCCTTCCATCGAGTCCGGCAGCCACACGTGCAGCGGGACCTGGGCCGACTTGCCCATGGCACCGATGAACAGGCAGATGCAGATGACGGTGGCGATCGACCAGATCACCGGCTCGTTCAGCAGCTGCATGCCGAACATGGTGCCGTCCCAGATCTGCAGCTGGGCGCGCGGGTCAGCCAGCATGCCGGCCTGCGAGAACACCTGCGAGTAGTCCAGGGTGCCGAACACCCACAGCACGCCGGCGATACCGAGCAGGAAGCCGAAGTCACCAACGCGATTGACCAGGAACGCCTTCATGTTGGCGAAGATCGCAGTCGGGCGCTTGAACCAGAAGCCGATCAGCAGGTACGACACCAGGCCCACCGCTTCCCAGCCGAAGAACAGCTGCAGGAAGTTGTTGCTCATCACCAGGGTGAGCATCGAGAAGGTGAACAGCGAGATGTAGCTGAAGAACCGCTGGTAGCCCGGATCGTCCTGCATGTAGCCGATCGTGTAGATGTGGACCAGCAGCGACACGAAGGTCACCACCACCATCATCATCGCGGTCAGCTTGTCGACCATGAAACCGACGTGGGCCGAGTACTGGCCGACTTCGAAGAACGTGTAGATGTTCTGGTTGAACGGCTGCGCACCGCCCCACAGCAACTGGTAGAGCGTGTACATCGACAGGCCGCAGGCAACCGCGACGCCGAGGATGGTGATGGTCTGCGCGCCGAAGCGCTTGACCTGGCGACCGAACAGGCCGGCGATGATGCTGCCGAACAGCGGTGCAAGCACCACTGCGATCAACAGACTCTTGGAGAGAGTGATTTCCATCTGTGGATCAGCCCTTCAACGAATCGACTTCGCCGACATTGATCGTGCGGCGGGTACGGAACAGGGTCACCAGGATCGCCAGGCCGATGGCGGCTTCCGCGGCGGCGACGGTCAGGATGAAGAACACGAACAGCTGGCCGGACGGATCGCCCAGCTGACGCGAGAAGCCGACGAAGTTGATGTTCACCGACAGCAGCATCAGTTCGATCGACATCAGCAGGACGATGACGTTCTTCCGGTTGAGGAAGATGCCGGCCAGGCTGATGGCGAACAGCACCGCGCCCAGCGCAAGGATGTGGCCAAGGGTAATCACGGCTGGGTCTCCTCGCCGGCGGCCGGCTTGCTGTTGCTGTGCACGACCGGCGCTTCGGCGCCCATCTTGACCATGCGCAGGCGCTGGCCGGCCTTGACCATGGTCTGCTCACCCGGGTTCTGGCTCTTCACGCCGGTACGGCGGCGCAAGGTCAGCATCACGGCGGCAACCACGGCCACGGTCAGGATGACGGCGGCGAACTCGAACGGCAGCAGGTACTCGGTGAACAGCGTACGCGCCAGCCAGGTGACGTTGGAGCTGTCGGCAGCGACCGCGGCGGCGTTGTCGGCCGGGAACGGGTTGACCGCCCTGCCCTTCACGCCGATCAGGATCAGCATCTGCACCAGCATCGCCACGGCAACAATGAGACCGACCGGCAGGTAGCGGACCCAGCCCTCACGCAGCTTGGTGGGGTCGATGTCGAGCATCATCACCACGAACAGGAACAGCACCATCACCGCGCCGACGTAGACCAGCACCAGCGCCACGCCGAGGAACTCGGCGCCGACCAGCAGCCACACGCAGGCAATGGAGAAGAAGGTCAGCACCAGGCAGAGCACGGCGTGAACCGGGTTGCGCACGCTGATCACCGCACCGGCCGAAACCGTTGCCGCGATGGCGAACACCCAGAAAGCGATATTTACCCAATCCATCTCTCGACCTCAGCGGTAAGCGGCATCGGCGGCGCGACGCTCGGCGATCTCGGACTCGAGACGGTCGCCCAGGGCCAGCAGCTGCGGCTTGGTAACGATGTTTTCGCCACGATTCTCGAAGTGATACTCGAGGATGTGGGTTTCGACGATCGAGTCCACCGGGCAGCTTTCTTCGCAGAAGCCGCAGAAGATGCACTTGAACAGATCGATGTCATAGCGCGTGGTACGGCGGGTGCCGTCTTCGCGCTTGGCCGAGTCGATGGTGATGGCCAATGCAGGGCACACCGCTTCGCACAGCTTGCAGGCGATGCAGCGCTCTTCACCGTTGGGGTAACGGCGCAGGGCGTGCAGGCCACGGAAGCGCGGCGACTGCGGGAACTTCTCCATCGGGTACATCATCGTGTACTTGGGCTTGAAGCTGTACTTCAGCGTCAGCCAAAGGCCGCCCAGCAGTTCGAGCAGCAGCAGGCTCTTGAAGTAATGGGTAATCCTGTTCATCACTTAGACGCCCTTTTGAATCACGCCGAAGAACACCATGACGGCGGTAACCGCGATCCACAGAATGGCCAGCGGGATGAAGACCTTCCAGCCCAGGCGCATGATCTGGTCATAGCGGAAGCGCGGGAAGCTGGCACGGAACCAGATGTAGGCACTGGCGAAGAAGAACACCTTGACGAACAGCCACGGTGCACCGCCCTTCCAGATCCAGTCGACCAGCGGCGAGACGTCGCCGAAGTTGACCCAGCCCTGGATGGGGCTCAGCCAGCCGCCGAGGAAGAAGATCGAGATCAGGAAGCTGATCAGGATCATGTTGGCGTATTCGGCCAGGAAGAACAGCGCGAACGCACCGCCCGAGTACTCGACCATGTGGCCAGCGACGATTTCCGATTCACCTTCCACCACGTCGAACGGCGCGCGGTTGGTTTCGGCAACGCCCGACACCCAGTAGATGACGAACAGCGGGAACAGCGGCAGCAGGAACCAGTCGAAGAAACCGGAATTGCCAGCCTGCGCCATCACGATGTTGCTCAGGTTCAGGCTGCCCGACGCGATCATCACGCCGACCAGGGCGAAGCCCATGGCGATTTCGTAGCTGATCATCTGCGCCGAGGCGCGCATCGCACCCAGGAACGCATACTTCGAGTTGGATGCCCAACCGGCCAGGATGATGCCGTAGATGCCCAGCGAGGTCATCGCCAGCAGGTACAGCAGGCCGGCGTTGGCGTTGGACAGCACGATCTGCGAATCGAAGGGGACCACCGACCAGGCCGCGAAGGCCGGAGCCAGGGTGATCAGCGGGGCCAGCAGGTAGATCGCCTTGTTGGCGCTGCTCGGCTGGACCACTTCCTTGAACAGCAGCTTGAAGACGTCGGCGAAGGCCTGGAAGATGCCCATGCCCACGTACATCGGGCCGTGGCGGACGTGCATCCAGCCGATCAGCTTGCGTTCCCAGACCACGTAGAAGGCCACCGAGATGATCACCGGAACGGTGATCACCAGGATCTTCAGGATGATCCAGATCAGCGCGCCGATGTCACCAAGGCCAAGCAGCCACTGGTGCAGCGGATCGACCGCGTTCAACAGCAATTCGTTCATGCAGCCACCACCGTTACGCGAGCGGCACCCAGCGGCGCGGTCGCGCCGTGGCCCGATTCAATCCAGACCGAACCCGCAGCGACGCGGGCCTCGATCACCACCGGCAGGGTGGCCTTGCCGGCATCGGTGCCGACCTTGGCCATCTGCCCTTCCTGCAGCTGCAGGCGAGCGGCATCTTCAGCGTTCAGCACGATGCGCGGGGCGTTGTTGAGCGGATGCGACTGCAGCGCCGGGGCGCGACGGACCACCGCATCGGTGCGGTAGATCGCGGCGGTCGAAGCCACTTCCAGGCCTTCGCCGGCAACCACCGGCTGTGCCGAGGCGGCAACGGCGACCGACACCGGGGCCAGGCTGGCGCGCAGGCCGGCCAGGTCGGTGAAGTCGAAACCGGCTACCGCCAGCTCACCGCCCAGGGCGCGCAGCACGCGCCAGCCCTCACGGGCCTCGCCCGGCAGCTTGCCGCCGGCACGCGCCGACTGCTCGCGACCATCGAGGTTGGTCAGGGTGGCGTCGATTTCCGGCAGCGCACCGATCGGCAGGATCACGTCGGCAACGTCGCGGGTGGAGACGCAGGCGAACTGGCTGAAGGCCACCACCTTGGCGCCGACCAGCGCCTTGCGCGCGGCGGGAGCGTCGGCGAAGTCCAGGCCCGGCTCCAGGCCGTAGACCACGTACGCCTGGCGCGGCTGCGCCAGCATCGCGGCGACGTCCTTGCCGGCCGGCAGCACGCCTGCGCGGGTCAGGCCAACAGCGTTGGCACCCTGCGGGATGCGGCACAGCTTGGCACCGGTCGCAGCAGCGAAGTCACGCGCGGCGGCGCGGATCGCGGCAGCCTGCGGATGGTTTTCGGCGATGCCACCGACGATCAGCACGGTGTTGTTGCCGCCCTGCACCGCCGAACGCAGCTCGGCGTTGGCCAGCGCGTCGACGAACTTCGACGGCGCGACGATCTGCTTGCCGGCGATGCTGAAGGCGAAGTCGAAGTCCACCGGGTTGACGACGTGGATCTTCGCGCCGTTGGTGGTCTGCGCCTTGCGCAGGCGGGCGTGCAGCAGCGGCAGTTCGTGGCGGATGTTGCTGCCCAGAACGACGATGCGGTCGGCGCCTTCGATCTCGGCCAGCGGCAGGCCGAACACTTCGGCGGTTGCGGCGTCGGAGAAATCGCGGTTGTTGATGCGGTGGTCGATGTTGCTCGAGCCCAGGCCCTTGGCCAGGCGGGCCAGCAGCGCACCTTCCTCGTTCGAGGTGGACGGGTGCACCAGCACGCCCAGGTTGTCGCCCTGGTTGGCCTTGAGGATCTCGGCGGCCGCAGCCAGGCCTTCGGCCCAGCTCACTTCCTTCCACTCGCCATTGACCTTGCGCAGCGGCTTGACCGCACGGTCTTCGCTGTACAGGCCCTGGTGCGAGTAGCGGTCACGGTCGGACAGCCAGCACTCGTTCACCGCTTCGTTGTCGCGCGGCACGGTGCGCAGCACTTCGCCGCGACGCACGTGCAGGAACAGGTTCGAACCCATCGCGTCGTGGTAGCCCAGCGATTCGCGCGCGGTCAGTTCCCACGGGCGGGCGCGGAACTGGAACACCTTGTTGGTGAGTGCACCGACCGGGCAGACGTCGACGACGTTGCCGGACAGCTCGGTGGTCAGCGGCTTGCCGTCGAAGGTACCGATCTGCAGGTTCTCACCGCGGTACATGCCACCCAGCTCGTAGGTACCGGCAACGTCGGCGGTGAAGCGGACGCAGCGGGTGCACTGGATGCAGCGGGTCATCTCGGTGGCGACCAGCGGGCCCATGTCCTCGTCCGGCACCACGCGCTTGCGCTCGTTGAAGCGGCTGACCGAACGGCCATAGCCCAGCGACACGTCCTGCAGCTCGCACTCGCCGCCCTGATCGCAGATCGGGCAGTCCAGCGGGTGGTTGATGAGCAGGAACTCCATCACCGAGCGCTGGAACTTCAGTGCCTTCTCGCTGCGGGTGGCGACCTTCATGCCATCCATCACCGGGGTGGCGCAGGCCGGCGCCGGCTTCGGCGACTTTTCCACGTCCACCAGGCACATGCGGCAGTTGGCGGCGATCGGCAGCTTCTCGTGGTAGCAGAAGCGCGGAATCGAAATGCCGGCCTTGTCGGCCGCCTGGATGATCATCGAACCCTTGGGCACGACCAGCGACTTGCCATCGATTTCGATGGTCACGTGATCCGGTGGCACGTTCGGGTTTACGGGTTGCGCGCTCATGCGGCGGCTGCCTCCACCTTCTTGCCGTCAACCATCGAATGACCGTTGACGATGTAGTACTCGAATTCGTCCCAGAACTGGCGCAGGAAGCCCTGGATGGGCCATGCAGCCGCTTCACCGAACGCACAGATGGTGTGGCCTTCGATCTGGCCGGCCACCGCCTTCAGCTGGTGCAGGTCTTCCATCGTGGCCTTGCCGGCGACGATGCGCTCCAGCACGCGGTGCATCCAGCCGGTGCCTTCACGGCACGGGGTGCACTGGCCGCACGATTCCTTGTGGAAGAACTGGCTGATGCGGCAGGCGAACTTGACGCAGCAGACGCTGTCGTCGAGCACCACGATCGCACCCGAACCCAGGCCGGAGCCCAGCGCACGGATGGTGTCGTAGTCCATCGGCAGATCCTGCAGCTCGGCCGCGGTCAGTACCGGCATCGACACGCCGCCCGGGATCGCGCCCTTGAGGGTGCGGCCCGGACGCAGGCCACCGGCCATTTCCAGCAGGTCGTGGAACTTGGTGCCCAGCGGCACTTCGAAGTTGCCGCCGTTCTGCACGCAGCCGGACACCGAGAAGCACTTCGGACCGCCGTTGGCGGTCAGGCTCAGGCCCTTGAACCACTCCGGACCGTTGCGGATGATCGCCGGCACCGAACCATAGGTTTCGGTGTTGTTGATCGTCGACGGCTTGCCGTACAGGCCGAAGTTGGCCGGGAACGGCGGCTTGTAGCGCGGCTGGCCCTTCTTGCCTTCCAGCGATTCCATCAGCGCGGTTTCTTCGCCGCAGATGTATGCGCCGGCGCCCAGCGCACCGTAGATGTCGATGTCCACGCCCGAGCCCATCACGTTCTTGCCCAGCCAGCCGTTCGCATAGGCGTCGGCCAGGGCCTGCTCGAAGTGCTCGAACGGCTCGTGGTGGAACTCACCGCGCAGGTAGTTGTAACCCACGGTCGAACCGGTGGCGTAGCAGGCGATCGCCATGCCTTCCACCACCGAATGCGGGTTGTAGCGCAGGATGTCGCGATCCTTGCAGGTGCCCGGCTCGGATTCGTCCGAGTTGCAGAGGATGTACTTCTGCATGTTGCCCTTGGGCATGAAGGACCACTTCAGGCCGGTCGGGAAGCCTGCGCCACCGCGGCCACGCAGGCCCGAGGCCTTGACCATCTCGATGACCTGCTCCGGCGGGATCTTCTCTTCGAGGATCTTGCGCAGGGCGGCGTAGCCACCGGTCTTCAGGTAGCTTTCGTACGACCACGGGGTGTCGTAATGCAGGGTGGTGTAGACCACCTGGTGCGGCAGCGGCGCGGGGCCGACCGGACCCTTGGATTCGTGGTGATGTGCCATGCCCTTACTCCAGCCCGTCCAGCAGCTCGTCGACCTTTTCCAGGGTCAGACGCTCATGGTAGTGACCGTTGATGACCATCATCGGCGCGCCACCGCAACCAGCCAGGCACTCTTCCTCGCGCTTGAGGTAGACGCGGCCGTCCGGGGTCGATTCACCGTGCTTGATGCCCAGCTTCTTCTCGCAATGGCGGACGATGTCCTCGGCGCCATTGAGCCAGCAGCTGATGTTGGTGCAGATGGCCACGTTGTTGCGGCCCACCTTCTCGGTCTCGAACATCGAGTAGAAGCTGGCGACCTCGTAGGCCCACACCGGCGGCAGGTCCAGGTACTTGGCCACGCCGGCGATCAGTTCGTCGGTCAGCCAGCCCTCGTTCTGCTCCTGGGCCGCATGCAGGCCCTGCAGCACGGCAGAGCGCTTGCGGTCCGGCGGGAACTTGGACAGCCAGTGATCGATGTGAGCGCGGGTCTTGTCGCTCAGCACCACCATCGGGTCGACGTCGCGCGCCGCCTCGAAATTACCTGTCGCCTTCATCGGCCGACCTCAGCGAAATGCATAACGTGAAATTCCAGAAACTGCGGCGCCGGCTTGCGCCGGCTGCCTGCAGCGGGCGTTGGCGTGGCGGACGGCATTACCGGTCAACCTCGCCGAACACCAGGTCGTAGGTACCGATCATCGCCACCACGTCGGCCAGCATGTGGCCGCGCACGATCGAATCGATCGAGGACAGGTGGGCGAAGCCCGGTGCACGCAGGTGCACGCGGAACGGCTTGTTGGCGCCATCGGAGACCAGGTAGCAGCCGAACTCGCCCTTGGGCGCTTCCACTGCCGCGTAGGTTTCCCCGGCCGGCACGCAATAGCCTTCGCTGAACAGCTTGAAGTGGTGGATCAGCGCTTCCATGTCGTCCTTCATGTCCTCGCGCTTGGGCGGAGCGACCTTGAAGTTCTTGACCATGACCGGGCCGGGGTTGGCCTTCAGCCACGCCACGCACTGCTTGATGATGCGGTTGGACTCGCGCATTTCGGCAACGCGGACCAGGTAGCGGTCATAGCAGTCGCCTTCCTTGCCCAGCGGGATGTCGAAATCGACGGCATCGTACTTGGCGTACGGACGCTTCTTGCGCAGGTCCCAGGCGATGCCCGAGCCGCGCAGCATCACGCCGGTCATGCCCCACTGGTGGGCCAGTTCCGGAGTGACCACGCCGATGCCGACGGTACGCTGCTTCCAGATACGGTTGTCGGTCAGCAGGGTCTCGTATTCGTCGACGCGACCCGGGAATTCGTTGGTGAAGTTCTCCAGGAAGTCCAGCAGCGAGCCCTCACGCGAAGCATTGAGCTGCTTCAGCGCCTTGCCCTTGTGCCAGCGCGATTCCTTGTACTTCGGCATGTGGTCCGGCAGATCGCGGTAGACACCGCCCGGACGGTAGTACGCCGCGTGCATGCGCGCGCCGGAGACCGCTTCGTAGCAGTCCATCAGCTCTTCGCGCTCGCGGAAGGCGTACAGCATCACCGCCATCGCACCCAGGTCGAGCGCGTTGGAACCCAGCCACATCAGGTGGTTGAGGATGCGGGTGATTTCGTCGTACATGGTGCGGATGTACTGCGCACGCTCCGGCGCTTCGATGCCCATCAGGGTCTCGATCGCGCGCACGTAGGCGTGCTCGTTGCACATCATCGACACGTAATCCAGGCGATCCATGTAGCCGATCGACTGGTTGAACGGCTTGGACTCGGCCAGCTTTTCGGTACCACGGTGCAGCAGACCCACGTGCGGGTCGGCGCGCATGATGGTTTCGCCGTCCATTTCCAGGATCAGGCGCAGCACACCGTGCGCGGCCGGATGCTGCGGGCCGAAGTTCATGGTGTAGTTGCGGATTTCCTGCCGGCTTTCGGCGGCGTTGCTGGCGAAGGCTTCGCCGGCCTGGTGTACGTGGCTCACTTCACTGCCTCCTGCGCGCGCTCACCTTCTGCGGTCTGCAGACGGGCGTCGTCGCGGATCACGCGCGGCACGCCGACACGCGGCTCCACCGAGGTGACCGGTTCGTAGATCACGCGCTTCTTTTCTTCGTCGTAGCGGACTTCGACATTGCCGATCAGCGGGAAGTCCTTGCGGAACGGATGGCCGACGAAACCGTAGTCGGTCAGGATCCGGCGCAGGTCCGGGTGGCCTTCGAAGATCACGCCGTACAGGTCGAACGCTTCGCGCTCGAACCAGTTCAGGCCCGGCCAGATGCCGGTCAGCGAGGACACCACCGGCAGCGCTTCGTCAGGGGCGAAGCAGCGCAGGTGCATCATCAGGTTGTGCTGGTACGAACGCAGCTGGGCGACCACGGCGAAACGCTGGGTCGGCATGTGCTGCGGGCGGGCACCGTCGGCACCGTTTTCCTCGGTGGGGAACTCGCCCCACGCGAAACGGCCCTGGGCCTTGCCTTCGACGCCACGGCTGAAGCCCTGCGAGGACACGTCGGCGGTGTCCCATTCGTCGGAGCCATAACCGAGGTAGTCGACGCCGCAGAGATCCACGGCCTGCTCGAAACCAAACTCGTCACGCAGCGCCAGGGCGGTGGCGTGCCACTCGGCGGCAGGCACTTCCAGCGTCACTTCGCCGCGGGGTTCGACCACGATGACCTTCGCACCTGCGAAACGTGCGGAGAGTCGGTCGATGAAGGATGCTTGCTCTGCCATGGGGGCTTGGCGCGCTCTTGTCAGGTGAAGGGGTCAGCGGGCGATGGTCTGTGTACGCCAGATCTTCTTCTGCAGCTGCAGGATCCCGTACACCAGCGCCTCGGCGGTCGGCGGGCAGCCCGGGACGTAGACGTCCACCGGCACCACGCGATCACAGCCGCGCACCACAGAATAGGAGTAGTGGTAATAGCCGCCACCATTGGCGCAGCTACCCATCGAGATGACCCACTTCGGGTCCGGCATCTGGTCGTAGACCTTGCGCAGCGCCGGGGCCATCTTGTTGACCAGGGTACCGGCCACGATCATCACGTCGGACTGACGCGGCGACGGGCGGAACACCACGCCGTAGCGGTCAAGGTCCAGGCGCGCGGCGCCGGCGTGCATCATCTCGACCGCGCAGCAGGCCAGACCGAAGGTCATCGGCCACATCGAGCCGGTGCGCGCCCAGTTCAGCAGTGCATCGACGCTGGTGGTGACGAAGCCCTTTTCCAGCAGCGGGTTGTCGCCCTCCGGCCGCAGGATGTCATCAACCCGGCCTTCCGGCGTGGGGTTGTTCATGAGGCCATCGAGAGTCTGAATCACTCCCATTCCAGCGCTCCCTTCTTCCAGACGTAAATGAAACCGAGGAACAGCATGCCGACGAACAGGCCCATGGTGATGAGCGAACGGGCACCCAGCTCCATGAAGACCTGGGTCCACGGCACGATGAAGATGATTTCCAGGTCGAAGACGATGAACTGGATCGCGATCAGGTAATAGCGCACGTCGAACTTCATGCGCGCGTCTTCGAAGGCCTCGAAGCCGCACTCGTACGGCGACAGCTTTTCCAGATCGGGGCGGCGGGGACCGAGGAATCGACCAACCAGCATCAGCGTAATGCCGATACCGGTGGCAACGATCAGAAACAGCAGAGACGGCAAATATTCGGCCAGCACAGCGATTCTCTCTTGCCTCTGCCGCCGCGCCTGCAGGCGCTTTGGCATGGGGGAGTGGACGGGAATCTGCCTGGCGCCTTGCGCGCCAGACGAACCCGCTTTACTTACAAATGGTGCCCAAGAGGGGACTCGAACCCCTACGACTTGCGTCGCTACCACCTCAAGGTAGTGCGTCTACCAATTCCGCCACCTGGGCAAACGATCACATCAGACTATCTTCCCGATGCGCCGCGTATTGTAACCGGCTTCAGTCTTTCTGGGAGCCTTCCGAAGGCTTTTCTTCACCAGAAACCGAAGATTCCGCCTGAGCCGGCACATTCGCGGCCGGAACCGGGGCGGCCGGGACCGCATCGGCCTTCGGAACGGTCGGCAGTTCGCCCGCCGGAGCCGCCGGAGCGACTGCCGCCGGGGCGGACATCAGGCCCAGATCCTGGTCGGCCGCCGGGCGACTGCCATGACCGGCATACCAGGCCATGAAGAGGCTGATGCCGAAGAACACGACAGCCAGCCACTTGGTCGACTTGGACAGGAAGTTCGAGGCGCCGCGCGCACCGAACACCGTACCCGAGGCACCGGCACCAAAGCCCGAACCCGCCGCCGCACCCGAGCCACGCTGCATCAGGATCAGCGCGATCATGGCCACAGCGACCAGCACGTAGACGACATTGAGGATCAACATCAGCATTGGAAACCGCCCTCGGACAATACTTCTAGGATTAGTTCGCGGCCGCCGCCCTTGCGATGGCCAGGAAGTCCGCGGCCACCAGGGAGGCGCCGCCGACCAGCCCACCATCGACATCCGGCTGCGCGAACAGTTCCCCGGCATTGTCGGGTTTCACGCTACCGCCGTAAACAATGGGCAGTGAATCAGCGATTCTAGCATCGATACGCGCGACTTCGCCACGGATGAACGCGTGCACCTGCTGCGCCTGCTCCTTGGTAGCGGTACGGCCGGTACCGATGGCCCAGACCGGCTCGTAGGCGACCACGGCCTTGGCGAAACCGGCCGCGCCGACCAGCTCCAGCACCGGCGCCAGCTGGCCGGCGATGACCGCTTCGGTCTGCCCGGCCTCGCGCTGCTCCAGTGTCTCGCCCACGCACAGCACCGGCACCAGGCCGGCGTGCTGGGCGGCGGCGAACTTGCGTGCGACCAGCTCGCTGCTTTCGTGGTGGTACTGGCGGCGCTCGGAATGGCCGACCAAGCCATAGCGGGCGCCGACCTCGACCAGCATGGCCGCGCAGACCTCGCCGGTGTAGGCGCCCTTCTCGTTGCTGCTCACGTCCTGCGCGCCAAAGGCCAGGCCGGTCTCGCCGAAGTCCTCGACCAGCTCGCCCAGGTACGGCAGCGGCGGCAGGATCACCACGTCCACCCCCTCCAGCGGCAGCCCGGCGGCGACCTGCCCCAGCAGTTCATTGGCGAATTGACGGCTGCCATGCAGCTTCCAGTTTCCGGCGACGATCTTGCGGCGCATGAGCGGGTGGCTCCTGTATGAAGTCAGCCGGGCATGATACCCGTTACGGCAAAAATCCGTTTCCGTGTAAGCGGTTACATGGATTTTCAGCCAACGGCGCAGCCCCTCGTGGCGGGGGTGGGGTTGGGTTGGTCGCGGAGAGCCCGGTTGGATTTGGGGCTTGGCCGGGCGGGTGGGACTGCGCAGGGGGCGCTGCAAGTCCCCCTCCGGGGCCCGGCCCAGCCGCTGGCGGCTGTGCGTTCGGGCGCTTGCGAAGCAATGCTTCACGAGCAAAGCGCCCTCACCCCTGTAAGCTCGGTCGCCGCTTGCTCGTGGGCGCTGTCCTGCACACACGAGCAAGACCCGGGTTGGGCGTCCTGCCCAACGCGCCCGAGGCATGCCTCGGGCCCATGCGGCTCACGCCCCTGCGCAGCCCCACCCGCCCGGCCTCTGACACATTCCGGCGGTTCCGCCCGCCACGGAAAGAAATAAGAAGATCAAAAGCAAAAGCGGCAGTGCGGATAGCTGCCCGCACCCATGGCGTGGATCTACCGTGTCGACCAAGGTCGACACCTACCGGAAATCGCGATTTACCCACCGTCACCGGGAAACTGTCGAAGGCGGGGAGGTGTCGGATGGCGGGGTGTCCGCGGCATGGATGCCGCGGCCAAGCCCCCAGGACGGGTTCACGGCGTCCCCGCCATCCGACACCTCCCCGCCT
>NZ_JAWIRU010000007.1:133410-188091 GCF_036320025.1 Stenotrophomonas sp. SMYL86
GCGGGCGGGCGGGGCGGCCCCCCCCGCCGCCCCCCCCCCGCCCCCCCCCCCCCGCCCCCCCCCCCCCCCCCCCCCCCCCCCCCCCCCCCCCCCCCCCCCGCCTCCCCACGGAACATCCCAGAGCCGTTTTGGCTTTGGCTTTGGCCTCTGCGGGTGCGGGGCGCAGCCCTGCTAAAGAAAAAGGCCGCCTTTCGGCGGCCTCACTTCTCATTACTTCAGCTTGATCTCTCGCAGGCGTTCCTCGAGGAAGCCGTGGGCGGTGATCGCCTCCGGGTACCGGCTCGGGTTCTCCGGGGTGACGCAGGACGGCAGCACGTCGATCAGATAGTCCGGGTTCGGGTGCAGGAAGAACGGCACCGAGTAGCGCGGCTGGCGGGCCAGCTCGCCCGGGGGGTTGACCACGCGGTGGATGGTCGACGGGTACACGTGGTTGGTCAGGCGCTGCAGCATGTCGCCGATGTTGACCACGATGGTGTCCGCGTCCGAGGTGAACGGCACCCACTCGCCCTCGTGCGACTGCACTTCCAGGCCCGCGGCGCTGGCGCCGACCAGCAGGGTGATGAAGTTGATGTCGCCATGCGCGCCGGCGCGCACGTTCGGGATGTCGTCGGTGGTGATCGGCGGGTAGTGGATCGGGCGCAGGATCGAGTTGCCGAAGTTGGTCTTGTCGGCGAAGAAGTCTTCCGGCAGGCCGATGTGCAGGGCCAGCGCCGATAGTACGCGCGAACCCAGGTTGTCCAGCGCCTGGTACAGGCCGTAACCGCGCTCGCGGAAGCCCTCGACCTCGGTCGGCCACAGGTTCGGCGCCATCACGTCGCGGTACTTGGAGTCGTCGGCGATCTCGCGACCGATGTGCCAGAACTCCTTCAGGTCGAAATGCTTGGAGCCCTTGGCGGTCTCCACGCCGAACGGGGTGTAGCCGCGGGCGCCGCCACTGCCGGCCACGTGGTACTTGCGCTTGACCTCCTCCGGCAGGGCGAAGAAGGCCTTGAAGGCATCGTAGGCCGCGTCGATGTCGGCCTGCGGGATGCCGTGGTTGCGGATGCCCGCGAATCCCCATTGGCGGTAGGCCGCGCCCAGCTCGGCCACGAAGGCCTCGCGGTCGCTGTCGAAACGGGTGATGTCGAGGGTGGGGATCTGGCTCACAGCGGTTCCTGGCTTGTCGTTGGGTCTGGAAGGGCCAGCGCATTCATGGCCCACCTGAACATTGTGACAGATCGCCCGGGGGACGCCACTCGATACGAAGAAACAAACCGATACAATGCGCAACCCGCGCGCGGATTAACGATTCCGTCACAACCGGGACTCCCGCCCCTGCTCCACCTGCCGCCTCCGTCCTTCATGCGCCCTGCTGCTCCTTCTGCCAACACCTCCCTGCCCTCCGGCCCGGCACGTCACTGGCGCCGATTGGCCTGGTGGTCGCTGTTCGTGGCCGGCAACGCGCTGCTGGCGATGGCGATCACGCTCGGCAACGTACCGCTGGCCGACAACCCCGGTGGCGCAATCGGCCTGGTTTACCTGTCCGTCGCTCTGCCGGGGCATCTGCTCGCCTTCGGTGCCCTCGCAGGCCTGCTGCCGCTGCTGCTGGGCCTGTGGCAGCGCAGCGCGCGCACGCTGAGCATCAGCGCCGTGCTGCTGCAGGGCCTGTGGCTGTGCCTGCTGCTGGTTGATGCGAAGGTTTTCACTCTGTACCGGTTCCACCTCAATGCCATGGTGGTGAACATGGTGTTCGGCGGCGCGCTGCAGGACCAGGTCGCGTTGTCCTGGAAAACCTGGCTGCAGGCCGGACTGCTGGTCGCCGCCATCTTCGCCGCCGAAGGCCTGCTGGCCTGGGCATGCTGGAAGCTGTTGCCCGCCCTGCCCCGCCGCCGCCGGGTCCTGCAGGCCTGGGCGGTGGTCGCTCTGCTGATGGGGGGGGGCCAGGTCGCCACCGCCTACTACGATGCCCGCGGCGACCGTGACGTCATCGCGCAGTGGAACTACCTGCCCTGGGCGCAGCCGATCACCGCCAAGAGCTTCATGCGCAAACTGGGCGTTGTCAGCGAACAGCAGGCTGGCCTGCCTGACCCGCGCCATGCGCAGCTGCTGTATCCGCTGCAGCCCCTGCGCTGCCAGAACCCACATCGGCCGAATGTGCTGATGGTGGTGCTGGAGTCGCTGCGCCAGGACGCCATGACGCCGCAGCTGATGCCCAATACGACGGCACTGGCACAGGCTTCGCGCGTGTACGACCAGCATTTCAGCACCGGCAACGCCACCCGCTACGGCCTGTTCGGCCTGCTCTACGGCCTGCCCGGCGGCTACTGGCAGAGCATGCTGGACGAACAGCGCGGCTCGCAGCTGTTCCAGGTACTGGGCCAGCAGGGCTACGACCTGCACCTGTACGGCAGCGCGCCGCTGTACAGCCCGGAGTTCGACCGCACCGCCTTCGCCGACGTACGCGACCAGCTGCACCAGGGCCCCTCCGCCCTGACACCCGACAAGCGTGACGCAGCCATCGTCACCGCGCTGCAGAACGACATCCGCACCAGCCAGGCCGCGCAGCACCCGTGGTTCGGCTTCGTGTTCCTCGACTCCACCCACGCCGGCTACCACCTGCCCGCCAGCTACCCGCCGGTGGCCACGCCGATGGCCAAGGAGATCGACTTCCTGTCCTTCGGCCCGGACCACGACCCGACGCCGGAGCTCAACCGCTACCGCACCGCCGTGCACTACGCCGACAGCCTGATCGGCTCGCTGCTGGACGACCTTCGCGCACAAGGCCTGGCCGAGAACACCATCGTGCTGGTCACCGGTGACCATGCCGAAGAGTTCAACGACCTCAAGCTGAACTACTGGGGCCACAACGGCAACTTCTCCGACTACCAGCTGCAGGTGCCGTTCGTGCTGCACTGGCCAGGCCAGGCCAGCGGCCGTGAGATGCGCACCAGTTCGCATGAGGACTGGGTGCCGACGTTGATGCGCCACGCACTGGGCTGCGAGAACGCACTGAGCGACTTCAGTACTGGCCAGGACCTGCTGGCCGCGCCCACCACCAGCGAACGTGCGCTGGTGGTGGAGAGCTGGTCGCAGCGCGCGGTACGCCATGGCGATGCCATCTACGTGTTCGACAAGTTCGGCAATGCCACCGCGCTCGACCGGCACTACCGTCCGCTGCCGCAGCAGGCGCCGGACGCCGCCGCCATCCGCTCCGCATGGGAAGCGCTGACCCGCTTCCGCAACCGCTGAACTTCAAGGACCGATCCTGCATGAACCGTCCGCTGCGCATCCTGCATACCGAAGCCGCCAAGGGAATGGGCGGGCAGGAGATCTACATCTTCCGGCACATGCAGGTGATGCGCGCGCGTGGCCATGAAGTGTCGTTGCTGTGCCAGCCCGATGCGCGCCTGGCCACACTGGCACGCGACGACGGTTTCACCGTGCATACGCTGCGCATGGGAGGCCTGGCGCGCCTGCTGCGCGGCGTGTGGTCGGTATCGCGACTGGTGCGTCGCGAACGCTACGACGTGGTCAACACCACCAGCCGCCGCGATGCGCTGATCGCCGCCGCCGGTGCACGCCTGGGCGGCACGCCGCTGGTGGTGCGCTCGCGCCACCTGATGAGCCCGGTCAATTCGCTGCTGACCTATACCGGGCTTCCGCACCGGGTGTTGACCGTCAGCAGTTTCGTCAAGCAACTGCTGGCCGACCGTGGCATTCCGGCCGAGCGCATCGGCATCGTGCCGCCTATCGCGGTTCCGCCGCGCTGGAGCGAGATCCGCAAGGCCGATCCCTGGCAGTGCCTGCAGGACGCGCGCGCGCAGGTGCGTGCCGAGCTCGGTTTCGGCGAACAGGACATCGTGGTCGGCTGCGTGGCGGTACTGCGCGAGCCCAAGGGCCATGCCGACCTGCTGCAGGCGATGATCCCGCTGTGCAAGGCCAACCCGGACCTGCACCTGGTGATCGTCGGTGATGGCCAGGCCGTGACGGAACGACTGCAGGCGATGTGCGCCGAGCACGGCCTGCAGCGCCAGGTGCACCTGCTCGGCTACCGCGATGGAGCCTGCCGGCTGATGGCCGGCTTCGACATCTTCGCGCTGGCCTCGCACAAGGAAGCGGCCGGCACCGTGTTCCTGGAAGCGGCTTATGTGGGCGTACCGATCGTAGCCACGCGGGTGGGTGGCGTGCCGGAGATGGTGGTCGATGGCAGCAATGCGATCCTCACCCGTTTGGGAGACAATGCCGCCCTGACAGGTGCTTTGCGCCTGCTGGTGGACGACCCGGAACGGCGGCGGCAGATGGGCCGCGCTGGCTGGGACTGGATGCACGGCGCGCACCGCTTCACGCCGGACGGCCACGGTGAAGCCACCGAACACTACTACCACCAGTGGCTGAAGGAGCTGGGACATGGCTGATGCGCGAACCGTTCCGGTGCTGATGCACCACCATGTCAGCCCTTCGCCGGGCATGATCACCGTGTCGCCGGAAAACTTCGAAAGCCAGATCGCGTGGCTGGCAGGCAATGGCTGGACCTCACTGACGCTGGACCAGTACGCCGGCTTCCTGGCCGGCAAGCCGGTGCCGCGCAAGTCGATCGTCATCACCTTCGACGATGGCTACCTGGACAACTGGGTGTATGCCCATCCGATCCTGCAGAAGTACGGCATGCATGCCGTGGTGTTCGTGGTCACCGGCTGGATGGGCGAAGGCCCGGAACGTCCGCATGCCGGCATTGCCGGAGCGACGCTGCCTTCGACGCCGGACCATCGCGGCTGCGAAGCGGCGATCTACGAGCAGGACCGCAGTGACGACGTGATGATGCGCTGGAGCGAAGCACGTGCGGCCATCGCCGCCGGCACCTTCGAAGTGCATTGCCACACCCATACCCACACCCGCTGGCTGCGCCGTGACGATCTGGACCGTGCGCAGCGCCGCGCGGGCCTGAGCCGGGATCTGGCGATCTCGCGCGAAGTCCTGCAGGACAAGCTTGGCGACGTGTCCGATACCTTGTGCTGGCCGTACGGTGATTTCGACCAGGATCACATCGAAGTGGCGCGCGAGCAGGGCTTCCGCTACCTGCACACCACCCACCCGTTCGGCCGCAACGTGATCGGTGGCGACCCGGAACGCATCTATCGTTTCGCGATCCGCAACCGCCCGGCCAACTGGCTGCGCAAGCGCATCCGCCTGAGTTACAACCCGCTGATCGCGCCGCTGTTCAATGGGTTCAAGGCACGCCAGAAGAAGATGGTGCCGGGGCCCTGAACACGCCATCCACCCTGGCCGCCGCAAAAGAAAACGCCCCGGAATTCCGGGGCGTTTTCTTTGTACGGATGTGCAGTCGCCTCAGCTGGCGGCTTCACGCACCGCAGCGGACAAGCGGTCCAGCGTCTGCTGCATCAGCGTGGCGTCATCGGCTTCCACGGTGACCCGAACCACCGGCTCTGTACCGGACGGCCGCAGGAACGCGCGGCCACGGCCGGCTACGGCCTGCTGCGCCACAGCCAGCGCGGACTGCACGCTTTCAGACTGCACCGTGGCCTTGGCCGAGACATTGCCCAGACGCACGTTGACGGTCTTCTGCGGCACCCGCACCAGGCCCTTCAGTGCCTGGCGCAGGGTCTGCCCACTGTTGCGCAGCGCGACCAGCACCTGCAGAGCGCTGACGATGCCATCACCGGTGGTGGCCCGGTCCAGGCACAGCAGATGGCCCGACGCTTCCCCACCGAGTACACCGCCGCCTTCGACCAATGCCTGGTGCACGTAGCGGTCACCAACGTTGCTGCGCACGAACGGGATCTGCAGATCGGCGAAAGCTTTCTCCACGCCGTAGTTGCTCATCAGCGTGCCGACCACCGGGCCGCGCAGGCGGCCTTCGTCCTTCCAGGCGCGGGCCAGGATGTACAGCAGGTCGTCACCGTCGACCGGGTTGCCCTGGTCGTCGGCCATCAGCACACGGTCGCCATCACCATCGAACGCGATGCCGAGATCGGCACGGGTCTCGCGGACTTTGGCCGCCAGGTTGTCGATATGGGTGGAACCCACACCGGCGTTGATGTTGACGCCGTTGGGCTCGGCACCGATGCCGATCACCTCGGCCCCCAGTTCGCGGAACAGCAGCGGTGCGATCTGGTAGGTGGCGCCGTGTGCGCAATCCAGCACCAGGCGCACGCCACGCAGGTCGAACGCGCGCGGCACGCTGGCCTTGCAGA
Source organism: Stenotrophomonas sp. SMYL86 (assembly GCF_036320025.1). Taxonomy (NCBI): domain Bacteria; kingdom Pseudomonadati; phylum Pseudomonadota; class Gammaproteobacteria; order Lysobacterales; family Lysobacteraceae; genus Stenotrophomonas; species Stenotrophomonas sp. SMYL86. The sequence continues at coordinate 139,602 of NZ_JAWIRU010000007.1, forward strand.
ACTCGATGTAGCGGCCGACCGCTTCACGCGCACGCGATGCCTTGCCCAGCTTCTCCGATTCGGCGGTGGTGAACGGAACGTCCAGCGCCGCTTCCAGGGCAAGTTCGGTGGCATCGTCGAGCTTCTCGCCCTGGGCCGAGAAGAACTTGATGCCGTTGTCGTAATGCGGGTTGTGCGAGGCGCTGATGACGATGCCGGCGTCCACGCCCAGCGTGCGGGTCAGGAACGCCACCGCCGGGGTCGGCATCGGCCCCAGCAGCTGTACGTCGGCGCCGGCGGCGACCAGGCCGGCTTCCAGTGCCGCTTCGAACATGTAACCGGAAATGCGGGTGTCCTTGCCGATCACCACGATCGGCCGGCGCCCATCCTGGCCGCGCTGGGTGACCAGGACACGGCCCAGGGCATTGCCCAGGCGCAGCACGAAGTCGGCCGAGATCACGCCCTGGCCGACCCGCCCACGGATGCCATCAGTACCGAAGTACTTGCGGCCTCCCATCACGCCACCTCCGGCGCCGGCTGACGGCCCAGCATTGCCAGCAGATCGGACAGGCGGTCGCGCATTTCGCGGCGGTCGCAGATCTGGTCGATGGCACCGTGCTCCAACAGGAACTCCGAGCGCTGGAAGCCTTCCGGCAGCTTCTCGCGCACGGTCTGCTCGATCACGCGCGGGCCGGCGAAGCCGATCAGCGCCTGCGGTTCGGCGATGTTGATGTCGCCCAGCATCGCGAACGAGGCCGACACACCACCGGTGGTCGGGTGGGTCAGCACCGAGATGTACGGCAGGCCCGCTTCACGCAGCTTGCCCAGCGCGGCCGAGGTCTTGGCCATCTGCATCAGCGAGAACAGGCCTTCCTGCATGCGCGCACCGCCACTCTGCGAGAAGCACACGTACGGGGCGCCGATCTCGACCGCGGTTTCGGCGGCCAGCGCGAAACGCTCACCCACCACCGAGCCCATCGAGCCACCCATGAAGGCGAAGTCGAAGGACGAGGCCACCAGTGCACGGCCCTTGAGCAGACCGCGCATGGCGATCAGCGCGTCATATTCGCCGGTGTTCTTCTGCGCGATCTTGATGCGCTCGCTGTACTTCTTCTGGTCCTTGAACTTGAGCAGGTCGGTCGGGCCCAGGCGCGCACCGATCTCGGTGGTGCTGTCGGCGTCGAACAGGGCGGCCAGGCGCGCACGTGCGCGGATCGCCATGTGGTGGCCGCACTTCGGGCAGACCTCCAGGTTCTCTTCCAGTTCCGGACGGTACAACGCGCTGCCGCAGTTGCTGCACTTTTCCCACAGGCCCTCGGGGACACTGCGCTTCTTGCTGGGGGTGTTGTCGGTGCGGATGCCGGACGGCATCAACTTGCTGAGCCAACTCATGCGGGAGGACACTTCCGTTCAGGGCGGCCCAAGGGCCGCAAAGGCGGACAGTCTAGCTCCGCTTTCCCCGCCCGTGCACCCCCTTGCCGGACACGGGGCCGCCGGAAAAAACCATGCTGGGACGTACGTTTAGCGCGGCAACGCCGTGCGGGTAGCGCCGCGCCATGCCCGGCGGATACCCTTGCGCCCCGCACCGCCGGGCATGGCCCGGCGCTACCGTTACTGGTCCAGCGCCTGCCGCAGCGGAGCCAGGAAGGTTCGAGCGCGCTGTGCGGCCTCTTCAGCCGAGCCCGCTTCGGCCAGCGCCGCCACCAGCGCGCTGCCGACCACCACGCCGTCGGCCTGGCGGGCCATCGCCGCAGCACTGTCGGCATCCTTGATGCCGAAGCCGGCCACCACCGGCACCGAAGCACGCGCGCGCAACGCCTGCAGGCGGGCACTGGCGGCATCGCTGTCCAGGCGCTCGGACGCGCCGGTGACACCGGCAAAGCTGACGTAGTAGAGGTAGCCACGGGCCAGCGCCAGCAGCTTGTCGGCGCGCGCCTCGCTGGTAGTCGGCGACGCCAGCAGGACCAGTGCCAGGCCCGCTGCATCGAAGGCCTGCTGCGCTTCGCCGGCTTCTTCCGGTGGCAGGTCGACCAGCAGCACGCCGTCCACACCTGCCTCCACGGCTGCCGTTGCGAAGGCCGCGTAGCCATGGATCTCCACCGGATTCAGGTAGCCCATCAGCACCACCGGCGTCTGAGCGTCACGCTCGCGGAACTGCGCAACGGCCTGCAGCACGTAGCGGCTGCCAGCACCACGCGCCAGCGCGCGCTCGGAGCTGCGCTGGATGGTCGGGCCGTCGGCCATCGGGTCGGAGAACGGCACGCCCAGTTCGATCACATCGGCACCGGCATCGACCAGCGCGTGCATGACCGGCACGGTGGCCTCCAGCGAGGGATCACCGGCGGTGATGAAGGGAATCAGCGCCTTGCGCTGCTGCTCGCGCAGTCGCTGGAAACAGGCATCGAGTCGGGATACAGGCATCTCAGGCACATCCTTCAATCAGTTCAATCGCATCGCTGGTCCCCCAGTACATCTGGATGACCCTCCCTTCAAACAGTTCCACGCGGATGCCAAGGGCCGAGCCCGGGTCCTGCCAGGTGAGGTACTCGCCCTGGTCACCGTCGTAGGCATGCGGGCTGGATACCGGCGGCTTCGGGAACTGGGCCATGGCCTGGGCGCGGGTCATGCCGACACGCAGGCCGAACGGCCCGGGCTGCTGGGTCGGCGCCCCGCTCTCCGGATCCAGGCCGAGATCGAAACGGACCACGCGATCGTCGTCGGTCATCATCGACACGCCCGGCGGCAGCCCCTTGCCGTCGTAGTACTCGCAACTGCCGCCGATGGCTTCGACCGCCCCTTGCGCGGTCCACGGCCCGAGTGCCTTCAGATCGGTCATATGCTGGCCGATCAGCACCTCGCCGGCATGGTCCAGCGCCACCGAGGCCACCGCGGGCGCGTCATCGCTGTCCTTATCTTCCACAGACGGCGGATCGTCGATCGGCGTACGCGCCATCGGGTCAAGATCATCGTTGGCGGCCTGCTGCACAGGCTGCGTGGTGGCCTTGGCGGCCGGTGCCAGCACCGGCGGCTCCGGCGGCTGGCACGCAGCCAAGCCCAGTGCCAGCAGCAGCACGCCACTGTTCCGCAGCAGCGCGCTCACAGCACCAGCCCTTCGCGCGCGGCGATGGTATGCACGTCCTTGTCGCCACGGCCGGACAGATTGCAGAGGACGATCTGGTCACGCGGTCGCTCACGCGCCAGCTTGATCGCCTGTGCCAGCGCATGGCTGGACTCCAGTGCCGGCAGGATGCCTTCGGTGTGCGCCAGCAGGTGGAAGGCCTGCAGCGCTTCCTCATCGGTGATGCCGAGGTAGCGTGCGCGGCCGGTATCGGCCAGGAACGCGTGCTCCGGCCCGACACCCGGATAGTCCAGGCCGGCTGATACCGAGTGGGTCTCGATGATCTGGCCGTCGTCGTCGCACAGCACATAGGTGCGGTTGCCGTGCAGCACGCCGGGGCGACCCGCCGCGATGGAGGCGGCATGGCGACCGGTGCTGATGCCATCACCGGCAGCTTCGGCGCCGACGATCTCGACCTGGCGATCGTTGAGGAAGGCATGGAACAGGCCGATGGCATTGCTGCCGCCGCCGACGCAGGCGGTGATCGCATCCGGCAGGCGGCCGTACTCGGCCAGCATCTGCTCGCGTGCTTCGCGGCCGACGATGGCGTTGAAATCGCGCACCATGCGCGGGTACGGATCCGGACCAGCCACGGTGCCGATGATGTAGAAGGTGTCCTGCACGTTGGTCACCCAATCGCGCATCGCTTCGTTGAGCGCGTCCTTCAGGGTGGCCGAGCCGGAGGTGACCGGCACCACCGTCGCACCGAGCAGCTTCATTCGGTAGACGTTGATCTTCTGCCGCTCGATGTCGGTGGCGCCCATGTACACCACGCATTCCAGGCCCAAGCGCGCGGCAACGGTGGCACTGGCCACGCCATGCTGCCCGGCACCGGTCTCGGCGATGATGCGCTTCTTGCCCATCCGCGCGGCCAGCAGCGCCTGGCCGATGGTGTTGTTGATCTTGTGCGCCCCGGTGTGGTTCAGGTCCTCGCGCTTGAGCAGGATCTGCGCACCGCCGACATGGTCGCTCAGGCGCTGGGCGTGGTAGATCGGGCTCGGCCGGCCCACGTAATGGGCCAGGTCGCGGTCATAGGCCAGCTGGAATTCGGGGTCCTGGCGGGCCTGGTCATAGGCCTGGGCCAGTTCCTGCAGCGGGCCGACCAGGGTTTCGGCGACGAAGCTGCCACCGTAGCGGCCGAAGTGGCCCTGGGCATCCGGGAAGGCGTGGTAGTCGGCAATGGGGGAGGCAGACATGGAAGCGACCGCTGGTTCGAGACAGATGGATACTCTAGCGCACGGGTCGTGACCGGAAAATGGATATTATCTGGCGCATATCGTCAGGAAATCTCACATGAGTCGTTCCCTGCTGCCTCCCCTCAATGCGCTGCGTGCGTTCGAGGCCACCGCCCGTCTGGGCGGGGTTGGGCGCGCCGCGCAGGACCTGCATGTCACCCACGGCGCGGTCAGCCGGCAACTGAAGCTGCTGGAAGACCATCTCGGCCTGGCGCTGTTCCAGCGTGCCGGCCGCGGCCTGCGCCTCACCGCTGCGGGCACGCGACTGCAGGCCGCGTGCAGCGAGGCGTTCAGCGGCATCGAAGACTGCGTGCGCGAGCTGCGCCGGCCGACGGCGGCCCCAGCACTGGTGCTGGGCTGTAGCGGCAGCGTACTGGCGCGCTGGATGATCCCGCGCCTGCCCGTGCTGCAGGCCGCCCTGCCCGGCGTGCGCCTGCAGTGGTCGGCGCTGGATGGCAGTTTCACCGAAGCACAGGCGGCGCTGGATGCCGTGCTGCTGCTGGCGCAGGGGCCGTGGCCACGGGGCTGGCAGGTGCGTGAGCTGGCGCCGGAACGGGTCGGCGTGGTGGTGGCACCCTCGCATCCGGCCGCGCAGCGCCTGCGGCAGGTACCGCCCTCGGCGCTGCTGCAGGAAACGCTGCTGCACACCAGCTCACGGCCGCAGGCGTGGCCGGCGTGGGCGCAGGCGCACGATCTGGACACCGCGAAGCTGCAGCTGGGCACCGCTTTCGAACATCTGTACTACCTGCTGGAAGCAGCCGTGGCCGGGCTGGGCCCGGCGATCGCACCGGAGCCACTGGTGGCCGAAGATCTGGCAGCAGGCCGGCTGGTCGCACCGTGGGGGTTTACCGCCACCGGCGGCTTCTGGGTGCTGGCGCGGCCGGATGGCCCGGCCGATGCACGGGTGGACGCCCTGGCCGACTGGGCAGCAGCGCAACTGCAATGAGACGAGGCCCCGGGCGGCGTTCACCGCCCGGAGCCGGCAACACAGGCCTCAGCGACCGCCCATCGCGACCCGCTGCTGCTCCTCATGCACCTGCTGCTGGTGCGAAGGATCTGCCAGCAGCTTGGCACTGGTCTGCTCCAGCGACGGCGGCGCCTGGGCCAGGTCCACCGCGGTGCGGAAGCCCGGCGTCGTGCCCATCACGAACGCCTTGCCATCCTGCACCGTGATGCTCTGCAGCTTGTCGGCCGCGTCGATTCCGTTCTGCTTTGCATGCAGGGTGATATTGGCGGCAGCCTCTTCGGAAAACACGCTGGGAAGCTTGCTGCGGACGGCGTTGTGCAGTGCGTGGTCCGGATGCGATGCATCGTTCAGCGACGGCCCCTTCGGTACAGCCGCTGCAGGTTCATGGCCCTGCGCACGGCCCGCCGCCAGCGCGGCAGCGGTCTGGCGACCGACAATTCCATCGGCCACCAGCCCCTGCTGTTTCTGCAGCGCGATCACTGCTTCGCGGGTGTGATCACCAAAACGGCCATCCTCTGACAACCGATGGCCCTGCGCATCACGCACACCGAGCTGGTTGAGAGTCTGCTGCAACGCCTGCACGTCGGCGCCACGCTGCCCCTGCTTCATCACCTCGCTGGCCGCCGTGTGTGATGCAGCCGGCTGCACGGTGGCGGTTGGCCGGGACAGCGCAGGTTCGCCATTGCCGTGCAGCGGCGCGCGCACCTGGAATTCCGGCTTTGGTGTCAGCGCACCAACGATGCGGGTGCTTCCGCCATCCCAGTACCCGCCCGGCCGGATGGTGACTTCGGCCGGCCCGGTGCTTCCCTGTGAACCGATGAACTGGATGTTTCCCTGCGCGTCGTAGCCTTTGAAAATGCCGACATGCTGGCCCTGCGACGAGGAGAACATCAGGATGTCGCCCTGCTTCAGCGATCCGTTCGGTTTGCGTGCTTCGGCAGCCGAGGTCACATCGAAATGCTCGCGTGCGTAAGCCGTGGTGTTCGCACCATTGAACAGCGTCGACGTAGTGAACCCCGCAGCGTTCTCGCCACGCACGTCGTAACCCGCGTTCTTCAGGCCGCGCCATACGAACGCCGAGCAATCCACGCCGAAGCGTCCGTCACCATCGAGGTCACGCTCCAGCCGGCTGCTGTCGCGACCCGGGCGCGGATGGTCCGGGCGCCCGTATTCGTACTGGCGGCCTGAGGCCATGAAATGCTGATAGGCCTCGTTGTAGAGCGCGGCACTGCCGACTGCAGCCGCGGCCTGGCCCGCAGCGGGCGCCGCCGCCGAAGGCGTCTGTACCTGCGGTTGGGTCTGGGTCTGCACGGGCGCGGCCACCGGAGTGCGCGTGGGTGGCTGCTGCGTGGCAACCTCACCCGGCTGCCAGCCCTCGAAACGGCGAATGCCGTCGGCCAGCACTTCACGCTCTCGCACGCTCATCTGGCCGACGGTCTTCGAGCGCAGGTCGACACCCTGGCGATCGCCTTCGGCATAGATGGTGGCCGCCTGCTCCTTGTGGTGGGTGGTGCCGCTGTAATCCTTGGTGGAGTAGCTCGGCAGCATTTCCTCCACGGTCTTGTCGCCGAACCGGCGTTCGAGCAGCTGGATCTTCGCTACCCGGCCGGCTTCATAGCTTTCGAAAACCGCGTTGCCCCATTGGTCGAGATCGACCACGCCCTTGTAGCGCCCCTGCGCCGATTCCAGCGCCTGCTCGCGGGTACGCGGATTGGTCACCGTCTTGTCCGCGCTGCCGGCAAATTCAAACTTGAGATTGCCAGGATTGTTGTTGCGCCACGAGACGCTGCCGCCTGATCGTTCGACGACACTGCCATCGTCCATTTCCAGCGTGCGCGTGGTACCTACGCTGCTGACCAGCCGGGTGATTTTTGGATCCGACATGAGCTGTTCCTTTGCCAGTGGTTGATTGGACCGCTCCCCTGGCGGTGATTACATTCCGTTGGAAAACACGTCGAGCACGTCCGCACTGACCCAGCCCTGTGCGCAGTTCCCGACGTAACGTCCCGGCGCCGCCGCATGGCAGGCCTCGCCCCCCGTGGTCGCCAGGCCAGTGATCGGCCTGTCGCCATAGGTGTCACACAACGTGTTGCCCTTGCACTTGCCGACCGTCGCAGCGGGAACCGCAACGACGTAATAGAACAGCGGATTCTGTCCGGTGCGTCCGATGCCCTGCACGCAGACCAGCTGCCCCTTCGACAGCTTCGCGGTCACGCTGGCCTTGCTGCCGGTGGATGGCACCGCACTCAACGTCTCCACGCCCTTGGCATCGGCTACGCCAGCGAAGAAACCCTGGTCGCCACAGTCCGGCGACAGTTCGACATCGTAGAAATCACCGCTGTCCACATCGCCCGCCGTGCAGCCGCTGCCTGTACTGGCGTTGCTGCATTTCACGCCACTGGCCTGGATCAGCGCAGCCAGGCCGTCGGCTGCCGGTGCTGCCGCCGGAACCGTGGCCGGTGCTGTGGCAGGTGCATCTGCCGGTGCGGCAGCGGCCGGTGCCGATGCGGTCGGGGCGGATGAGTCACCGGCCGCACACGCGCCCAAGGCAAGCAGCAGGCTGGGCACGAGCGTCAGGCGGGCCAGGCGGATACGGCGGGAAGAGAGATGGGGCATATCCATTGCGTCCTCGTTCGAAAGGTAGGGCGTATCTCAAGGGTGCGGCCAGCGACACGCACACGGCATCGCACCCAGCCAAGACAGGCTGGGCGCATTGTGTCCGATCAGATGTTCGGGGGGTGTCGACTTTTTGGCGCTGGAACCTGAATCAACCGAAAGCGTGAAGCTCATCGCATTCAGGATTCGCCCGCCTTCACGGCGCGGCGGAATGCACCGTCGACGATGACATTCCGGGTGACCCCTCAGGTGACGCGGATCACTCCAGAACGGTGCAATCCGCGCGACGCACTTCTTCGACGAAGGTGCGCATCTTGTAGCCGTCCTTGATGCCCGGCTCCAGCTCGATACCGCTGGAGACGTCCACGCCCCACGGCAGCGTCGCCAGCACGGCATCGTAGACGTTCTCAGGGTTCAGGCCACCGGCCAGCAGGAACGGCCGGTGCAACCCGGTCGGAACGCGGCCCCAGTCGAACGCCACGCCAGTGCCGCCACCGCCACCCGGGGCGTGGCTGTCGAACAGGAAGCCGGCAGCGCTGGGGTAGCGCAGCTGCAGGGTGCGGGCGTTGACCTCTTCACGGCCGCCCATGGCGATCGCCTTCAGGTACGGCATGTTGAAGCTGCGGCAGAAGCTTTCGTCTTCCTCACCATGGAACTGCAGCAGGGTCGGACGTACCGTACGCAGCACCTCGCGCACTTCCTCCTTGCTGTTGTTGCGGAACAGCGCCACCACGTCGACCATCGGCGCGATCGCCTGGCGCATCGCGCGGGCCTCGGCCGGTGCAACCCGGCGGCTGCTCTCGCGGGCAAAGATGAAACCCACTGCGTCCACGCCCAGCTCACCGGCCAGGCGGACGTCGCCGGCACGGGTCATTCCACAGAACTTGATGCGCGTACGGTAGTAGGAACGGCTCATAGCGTGACCTCGGCGGGCAGATGCCAGTTGTCGGGGTACAGGGGCCCAAGGAACACCAGGCCCTGCGGCGGTGCGGTGGGACCAGCTACGGTGCGGTCGCGCCCGGCCAGCAGTTCGGCGATCCATTCCACCGGTTTTTCGCCGCTGCCCACCAGGATCAACGATCCGACGATATTGCGGACCATGTGATGAAGAAATGCATTGCCACGTACTGCGACTTCAATCACTTCGCCATGACGGCTGACCTGCAGCGACTGCAGTTCACGCCGCGCATGCAGCGCCTGGCACTGCACCGAACGGAACGCGCTGAAGTCGTTCTCACCAAGCAATGCCTGGCCGGCGGCATGCATCAGGGTCTCGTCCAGCGCACGGCGCTCCCAGCTCAGGGTCTGCCGGTCCAGCGCCGGCCGTACCTCGCGGTTGAGCAGCCGATAGCGATAGCGGCGCGCACGCGCGGAGAAGCGGGCGTGGAAATCATCGGCTACCGGCACGCACCAGCGCACCGCGATCGAGCGCGGCAGGCGGGTGGTGGTGCCGAGCATCCAGGCGCGCGGATCGCGCACCACGTCGGTATCGAAATGCACGACCTGGCACTGACCATGCACGCCGGCATCGGTGCGGCCGGCGCAGACCACCTGCAGCGGCGCATCAGCCACCGATGACAGGGCCTGCTCGAGGCTGGCCTGCACGCTGGGACCACCCTCGCCCAGGTTCTGCCAGCCCCTGAAATCGCTGCCGTCGTACTCGACGCCAAGCGCATAACGCATGTGCTACCTCGATGTTGCGGATGGGGCGGCGCTCAGGCCGGATCGCGTTCGGACCAGACCGCCAGTTCGTTGCCACCGGGCTCGACGAACTGGAAGCGGCTGCCACCGGGGAAAGAAAACACCGCGCGCACGATCTCGCCGCCGGCGTCGCGCACGGCGGCCTCGACCGGTGCCAGTGCGTCGGCATACAGCACCAGCAGCGGTGCACCGCTGTCGCTGGCCCGCTGCGGCTGGCCACGGAAGAAGCCGCCCTGCAGGCGGCCATCGTCGAACGCCGTGTAGTCGCTGCCGTAGTCGACGAACGACCAGCCGAACACCTTCTCGAAGAAGGCACGGCTGGCAGCCGGGTCGCTGGACGCGAATTCAACGTAGTCGATGCGGCGTTCGCGGCTCATGGCAAGGTCCTTGTCGGCAGATTCGGTCACGGCAGGCGGGCCAGCAGTTCGCGGGCCTGGGCCTGGCTGTGCAGGTCACCGCCTTCGGCGACTTCCAGCAACAGCGTGTGCGCCGTCTGCGCGTCGCCCAGATCGAGGTAGGCAATGGCCAGTTCCAGGCGCTCCTGGCCGGCACGTGGCGACCAGCCGGCGTCGCCGGCAGGCGCGGCCGCGCTCGACGCGATGTCGTCGGAATGAGAGGCCTCGATGCTGCCATGGTCGATGCCGTCGATGGCTTCGGGATGAGCGGCATCCGCCGGCGCCTCGTTGTCATGCGCGTCGGCCGGCAGATCGAACACGCCGCGGAACTGCGGCTGCTGTTCGGCATGCAGTGCGTAGTCCGGCACCGCCACTTCGGCCGGCGCCTGCGGTACAACGCGTTCGTCCTGCAGCGGCACGGCGACGACAGCCTCGTCGGCGGTGGTTGCGGAATCGTCCCAGCGCGGCAGATCGGTCACCGCTTCGGGCAAGGCCACCGCGTCCTCGTCGCGCAGCGTGTCGGCCTGCCAGTCGGCCCGTACCGCGTGCTCGACGACGGGTTCGGCGACCACTACGTCGTGCACTTCGGTTTCGGTCGCCCAGTCGGGCATCGCCGGTTCCTGGCGGCCGTTGCCGGCAACAGCCGATGACCACGAGGACTGCTCGGCCAGCGTATCCAGCGCCGCACCCGCCGGCAACGCTGCGGCCAGGCCGGCAGCATCGTCTTCCTCACGCAGCGGCGGCAGCGGCGGCAGCGGCGACGGCTTGCGACGACGCAGCAGCCAGGCGGCGCCCGCCGCCAGCAGCAGCACCGGCAGCCCCAGCCAGTACCACGGCGTTGCCGCATCGCGGGCATCCGGTGCCTGCGCCAGGCGCTGCTGCGCGGCGGCCAGATCGTTGTCCTTCATCGCGATCAGCGACTGCTGCTGTTCCTTGAGCTTTTCCAGGTCGGCCACGCGCTGCTTCAGCTCGCCGATCTCGGCATCGCGGGTGGCGATGTCCTCACGCGCCTGGCGCAGTTGTTCGTTGCCCAGCATGTCACCCTCGCTGCCGGCAGCGGTGCCGGTGGTTGTGCCCGCGTGCGCGGCGTCGGACGCCAGCGCCGGAGCGATCTCAAGTCGTGCCCCATTGGCCGCAGCCGGGGAAGAAGCGTTCGTGGCTGCCGCCTTGGCAACCGGTGCGGCCATGCCCACCGGTTGCGGCACGGTACGTGCCTGCCGCCATTGCGCGGCATGCTCGCGCACGAGCGTCGTCGCTTCGGCAGCGTCGACCGCAGCAAGCGCATCACTGCCGGGCATGCGCAGCACCGCACCCTGCTTGAGCAGGTTGACGTTGCCGCGGATGAAGGCTTCGGGATTGGCACGCAGCAGGGCGATCATCGCGCGGTCGCGACTGACCTGGTTGCCACGTGCCACCGCACTGGCGATCTCCGACAGGGTCTGCCCGCGCTGCACGGTGATGCTGCCATCGGCCGCCGGTGCAGCAACTGGCGCGGAGGCCGCACGCGGGCGTGCCGGTGCTGGCGCCACCGCTGGCGGCGGCGTCGTGGGCGTCTCTGCTGCTGGCACCGAAGCCGGTGCAGGTTCACGCACGATGGTATTGGAGAGCGTACCGGCCGGCGCGACGATTTCCGGCTCGGCCACGGCCAACGCACTGGGCGGCGCATCGACCAGTGCCGAGTACTCACGCACCAGGCGGCCCTGGCCCCAGTCGGCTTCGATCAGGAAGCTGAGCGACGGCGTCTCCACCGGCGCCTGCGAGGTGACGCGCACCACCGCCCTGCCCTGCGTGTCGCGGGTCAGTTCGAACTGCAGTTCACTGACCAGTCCGGTTGGCCGCTGCAGGCCGACACGTTCGAAGGTGACCGGTGAGGCCAGCGCCACGCGCAGGTTTTCCAGTTCGGACGGGTCCGCCGAGACCACCGGGATTTCGGCCAGCAGGGGCTGGCCCGGCTTGGACAGGACCCGGATGTCGCCCAACCCCAGGGCAAGCGCCGAACTGCTGGCCAGGGCGAGCAGTGCGGCGGACAGATAGGTGAGCGGGCGCTTTGCGCCCTTGGCCCGTTTATTCATGGGCGACACTATAAAGCGTGCGGACCGGGGTCCGCACCCACCGATGGGAGACCTTCGGTAGTGCCGGCCGCTGGCCGGCATACACGCACGCCCCCATCACGGCAATACCGGCCAGCGGCCGGCACGACCGGGGGGGCGCCCCCTGGGATCAGCGCTGCTCGGCGGCGACCAGCTCGGCCAGCTGCACGGCATTCAACGCCGCGCCCTTGCGCACGTTGTCCGACACGATCCACAGGTTCAGGCCGCGCGGGTGCGACAGGTCCTCACGGATGCGGCCGACGTACACCGCGTCGGTGCCCGACGCATGCGTGACCGGGGTCGGGTAACCACCGGCTTCGTGACGATCGACCACTTCGATGCCCGGCGACTGCTCCAGCAGCGCGCGTGCTTCGGCCACGGTGACCTTATCGCGGGTCTCGATCGCGACCGACTCGGAGTGGCCGTAGAACACCGGCACGCGCACCGCAGTCGGGTTCACCAGGATGCTGTCGTCGCCGAGGATCTTGCGGGTCTCCCAGATCAGCTTCATCTCTTCCTTGGTGAAGCCGTTGTCCTGGAAGTCGTCGATGTGCGGGATCAGGTTGAAGGCGATCTGCACCGGGAAACGCTGCGGATCGATTTCCTGGAAGCTCAGCAGCTGGCCGGTCTGCTTGCCCAGCTCCTCGGTTGCCGAACGGCCACCGCCGGACACCGACTGGTAGGTGGAGACGTTGATGCGCTCGATGCCGTACTTGCGGTGCAGCGGCGCCAGTGCCACCAGCATCTGCATGGTCGAGCAGTTCGGGTTGGCGATGATGCCGCGCGGACGGTTGGCGACCTGCTCCGGGTTGACCTCGGACACCACCAGCGGCACGTCATCGTCGTAACGGAAGGCCGAGGAGTTGTCGATCACCACTGCACCCGCTGCGGCGAACTTCGGTGCGTATTCCTTCGACACGCTGCCGCCGGCCGAGAACAGGGCGATCTCGACGCCGCTCGGATCGAAGGTGGCCAGGTCCTGGACCTTGACCTTCTGGCCGTTGAACTCGATCTCGCCGCCGGCCGAACGCTCGGAAGCGAGAACGCTCAGGGTGCCGACCGGGAAATCACGCTCGGCCAGGATCGACAACATGGTCTCGCCGACCGCACCGGTGGCACCGACGACGGCGACGTGGAAACTGCGCTGTGCATTGCTCATGGGGGAAACTCTCACAAAAACGGGGATGGGGAAAAAACACGCACGACAGCTGGGTTCGGGGAACCTCCTCAAGCGGGGCGCGCGGAGGTTCCCTATCGTTTCCCGGTTTTTTTGCCCAGAGTCACGCGCGCCGCCATCGCCGCGTCAGCGTTGATCGCGCTCGGCATGCGCGACGGGCCGCCGTCCAGGCCGAGCCCGGCAACCAGATTATCCACGGCCAGCTGTACCATCGCCGTGCGCGTGGCCAGCGAGGCGCTGCCGATGTGCGGAGTGAGCACGACGTTGCGCAGCGCCAGCAGTTCGGGGCGTACCTTTGGCTCGCCTTCGTACACATCCAGACCCGCTGCAGCAAGGCGGCCGTTGGCCAGCGCATCGGCCAGCGCGATCTCATCGACCAGGCCGCCGCGGGCGATGTTCACCAGCGTCGCCGACGGCTTCATCTTCGCCAGTGCGGCGGCATCGATCAGGTGATGCGAGGCCGGGGTATACGGCAGCACCAGCAGCAGGTGATCGGCCTGCGCCAGCAGCGTGTCCAGGTCCACATAACGGGCCCCCACCTCCGCTTCGATCGCGGCCGGAAGCTGCGAACGGTTGTGGTACAGCACCTTCATGCCGAAACCATGCGCGCCGCGGCGGGCGATGCCCTGGCCGATGCGGCCCATGCCGAGGATACCCAGCGTGCTGCCGTGGATGTCGGCACCGAGCATGGTCTGGAACGACCACTGCTGCCACTGGCCTTCGCGCAGCCAGCGCTCGGATTCAGTGATGCGGCGCGCGGTGGCCATCAACAGAGCGAAACCGAGATCGGCGGTGGTTTCAGTCAGGACGTCCGGGGTATTGCTGGCGAGGATGCCGGCCGCGCTGAGCGCGTCGACGTCCAGGTTGTTGTAGCCGACACCGACATTGGCGATCACCTGCAGCTGCGCGGCATCGGCCACCTGTGCTGCGCCGATGCGCTCGTTGAGGGTGATGATGGCGCCGTCGGCGCTGGCCAGCTGTTCGGCGATCTGGTCGGGCGACCACGCGGTGACGGTGTCGGTGCTGCGCAGCTGCACGCGATCGCGCAGCGGCGCGATGGCCGCGTCGATCAGCGGCTGGCTCACCCACACGGTCGGCCGCGTGTCAGCCATCGATCTGCCCGGGAATACGCGGGGTGATCGTGCCGACATCGCCGCACTGCGCGCGATGACGCAGCGCCTGGTCCATCAGCACCATCGCCACCATCGCCTCGGCGATCGGGGTGGCGCGGATACCGACGCAGGGATCGTGGCGACCGGTGGTGACGACCTCCACCACGTTGCCGGCCGTGTCCAGCGACGGGCCGGGCAGGCGCAGGCTGGAAGTCGGCTTGAGCACGATCGAGGCGACCACCGGCTGGCCGGTGGAAATGCCACCGAGGATGCCGCCGGCATGGTTGCTGGCGAAGCCCTGCGGGGTCAGCAGGTCGCGGTGTTCGGTGCCCTTCTGTGCGGCGCTGGCGAAACCGTCGCCGATCTCAACGCCCTTCACCGCGTTGATGCTCATCAGTGCGGCAGCCAGTTCGCCATCGAGCTTGCCGTAGATCGGCTCGCCCCAGCCTGGCGGCACGTTGTCGGCCACCACGTCCACGCGCGCACCGACCGAATCACCGGACTTGCGCAACGCATCCATGTACGCCTCCAGTTCCGGCACCTGTGCGGCGTGCGGCCAGAAGAAGGGATTGTCTTCCACCGCCGACCAGTCGAAACCGGCCGGGGTGATCTCGCCCAGCTGCGACAGGTAGCCGCGCACGGTCACGCCGAAGCGCTCGGCCAGCCATTTCTTGGCGACTACGCCGGCGGCCACGCGCATGGTGGTCTCGCGCGCGGAAGAACGGCCGCCACCGCGCGGGTCGCGGATGCCGTACTTGTGCCAGTAGCTGTAGTCGGCATGGCCCGGCCGGAACTGCTGGCCGATGTTGGCGTAGTCCTTGCTGCGCTGGTCGGTGTTGCGGATCAGCAGGGCGATCGGCGTGCCGGTGGTCAGGCCCTCGTACACGCCGGACAGGATCTCGACCTCGTCCGCCTCGCGGCGCGCTGAGGTGTGCCGGCTCTTGCCGGTAGCGCGACGCTGCAGGTCGTGGGCGAATTCGGCCGCGTCCAGCGCCAGCCCCGGAGGGCAGCCATCGATCACGCAGCCGATGGCCGGCCCGTGCGACTCGCCGAACGTGGTGACGGTGAACAGCTTGCCGAACGAATTGGAACTCACGGGCGCTGCGCCGCCAACTCGGTGATGCGCGCGCTGTGGGCGATCAGCTCGCGGCATTCGACCGCGAAGATGCCCATCTGGCCGACCTTGAATTCGATCCAGGCGAAGTCGACTTCCGGCAGCAGCTTGATCAGGTGCTGCTCGGACTCGCCCACTTCACAGATCAGCAGACCGTCTTCGCTCAGGTGCAGCGGCGCATCGCGCAGGATCTTCAGCACCAGGTCCAGGCCGTCGTCGCCGGCACGCAGGCCCATCTCCGGCTCGTAGGAGTATTCCTGCGGCAGGGCATCGGTCTCGTCGTTGGTGACGTACGGGGGGTTGGTGACGATCAGGTCGTAGTGGCGACCGGTCAGGCCGTTGAACAGGTCCGACTTGAGCAGGGTCACGTTGTGCGCCTGCAGGCGTTCCTTGTTTTCCTCGGCCAGCGACAGCGCGTCGTCGCTCAGGTCGACACCGTCCACTTCCCAGTTCGGGTAATAGTGGCCCATGGCGATGGCGATGCAGCCCGAACCGGTGCACAGGTCCAGCGCACGGCTGACATCGCGGCCGGCCAACCACGGCTCGAAGCCGCACTCGATCAGTTCAGCGATCGGCGAGCGCGGCACCAGGGCGCGCTTGTCGCTCTTGAAGCTCAGACCGGCGAACCAGGCCTCACCGGTCAGGTAGGCGGCCGGGATGCGTTCGTCGATGCGACGCTGGAACAGTTCCAGCACACGCACCTTCTCTTCCTGCAGCAGACGCGCCTGGCCGTAGGCCGGGCCCAGATCGTGCGGCAGGTGCAGGCTGTGCAGCACCAGCTGGGTGGCCTCATCCAGCGCGTTGTCGTAGCTGTGCCCGAAGGTCAGCCCGGCTTCGTTGAAACGGCTGGTGCCGTAGCGGATCAGATCGATGATCGTGTGGAGTTCGGCGGCCGTTTCAGCGGTCATGGCGGTACTGCGGGCAAAGTGGCCCTCGATTATAGGGGCTGGCGCCCGCGGCGGCATCCGTTGCGGCAGAAACGATCGGGCCGCAGCCGGTATGATGGAGCCCACTTCGCGCGGGGGCTCCCATGTTCAATCGCAACGCCGGCATCATCCTGCTGATCGCCCTGGCGGCGGGTCTCGGCCTGCTGGCCGCCCAGCAGGTGTTCGCGCCGAAGCCGCCGGCCAATGCCCCGGCCACCGAAGCGATCACGCTGTACCCGCAGCCGCGCGAACTGCCCGACTTCAATCTCGCCCAGTCCGACGGCACCCGCCTGATCCCGGGCGAACTGAAGGGTCACTGGACCCTGGTGTTCCTGGGCTTCACCTTCTGCCCGGACGTCTGCCCGACCACCCTGGCCGAGCTGGCCGGCGCGCAGAACCAGTGGGAGGCCCTGCCCGACAGCCTGCGCCCGCGCGTGCTGTTCATCTCGGTCGACCCGGACCGTGACAGCGCCACCCGCCTCGGCGAGTACGTGCACGGCTTCCACAAGGACACCCTGGCCGCCACCGCCGATGTGCCCTCGCTGGAGCGCTTCGCCACCTCGCTGGGCTTCGTGTTCCAGAAGGTGCCGGGCAAGCATTTCGACGAGAACCCCGAGGATTACACCGTCGAGCATTCGGCCAGCCTGGCCGTGCTCGACCCGCAGGGCCGCCTTGCCGGCCTGGTGCGGCCCCCGTTCAACGCGCCGGCCATTGCCCGCGACCTGCAGAAGCTGACCGAGAAAACCGCCCCATGAGCCTCACCACCGCCCTGACGTACGCCCTGCCCCACCGCCTGCTGTCCTCGATGGCGCGTTCGCTGGCGTACTCGGACGATCCGCGCGTGTCGCGCTGGCTGATCGACACGGTCACCCGCAAGTTCAACGTCAATCTGGACGAAGCGGCCAACCCGGACCCGCGCAGCTATGCCACCTTCAACCAGTTCTTCACCCGTGCACTGAAGCCGGGCGCGCGCGTGGCCGATGCCGATCCGCGCAGCCTGGTGATGCCGGCCGACGGCCGCATCAGCCAGCTCGGCAGGATCGAGGCCGGCCGCATCTTCCAGGCCAAGGGCCAGTCGTTCACCGCCGCCGAACTGCTGGGCAGTGACGAGGACGCCAAGCCGTACAACGACGGCCTGTACGCCACCGTGTACCTGTCGCCGCGCGACTACCATCGCGTGCACATGCCGTGGACCGGCACCCTGCGCGAAACCGTGCACGTGCCGGGCCGCCTGTTCAGCGTCGGCCCGGCCGCCGTCAACGGCGTGCCGCGCCTGTTCGCGCGCAACGAACGCCTGGTCTGCCATTTCGACACCAGCTTCGGCCCGATGGTCAGCGTGATGGTCGGTGCGCTGCTGGTGTCCGGCGTGGAAACCGTGTGGAGCGGCGAAGAAATTCCGGCCTACGGTGACCGCATCACCCGCAAGGACTACCGCGGCCAGGGCATCCAGCTGGAGCGTTTCGCCGAGATGGCGCGCTTCAACTACGGCTCGACCGTGATCGTGCTGCTGCCGCCGGGCGTAGCCGAGTTCGCCCCGCAGCTGGGCGCCGAAAGCCCGGTGCAGCTGGGCCAGGCGCTGGCGAAGCTGCGCTGACAAAAAGGGGACGGAGGGGATTAAGTCGTTTATGCATAAACGACTTAATCCCCTCCGTCCCCTTTTTCCACAACGGAATGCCGGCCAGCGGCCGGCACTACCGATACGCGCGCTACTGCAGGGCTGGGGCCGGGCCGACGTCCATGCCGTCGTAGTCTTCCACGCCCTTTTCCGCGGCCAGCGCAGCGAATTCCTGGTTGCGGCGGTCCAGCGAGGCTTCGTCGTGGATCTCCACACGCTCCACGTGCAGCACGTGGAACGGCGCGTCGCCCTCTTCCGGCTCCTGCTCGAACAGTTCCACGAAGGTGTAGCCCTGCGCCTGCAGGTGCTCTGCCAGTGCCTGCAACGGCTCAGCAGTGGAGTGCACGAAGAAGTACCCCCACAGCAACGGGCCGTTGATGTCCCAGTCGGTGTTTTCGCGGAGGTTGGCGAACAGGTTGCGGGTGTCTTCGAGATCCATGTGGGTTCCAGAGGTCGTGGGGGATTACTTGTCGCAGCCCTGCAGCTTCAGCGTCTGGCCGTGGCGCAGGCTGTAGGCCGGGGCCTTCAGGCCGTTGGCGCGGGCCAGGGTCGGCACGTCGCACTGGAACTTCGCGGCAATTGCGCCCAGGGTCTCACCCCGGCCCACCTTGTGGCTGCGCACCGGCTTCGGCCGTGCCGCCGGGCGCGGCGTGGCTACCGGAGCGACCGGTGTGGTCGGCACGCTGGTGGAGGCCGCGGCGTCGGCCACCGGCACCACGCCGCCCACGGCCACGCTGCCGGTGTAGCTGGCGGCGGTCGGGCGCTTGATCGCCGCGTTCAGATCGGCGGTGATCAGGGTGCGGGCCAGGTCGGCACGCGGGCCACTGACGCAGTTGCGCTGGTACAGGCCGGCAATGCGGGTGGTGGCGTTGATCAGCGTGCCGGCCGGAATCCAGCCATCGGCCTCATAGCGCGGGTTGAGATTGCGCAGCGCGCGCATGTAGCCATCACGGGTGCCGTGGCTGCCCAGGCAGATGGTCAGTTCGTAGATGGTGGTGGACTTGGCCAGGCGCAGCGTGGCCGGCTGCGCACTGATCTTCGGCAGCTCCACACCGTACTGCTGCGGGTGCAGGAAGATCCAGGCCGCGGCGATCACCATCGGCACGTAGTCCTTGGTTTCACCGGGGAACTGGTTGTAGACGCTGTCGGTCCAGAAACTCTGGCCACCGCTCTGCTTGAACACGCGCGCGGCGCGGCCTTCGCCACCGTTGTAGGCGGCCACCGACATTTCCACGTTGTTGTTCAGTTCGCGCAGGCGCTCGTTGAGATAACTGGCGCTGGCCTCGGCGGCACTGCGTGCGTCAAAGCGCGTGTCGAAGCCGGTGCCGTCCGGGCCCAGGCCGAAGCGGCGGCCGGTGGCCGGCATGAACTGCATCAGCCCGGCGGCGCCGGCACGCGAGGAGGCATGCACACGGCCGTTGGACTCCTTGGCCATGATGCCGAACAGCAGCGCCTCCGGCAGACCACGCTTTTCCCACTCCGGCCACATCACCGCGCGCAGGTTCTGGTAGTTCTCGTAGCTGGTCAGCAGCGCCGGGCGCATGTCGGTCAACCAGCGGCGGATGCCGGCCTGCACGGCGGGGTTGTACTCGACCATGGTGTCGAAGGCATGTCGCTTGTCGTTGAGCAGCGCTGCAGCGCGCGCGGCCTCCGGCACGTCGGCGGTAAGCGGGCCGATATGGTCGGGGTCGGCTTCCAGGCGGTCACCCCCCTCATCGGCCACGTCATCGCTGGCAGCGGCATCAGCATCATGCTTGAGCAGGCGCTTGTAGCTGGCCAGCAGGGTGCCCATCTGGCAGCCCTTCTGCTTCACGCAGTCGTTGAGGACATCTTCCATGTCCTCCAGCGCGGCGTCCGCCTCGTTGCTGCCCTTGGGGTCGGCATTGGCGACCAGCAGCAGCGCATCGCTGTAGCGCTTCTCGGCGGCGGTCATGCGCTGCTGCAGCGCATCCACCTTCACCTTGTCCCGGGCCGAAACCCGCTGCGCATGGGCGTCGGGCGCCAGGGAAACCAGGCCGGCCAGGGCCAGCAGCGGCCAACCGCGGGAAATCAGGACAGGAACGGGCATTGATGGCACTGTGTGCGAAACAGGCAGGCAGAGTAGCGGCGCCGCCAAGGTCCGGGCAAGCCGACCTTCGGCCCGTCACCGCCGGCGGTTAACATTGGGCTATTCACCACAAGGGCTGGACCATGGATCCGATTCTGCTCGGCAAAGGCATCACCGACGATATTGCCGTCACCCTGCTGCCGAAACTCGGCAACCGCCACGGTCTGGTGGCCGGCGCCACCGGTACCGGCAAGACCGTGACCTTGATGACCCTGGCCGAGGGCTTCTCACGGCTGGGCGTGCCGGTGTTCCTGGCCGATGTGAAGGGCGATGTGTCCGGCCTGGCCGTGCCCGGCACCGGTGCCGAGAACCTGCTCAAGCGCGCCGCCGAGATCGGCGTGGCCGACTACGCGCCGGCCGCCAGCCCGACCATTTTCTGGGACCTGTACGGCAAGCTCGGGCACCCGGTGCGCACCACGGTCAGCGAAATGGGCCCGACCCTGCTGGCACGCATCCTCGAGTTGAACGACACCCAGGCCGGGGTGCTCGATATCGTATTCAAGCTGGCCGACGATCGCGGCCTGCTGCTGCTGGACATGGACGATCTGCGCGCCCTGCTCGGCCTGGTTGCCGAGGAACGCAAGGACATCTCCACCGAGTACGGTCTGGTCAGCGCGCAGTCCATCGCTGCGATCCAGCGCTCGGTGTTGCGCCTGGCACAGGATGGCGGCGAGAACTTCTTCGGCGAACCGGCCTTGGAACTGGCCGACATCATGCGGGTCAATCACGACGGCCGCGGCGTGATCGGCATCCTCGCCGCCGACCAGCTGGTGCTCAAGCCCAAGTTGTATTCCACCTTCCTGCTGTGGCTGCTGTCGGAGCTGTTCGAGCAGCTGCCGGAGGTGGGCGACCTGGACAAGCCGAAGCTGGTCTTCATCTTCGACGAGGCCCACCTGCTGTTCGACGACGCACCGGCCTCACTGGTGCAGCGCATCGAGCAGGTGGTGCGCCTGATCCGCTCCAAGGGCGTGGGCGTGTATTTCTGCTCGCAGTTCCCCGACGACGTACCGGGCAACATCCTCGGCCAGCTCGGCAACCGCGTACAGCACGCACTGCGTGCGTTCACCCCGCGCGACCAGAAGGCGGTGAAGACCGCTGCCGAGACCTTCGTGCCGAATCCGAAGCTGGACGTGGCCAAGGTACTCAGTCAGCTCGGCACCGGCGAAGCACTGGTCTCCACGCTGCAGGACAAGGGCGTGCCGATGCCGGTGCAGCAGACGATGATCGCACCGCCGCGCTGCCGGATGGGGCCGATCACCGAGGCCGAGCGCGCCCAGGTGCGTGCCGGCAGCCCGGTCGGCAGCCGCTACGACACCGCGATCAACCGCGAATCGGCCGCCGAGCTGCTGGCCCAGCGTGCGCAGAAAACAGTCGAGCAGGCGCAGGCTCCCGCCGCCCGCAGCCGCGAGCAGGACGAAGCGCAGGAAGGCGGTTTCGGCCAGGCGATCAAGGATGCGATCTTCGGCACCAAGCGACGCCAGGGCATGATCGAAACCATGGCCAAGCAGACCACGCGCACCGTCGGCACCAAGCTGGGCAACCAGATCGTGCGCGGCCTGCTGGGCGGCATCTTCGGCGGCAAGCGCTGACCTGCCCTCCCGGGGTCGGAGGCCTTTCCTGCGGAAAGGATCCGGCCCCATCGTTCCCCTGAAAAGAAGTCGCACCACATGTCGCGTTGGCGTCCCCCTGCAGAAAAGAGTACCGCCCTGATCACCGCCTCCGGCCACGCCCGGTTGAAGGCCGAACTGGATGAGCTGTGGCGGTTGCGCCGCCCGGAGGTGGTGAAGGCGCTGGCCGCTGCTGCCGCGGAAGGCGACCGCTCCGAGAACGCCGAGTACACCTATCGCAAGAAGCAGCTGGGTGAAATCGACCGCCGCGTGCGCTACCTGACCAAGCGGCTGGAATCGCTGCGCGTGGTCGACACCACGCCGACCGATCCGCAGGCGGTGTTCTTCGGTGCGTGGGTGGAACTGGAGAACGTGGACAGTGGCGACACCAGCCGCTATCGCATTGTCGGCCCGGATGAGACCGACGCAGGCCTGGGTTGGATCAGCATCGATTCGCCGCTGGCACGTGCACTGCTGAAGAAGCGGCTGGATGATGAATTCTCGGTGGAGCTGCCCGGCGGCCAGTTCACCTTTGCGGTAATCGGGGTGGAATACGAGCCGTTGTAGAGTCGACTGTCAGTCGACTACCGCGCGAAGCGCGGCACAAACCTCCGCAGCCGGAGGGCAAACGCACCGCGATCCTCAATCGCGGTTGATGACTCGCCGAAGCCATCTGTCAGGCGTTCACGGCCTCGGAACGAAGAGCAGTCGACTGACAGTCGACTCTACATAGCCCCGTGCAACGGCGGCGGATACTGGCGGCCAGCACGCAACGGGCGGAAGTACGCGGCATCTGCATAGAAGTCGGCGTCCTGTCTCTCGTGCCAGCCCGGAACTCCAGCCAACGGCAGCGGACGCAACTGCAGGGGATCGGTCACTGCCCTGCCTTCGGCGATGGCCGCGGTCACCGCGTCAACGCAGGTGTCATCGGCTTTGCCGAGCACCACCACGCACTTGCCCACCAGCCGGCGGCCCGGCAGCAGCGCCTGCTCCATCAGCGCGTGCCCGAATACCGCAGCGATGGCGATGTCGCCGCTCAGCCAGTGTCTCGATTCGAACAGCGCACACCAGTCGTGCACATCCCAGGCAGCCAGCAGCCTGTGATCGCGCACACGCACGATCACGCCGGTTTCGTCGAACTGGGTCAGTGCCGCCTGCGCGCGGTTGCGCTGGCCCGGCGGCATCGCCTCGACATGCCGGCATTGCTGCGCATTGAGCGCCTGCTTGAGCCGCGGGTATCGGGCCCACACCAGTGCGTTGAACAGGTCATGCCAGTTGTCGGCGCGGGTGGCGATGCGGCCCTGTGCGATGCGGGCTTCGTAGTGCAGGCCGTCGGCCAGCAGCGTGGCATCCTGCTCGACCAGCTGCTTGCCCGGTAGCGCGAGACGTGCCTCGAGCGCTGCAATGGACGGCCACTCCGGGCCTTCCAACAGATCACGAACGTCGCGCAATCCGGCAAACACCGGGTGCCCGAACACCTGTGGATCGACCGCCGCACGCGGCGGCGGCACGAAGCGGCGGGCGCCGCTGCCGTCACCGGCGGCGGCCGTCGCCGCGGTCACAGCATCTTGAGATCGAATGCCGGGCGGGTGGCGGCCGGCAGCGCGTCACCGTACAGGTCGTGCTCGTCGCTCTCGGTGATGTCCACGTCGACGAACTCACCCACGCGCAACGGCACCTGGTCGGCATTCTGGATGTGCACCAGGCCATCGATCTCCGGGGCATCGGCCTTGGAACGGGCCACCGCGATATCGCCTTCGATGGCGTCGACCAGGCACTGCTGCACGGTGCCGATCTTGGCCTCCAGGCGCGCAGCGGAAATCTGCGCCTGCTTTTCCATGAAGCGGGCCAGGCGCTCCTGCTTCACTTCCTCCGGCACCGCATCGGGCAGGTCGTTGGCGGTGGCACCCTCGACCGGCGAATAGGCGAACGCGCCGACGCGGTCCAGCTGCGCTTGGTCGAGGAACGACAGCAGCTCTTCGAACTCGGCCTCGGTCTCGCCGGGGAAGCCGACGATGAAGGTGGAACGCACGGTGATGTCCGGCGCGATACGGCGCCAGTTCTGCACGCGCTCCAGGGTCTTCTCGACCGCGCCGGGGCGCTTCATCAGGCGCAGGATGCGCGGGCTGGCATGCTGGAACGGGATGTCCAGGTACGGCAGGATGCGGTTTTCGGCCATCAGCGGCACCACCTCGTCCACGTGCGGGTACGGGTAGACGTAGTGCATGCGCACCCACGCATCCAGCTCGGACAGGCCTTCGCACAGCGCCTTCAGACGGGTCTGGTAGGCCTTGTCGCGCCACATCTTCTCGGCGTACTTCACGTCCACGCCGTAGGCCGAGGTGTCCTGCGAAACCACCAGCAGCTCGCGCACGCCACCACGCACCAGGCGCTCGGCTTCACGCAGCACTTCATCCACCGGGCGCGAGACCAGCTTGCCGCGCATCGACGGAATGATGCAGAAGCTGCACTTGTGGTTGCAGCCCTCGGAAATCTTCAGGTAGGCATAGTGACGCGGGGTCAGCTTGATGCCGTAGTCGGGCACCAGGTCCACGAACGGATCGTGCTTGGGCGGCAGCGCTTCGTGCACCGCTTCCATCACGCTCTGGTAGTCCTGCGGGCCGGACACCGCCAGCACGTTGGGGTACGCCTCGCGGATCTGCTCCGGGCGCTTGCCCAGGCAGCCGGTGACGATGACCTTGCCGTTCTGGTTCATCGCCTCGCCGATCGCGTCCAGCGACTCGGTCACCGCCGAATCGATGAAGCCGCAGGTATTGACCACCACCACGTCGGCCGAATCGTAGGACGGCACGATGTCGTAGCCTTCCGAGCGGAGCTGGGTAAGGATGCGTTCGGAATCGACAAGGGCCTTCGGGCAGCCAAGGCTGACGAAGCCGACTTTGGGGTTCAGCTGGGACATGGAATCGCGGGACTCTGGGGGCCTGGGCCCCTGCCGTCGTGGCAGGGGTTCCTGGGGGCCGGGGCCTGAAAGGGCGCCAGTATACCGGGGTTGGCGGCCGCGCTCTGAATGGCCAGCCGCCCGATCACGCACAGCCGCTGACACCGCGCTAACCCACGCAGCGCCGACAATGCGGTTCTGTTCCCCGCAACGAGATGGAAACGATGGCCGAGTGGATCACCCTGGATACGCATCACGGCCCGGTACGGGCCTGGCACGCCCTGCCGGAGGGCACCCCGCGTGGCGGGCTGGTGGTGGTGCAGGAAATCTTCGGCGCCAA
The DNA here is from genome assembly GCF_036320025.1 of Stenotrophomonas sp. SMYL86. NCBI lineage: Bacteria > Pseudomonadati > Pseudomonadota > Gammaproteobacteria > Lysobacterales > Lysobacteraceae > Stenotrophomonas > Stenotrophomonas sp. SMYL86. Next base: position 164,600 of record NZ_JAWIRU010000007.1, read on the forward strand.
CCCGCACATCCGCGGCGTGGCCGAGCGCTTCGCGGCCGAAGGCTATGCGGTGCTGGCGCCGTCCTTTTTCGACCTGATTGACGGCACAGAAGCCGATCCGGACGCCCTGCCCTATGACGCCGACGGCGTGAAGCAGGGCCTGGAACGGGTGACCGCACTGGGCATGGAGAAGGCGCTGGAGGTGGTCCGTGCCGCAGCGACCCGGCTGGCCCCCTACGGCAAGGTCGGCACGGTGGGCTACTGCTGGGGCGGCACGGTGGCGATGCTGTCGGCCCTGCGCCTGGGCCTGCCCTCGGTCAGTTACTACGGTGCGCGCAACGTCCAGTTCCTGGATGAGACACCCAAGGCCCCGGTGATCTTCCACTTCGGTGCCCAGGACAAGAGCATCCCGCCGGAGGCCGTGCAGGCCCATCGCGAGAAGCTGCCGCAGATGGCCACCTTCGTCTATCCGGCCGACCACGCCTTCAACCGGGAGGTCGGACATGCGTATGATCCAGACAGCGCCACCCTGGCGCTGCAACGCACCCTGGACTTCTTCTCGGAGCATCTTGGATGAGCGAATTCGAACTCGATTCACGCCTGGCCACCGATAGCGTGCTGGTGGCGGAAGGACCGTTGTCGCAAGTGCGGCTGATGAACGACGAACGATTCCCCTGGCTGGTGCTGGTACCGCGCCTGGCCGGGGTGACCGAGTGGATCGAGCTGGACGGCGAGCAGCAGGACAAGCTGCGCACCGAGCTCAACCGCGCCTGCAAGGCCCTGAAGGGCGCCGACGGGGTGGAGAAGATCAACATCGGGGCGCTGGGCAACATCGTGCGCCAGCTGCATTTCCATGTAATCGGCCGCCATGACGGCGACCCCGCGTGGCCAGGCCCGGTCTGGGGCAGTGGCCCCGCGCACCGCTACGAGCCGGGTGCGCTGGACCAGCATGTCGCCTACTGGAAGGAACGGCTAGGATATCCAGCCCAGTCCTGAGCGTTTGCCGACCCGATGCGATTCAACCTCGTTGCCGCCGTCCTGCTGATCCTGATCGGCCTGTTCATGCTCGCCAGCAACCTCGGCTGGACGCACCTGAACCTGTCCAAGCTGCTGTTGACCTGGTGGCCGGTGGCACTGGTGGGCGTGGGCATCGCGATGCTGTTCGGTCGCGGGAAATAAGCTGGCGCCGGGCCATGCCCGGCGAGCGCAGCGTGTGGCCGCACCCATGAAAACGCCGGGCATGCCCGGCGTTTTCGTCATGCGATGGCGCGCCGCTCAGGTCCGCGGCAGGGTCACGCCGGTCTGGCCCTGGTACTTGCCACCACGATCGCGGTACGACGTCTCGCAGATGTCATCGGCGGCCGCCTGGAAGAACAGCATCTGCGCCACGCCTTCATTGGCGTAGATGCGTGCCGGCAGCGGCGTGGTGTTGCTGAATTCCAGGGTGACGTGGCCTTCCCACTCCGGCTCCAGCGGGGTCACGTTGACGATGATGCCGCAGCGCGCGTAGGTGCTCTTGCCCAGGCACACCACCAGGGTGTCGCGCGGGATGCGGAAGTACTCCACGGTGCGCGCCAACGCGAAGCTGTTGGGCGGGATGATGCATTCATCGCCGACGATATCCACGAAGCTGCCCGGATCGAAGTGCTTGGGATCGACGATGGTCGAGTTGATGTTGGTGAACACCTTGAACTCGCGCGAGCAGCGCACGTCGTAGCCGTAGCTGGAGGTGCCATAGCTGACGATGCGCTCGCCGTTGGCCTGCTTGACCTGCCCGGCCTCGAACGGCTCGATCATGCCGTGCTGCTCGGACATGCGGCGGATCCAACGGTCACTCTTGATGCTCATGCTTTGTCCTGGGGTACGAGGGGGCGCGAGGATTCTAGCAGGGGGCCGGGCGTCGCCGGCGGCCCCTGCCCTGGCACTTACAGCAGCGACGACAGGATCGGGATCGAGGCACGCGGACGCTTGCCAACCTCCTCGATCAGGCGCTGGGCGGCATGGCGGTAGGCCTGGGCCGGGACCGAATCCGGCTGGGCCACGGTGATCGGGGTACCGGAATCGCCCTGCTCGCGGATGCCGATCTGCAGCGGCAACGAACCCAGCAACGGCACGCCGTACTGCGCGGCCATGCGCTCGCCGCCGCCCTCGCCGAACAGGTGCTCGACATGCCCGCAGCTGCTGCAGGTATGCACCGCCATGTTCTCGACGATGCCGAGCACCGGCACCTCGACCTTCTCGAACATCTTCAGCGCCTTCTTCGCATCCAGCGTGGCGATGTCCTGCGGGGTGGTGACGATCACCGCGCCGGCCAGCGGGATCTTCTGGGTCAGGGTCAGCTGGATGTCACCGGTGCCCGGTGGCAGGTCGATCAGCAGGTAGTCCAGGTCATCCCACAGGGTGTCATTGAACAGCTGGGTCATCGCCGAGGTGGCCATCGGTCCACGCCAGATCATCGGCGTGTCTTCTTCGATCAGGTAGCCGATCGACATGGTGTCCACGCCGAACGCACGCAGCGGCTCGATGCTCTTGTTGTCGGGGCTTTCCGGGCGACCGGACAGGCCCAGCATGGCCGGCACGCTCGGCCCGTAGATGTCCGCATCAAGCACGCCCACGCGTGCGCCGAGCTGCTGCAGGGCCACGGCCAGATTGACCGCAGTGGTCGACTTGCCGACGCCGCCCTTGCCCGAACCAACCGCGATCACGTTGCGGATGCGGGCATGCGGCGTAAGTCCCTTCTGGACCTGGCTTGCATGGGGACGGCGGGGAGAACTGTTCACAACGAGCACCGGCGGGGTCAGGGGGAATAACCGAGCATCATACAAGCTGGACGTAACCTGACTGAAATTCAGGATTGCTACAGATTCGTGCACAGATTGTTAAGTTCATGTTACGTTCGACCCGCACTGTTTTGGGCTGCGGAGCTGGCATTTCCAGCCCGCGCGATGGCGCATGCGCAGTGCCGTTTTTGTTTTTGCTCTCCAATGGAACTACATGAACTACGTAAGCAACACCGCACGTCGCAACACGCTCGCCGTCGCCCTGATTTCCGCTCTGGTGGCCGCCGCCCCGGCAATGGCCCAGGACAAGGCGACCAACCTGGACAAGATCACCGTCACCGGTTCGCTGATCCCGCAGACCCAGGTTGAAACCCAGACCCCGGTGATGTCCATCACCGCCCAAGACATCCAGACCCGCGGCTTCAGCAGTGTTGCTGAAGTGCTGCAGCAGTCGTCGCTGACCACCGGCGGCCTGCAGGGTGGCCAGACCTCGGGTTCGTTCACCCAGGGCGCCGAAGCTGCCGGCATGTTCGGCCTGAACCCGGGCTACACCAAGTACCTGATCAACGGCCGCCCGATGCTCTCGTATCCGGCGCTGTACAACGGCAGCGAAACCTTCAACAACATCAGCGGCATTCCGATCGACATCGTCGAGCGCATCGAAGTGCTGCCGGGCGGCCAGTCCTCGCTGTACGGCTCGGACGCAATCGCCGGTGTGGTCAACATCATCCTGAAGGAGCGCATGGACGGCGGCACCATGACCCTCCGTGGCGGCACCTACACCGAAGGCGGTGGCAGCAACATCCGCTTCAGCGCCGCCAAGGGCATCAACGCCTTCGACGACCGCTTCCATGCACTGTTCAACGTGCAGATCGAGAACGGCAGCCCGATCTGGGGCTACCAGCGCGACATCACCCGCCAGAACAACCCGGTCGGCTACACCGCCCAGGTTCCGTCGAACGACTTCGCCGTCATCACCAACGCTGACAACAAGCTGCTGATGATGGACCCGAGCCGTTGCGCGAACGTCGCTGGGCTGTATGACGGCACCACTGTGGTCGGCCAGCGCCCGTCGGGCGAGTCCTGCGGTTCGGTGTACAGCGCCGGCTACAAGACCCTGAAGAACGGCAAGAACAGCGGCCAGTTCTACTCGTCGATGACCTTCGACGTGAACGACAACTTCCAGCTGTTCGCCGATGTGCTGTACAGCAAGGAAAAGACCGAGTTCACCTCCGGCTCCAGCGCCCTGTGGTGGGGCACCAAGTCGGTCATGGGCGGCTTCTACGACCAGGGCCTGGGCAAGGTCGTGAACCTGCAGCGCGCCTTCGCGCCGGAAGAAATCGGCCCGGGCCACTACAACAACATCATGAACTCCGACGAAAGCCGTGCCTACCAGGTCACCCTGGGCGGCAAGGGCATGGTCGGCGACTGGGACTACAGCGCCAGCTTCACCCGTGGTGAGTACCGCCTGGACCAGAACCGCTTCGTGCGCTGGAAGGACAAGATCGAAGATTTCTTCGGCCAGACCGTGCTGGGCCCGCGCCTGGGCACCTCGGCTGGCGGCTTCGGCATCTACAACCCGGACTACGCGGCCTTCTACTCGCCGATCACCCCGGACCAGTTCGCCAGCTTCACCGGCTACGGTACCCATCGCAGCAAGACCTGGCAGAACCTGGGCCGCGTGCAGGTGACCAACGGCTCGCTGTTCAGCCTGCCGGGCGGTGACGCTGGCCTGGCCGTCGTGCTGGAAGGTGGCAGCGAAGGTTGGGACTACTCGCCGGACCAGGCGTTCGTTGATGGCAATGTGTGGGGCACCACCGCCGTCGCCGGTGCCGGCCACCGCAGCAACTATGCGGTCACCAGCGAGCTGCGCATGCCGCTGCACGACAAGCTGACCGTCAGCGCGTCGGGCCGCTATGACGCCTTCAAGATCGCCGATAAGACCGTCGACAAGGCCACCTACAGCATCGGTCTGGAATTCCGTCCGATCGAGAGCCTGCTGCTGCGTGGCAAGTACGGTACCGCCTTCCGCGCGCCGACCCTGTCCGATGCCTTCCAGGGCATGAGCGGTTCGTACTCGTCCGGCCAGAACGACTACTACCGCTGCAGCCAGCTGGGCTACGGCCTGCGTGACGAGGCCTGCTCGTTCTACAAGAACACCTCGGTGTACAGCGAAAAGTCCGGCAACCCGGACCTGAAGCCGATCACCGCCGACGTCTGGAGCGCAGGCGTGGTGTGGGCCCCGGTCAGCAACTTCTCGCTGTCGGCCGACTACTACAACTGGAAGATCAAGAACGAGGTCAAGACCCTCAGCAGCGACCAGCTGCTGCTGGCCGAGTACCAGTGCCACAACGGCCTGCCGAACAACACCTCGGCCAGCTGCGGTGACGTGACCAACTGGGTGTCCCGCGATGCCGGTGGCAACCTGACCCGCGTGTACACGCCGAAGCTCAACGTTGCCAGCCAGAACCTGGAAGCGGTGACCGTGGCGGCCAAGTACCAGCAGGATATCGGCCGCTTCGGCTCGCTGATGTTCTCCGGCAACTACACCAACATGCTGAAGCGTGAAGTGCAGCCGATGCCGGGTGCCGCCAAGCTGGATCTGCTGAGCGATCCGTACAACATGTGGTACTACGACAACTTCGCCAAGGTCCGCGGCGATCTGTCGGTGGCCTGGAACATCGCCAAGTTCACCACCACCGTGTACGCCAACTACGTCGGCAGCACCCCGAACTACCTGGCCTACACCGGCCGCAGCTACGGCTACGTCCACTCCTCCGGCGCCAAGGCCGGCAAGTGGGGTTCGTACACCACGTACAACCTGAGCATGAACTACCAGGCACAGGAAGATCTGGTCCTGTCGCTGATGGTCAACAACGTGTTCAACAAGCTGCCGGAAGGCCAGCGCTACAACTACCCGGGCAACGAATCGACCCCGTTCAATGACGGCTTCTACAGCGTCTACGGCCGCCAGATCTCGGCCCAGGTCAAGTACAACTTCTGATCCCGTCGTTTTCCGGACTTCGTGTCTGGACCAGGCCCCGCTTCGGCGGGGCCTTTTTTTTGGTTCCAGGAAGCCTTCGGTAAAGCATTGATGCAGAAGCAGCAAATGCACTACGAAAGAATGCCATTCATATCGCCATCTTTTGAAACACTCCAAAACAATTGGCGTTAGTCATTGATATATCGCCAGTTTTCAGGCAAAAGCCCGATTGACGAAATGACGATCGTGTGTTCCCTGCGTTAAGTGCGTGTTACGGTCCGGCTGAATGGAATGCAACTGAACAGATCGTTAAGCCGACACGGAAGCCGGTAGCCAAGACATCGCTCACTACGGGGATTTTCCATGTCTCGCCATCGTTCCACACTCTCGCGCCACCCACTGACGCTCGCCCTGCTCGGCACACTGCTCGCCTCCGGCACGGCCCTGGCGCAAAGCGGCAATGCACCGACCCAGCTTGACCGCCTGACGGTCACCGGTTCGCTGATTCCGCAGACCGAGATCGAGAACCACACGCCGGTCCTGACCGTGACCGCAGAGGACATCCAGACCCGCGGCTTCACCAGCGTTGCCGATGTCCTGCAGCAGTCCTCGCTGTCCACTGGCGGCCTGCAGGGTGGCCAGACCTCGGCCTCGTTCACCCAGGGCGCCGAAGCCGCCGGCATGTTCGGCCTCAGCCCGGGTTACACCAAGTACCTCATCAACGGCCGCCCGATGCTTTCGTATCCGGCGCTGTACAATGGCGGCGATACGTTCAACAACATCAGCGGCATTCCGATCGACATCGTCGAGCGCATCGAGATCCTGCCGGGCGGCCAGTCCTCACTGTATGGCTCCGATGCGATCGCTGGCGTGGTCAACATCATCCTCAAGGAACGCATGGATGGTGGCGTCCTCAACGTCCGTGGCGGTGCCTACAGCGAAGGCGGCGGCAACAGCTTCCGCTTCAGCGGCGCCCGCGGCTTCAATGGTGTCGATGACCGCTTCCACGCGCTGGTCAATGTGCAGTACGAAAAGACCAGCCCGATCTGGGGCTACCAACGCGATCTGACCAAGGTCAACAATCCCGACGGCTACAGCCCGCAGTACGTCTCCAACGATTTCCTGGTGCTGCTGCCGGCCAACAACAACCGTTACGCGATGATGGACCCGAACCTGTGCGCCAACGTCGCCGGGCAGTTCGATGGCACCACCGTGCTCGGCACCCGGCCCACCGGCCAGGCATGCGGCTCGACCTATGGCACCGGCTACAAGACCATCAAGAACGGCAAGGAAAGCGCGCAGATCTACAGCTCTGCCACCTTCGACGTGAATGACAATTTCCAGCTGTTCGGCGATGCGCTGTACAGCCTGGAAGAGGTCAAGTACGCGACGGGTTCCGGCTACACCTGGTGGGGCACCTCTTCCGGTTGGGGCCGCTTCTACGACCAGGCCAGCGGCCAGTACATGAACCTGCAGCGCGTGTTCGCCCCGGAAGACATCGGCGGCGCCGGCTACCGCGACATCATGAACACCGACCGCAACAAGGCCTATCAGGTGACGCTGGGCGGCCGCGGCACGGCCGGCAACTGGGACTACAGCCTCAGCTTCACCCGCGGCGAGTACAAGCTGACCGAGCGCAACTTCGTGCGCTGGAATGACCCGATCAACGATTACTTCGAACAGCGCGTGCTCGGCCCGGTGCTGGGAACCACCAGCACCGGCTACGACATCTACAGCCCGAACTGGGAAGCCTTCTACGCGCCGCTGCCGGCCGGTGACTTCCAGACCTTCACCGGCTACAGCTACAGCCAGAGCCGCACCTGGCAGAACCTGGCCCGTGCACAGGTCACCAATGGATCACTGTTCAAGCTGCCCGGCGGCGACGCCGGCCTGGCCGTGGTCGTTGAAGGTGGAAGCGAAGGCTGGGACTACAGCCCCGATCCGGGCCTGATGGATGGCAGCGTCTGGGGCACCACGGCGGTCTCCGGTGCCGGCCACCGCAGCAACTATGCGGTGACCGGCGAACTGCGCCTGCCCCTGCATGACATGCTGACGGTGACCGGTTCCGGTCGCTACGACGCCTTCAAGATCGGCAGCAACACCGTCGACAAGTCCACCTACAGCATCGGCGTCGAGTTCCGTCCGATCGAAAGCCTGCTGTTCCGCGGCAAGTACGGTACGGCGTTCCGCGCTCCGACGCTGTCCGACGCGTTCCAGGGCCGTAGCGGCTACTACGCCAACGGCTCCACCGACTACTACCGCTGCGGCCAGTTGGGCTACGACCCGGCCAACACCACCGGTTGCCCGTATGACAGCGTCTCGGTGTTCGGCACCCGCGCCGGCAATCCGGACCTGGAACCGATCACCGCCGACGTCTGGAATGCAGGTGTTGTGTGGGCACCGATCAACAACCTGTCGCTGTCGGTGGACTACTACAACTGGAAGATCAAGAACGAGGTCGATACGCTCAGCTCCGACCAGCTACTGCTGGCTGAGTACTACTGCCGTGGCGGCCAGGCCAACAACACCTCGGCCAGCTGCCAGAACGTCAACGACTGGATCACCCGCGATGCGTCCGGCGTGCTGGACGAGATCTATACCCCGAAGATGAACGTCGCCCGCCAGAACCTGGAAGCGCTGACCGCCAGCTTCAAGTACGTGCACGACATGGGCCGCTTCGGTTCGCTTCAGTTCTCGGGCAACTACACCGACATGCTCAAGCGCGAACTGCAGCCGCAGCCGGGCGATGAGTTCCTGGACCTGCTGCGTGACCCGTACGCGATGTGGGTGTACGACTCGTACGCCAAGGTGCGCGCCGATGGTTCGGTCGGCTGGGCCAAGGACAAGTGGACCACCACCCTGTACGCCAACTACATTGGCAAGACGCCGAACTACATGGCGTACGTGGGCAATGGCTACGACTACGTCCACAGCTCCGGCTACAAGGCAGGCAAGTGGGGCTCCTACACCACTTACAACCTGAGCGTGAACTACCGTGCGTTGGACAACCTGACCCTGTCGCTGATGGTCAACAACGTGTTCAACAAGATGCCGGACAACCAGCGCTTCAGCTTCGCCGGCACCAGCGGCCAGCCGTACAACAATTACCTGTACAACGCCTACGGGCGTGCCATCTATGTGCAGGCCAAGTACGAGTTCGGCGATCACTGATCCAGGCCCTTGCCGCACCAAAGACCCCGCCCCCGGCGGGGTCTTTTTTTGCTGGTCGCCCCTCCAGGGCGTGACGCGCGCCCGGGCATTCACGCCAAGTTGACTGGATTCACGTCTTCGTTCATCTTCAGGTCATATTGATGTGCCCGCCACAAGGACCCTGCCGACCATGGAACTGCGCTTGTCCCCCGCCCGCCTTGGCGCCGCCGCACTGGCGGCGCTGTGCATTGCCCCTGCCCTCGCAAGCCCTCTGCCAGCCGAGGATTTCGCCAAGATCCCCACCATCCAGTCGGTCACCATGAGCGCCGACGGCAAGCAGCTGGTCGCGATCGTCGCCGCGCCCGGCAGCGACAACAGCGATACCGCCCTGGCCAACTGGAACCTGGATAACCTCGGCGCCGGTCCGGTCGCCATCACGCCATCCGGTGACCGGATGAAGTTCATCGCGGCAAGCGCACTGAAGGCGGGACGCAACCTCGTCATCGGGCGCCAGGAATGGACAGGCAAACTCGGCGGCTGCGGTGAAGGCAACAGTACGGGAGCCACCAAGACCTTCCTGACCAAGGCCTACCTCACCGACGCCACCCAGACCAAGTTCGACGAGGCGTTCGCCAACAACACCCGCACGCTCGGGGTCAGCCCCGAGACCCTTCGCTGCCTCGAACTTGCGGGTACCGCCTCGCTCGTCCATGGGCTGCCGCTGGATGCAGACAGGGTCATCATCAGCCAGCTCAATGAGGCCACGCTGCAGGCCAACTACTACCGCTTCAACCTGCGCACGGGCCAGACCGAACTGCTGTTCAAGGGCAGCTCCCGCACGTCACCCGGCCTGTTCCATCCCCGCACAGGTGAAGTCCTTACCCAGACCCAGGTCGAATCCGCCGGCTCCGACGATTTCGAACAACGCATTCTGATCAAGAACAGCGCCGGCCAGTTCGAAGTGCACGCCCCCCTGACCACCCGACTGAGCGAACGCTATACGGTGGAAGTCGTCGGCATAGACGATGACAGCGGCAAGCTGTACGTGCTGACCGACCAGTTCTCCGATCTGGTGCAGGCGCGACTGTACGATCCTGCCAAGAAGGAGTTCGACAAGGAGCCTCTGGCCGCCCATCCATCCTTCTCGATCAGTTCACTGATCCTGGGCACGCGCAAGAGCAACTTCAACCAGGTCCTCGGCTTCTATATCGACGGTCCGCAGCGACAGGCCGTGTACGTGGATCCGCAGATGAAGGCCCTGCAGGAGGGCCTGCAGAAAGCCTATCCCGGCCTGAGCATCTACATCACCGGCTACAACGACGACCTTTCGCGCGTCCTGTTCACCACGGAAAGCAACCGCAACCCGAAGAGCTACTTCATCCTGGCCGATCGCAAGGATGTCGTGCCACTCGGCAATGAGCGCCCCTGGGTGGACAGCAAACAGATTGGCGAACAACGCTGGGTGACCTACACCGCACGCGATGGGCTGCAGATTCCAGCGATTCTGGATCTCCCGCCGGGCTGGAAGCAGGGCGACGGCCCGCTGCCGGCACTCGTTCATCCGCACGGCGGGCCGTGGGCGCGCGACTACACTGGCTGGGATGCATCCGGCTGGGTGCCGTTCTTCACTTCGCGCGGCTACGCCGTGTTGCGTCCTCAGTACCGCGGCAGCGCCGGCCTTGGCCGCAAGCTCTGGCTGGCAGGTGACGCCGAGTGGGGCCAGAAGATGCAGGACGACAAGGATGACGGCGCCGCCTGGCTCGTCTCACAGGGCATCGCCGCCAAGGACCGTATCGCGATCTTCGGCTATTCCTACGGTGGTTTCGCGGCTGCCGCTGCAACGGTCCGAAGCCCATCGCCCTACCAGTGCGCCATCGCGGGTGCCCCGGTCACTGATCTTGGCCGGCTGGGCACCTCCTGGAGCCAGAACCGCCTGCAACGCATTCTGCAGGGGCGCACGGTGAAGGGCATGGACCCGATGCAGAACACTGCGAAGGCCACGATTCCTCTGCTGACCTTCGTCGGTGACCGTGACGTACGCACGCCGTCCTTCCATGCGAGGAACTTCTACAACGGCGTACAGGGCAAGGTGCCGGCCCGGTTCGAGCTGATCCCCGACATGCCGCACAGCATGCCGTGGTACCCCGTGCACTTCCGGACGACATTGACGCTCATGGCCGACTACCTGAGCAAGGATTGCGGCCCCGGCGGCCTCTGATCCCTCCCCGGGCACCCTCGCTTTCACCAAGCCCCTGCCGGCCAGGCAGGGGCTTTTTCATGCCCCAAATACTGAATTTCCCTATAACAACAGCAAGTTAAGAGATTTTAATATTCATGTTGCATTTACTTTACGCGACTCATACACTCCATTAACCGAAGCATAACAAGTGGGGATCAAACCGAAATGCGCAACGCCAACCGCCAATCTAAGCCAAGCCGCGTCCCGTTGACTCTTGCTGTGCTGGCCTGCCTGCAGGTCGCACCGGCTCTGGCCCAGGAATCCACCCAGCAGGAAGCAAAGGCGTCAAGCAGCTCAAGCACTTCCACCCGCGCAACCGATCTTGACAAGGTCACAGTCACCGGCTCCCTGATCCGCCGTGCGGACTACGAGACCACTTCGCCGGTGTTCACCATCAACGCCGAAACCAACGCGAAGCAGGGCCAGGTCAACGTGGCCGAGTTCCTGCAGAAGTCGGCCATCGGTTCGGCCGAAACCCAGATCACCCACCAGTTCGGCGGCTTCGTCGTGGACGGCGGCACCGGCGTACAGACCGTGTCGCTTCGCGGCCTGGGCGCCAACCGCACCCTGGTGCTGCTCGATGGCCAGCGCCCCGGCCCGGCCGGTACCCGTGGCGCCGTCGGCGCCTTCGACCTGAACGTCATTCCCACCGCCATCCTGCAGCGTGCCGAGATCGTGAAGGACGGTTCGTCCTCGATCTATGGTTCCGACGCCGTGGCCGGTGTGGTCAACCTGATCACCAAGAAGAACATCGAGCGCCCGGAGCTGACCGTTACCGGCCGCGTCCCGACCGAAGGCGGCGGTGAAGTGTTCTCGGCGTCGCTGGCCAATGGCTGGAACTTCGAGAAGGGCAGCATCATCGCTGCCGTCGAGTGGTATCAGCACAACGAGCTGACCCGTGGCGACCGCGACTTCCTCAACTGCAGCAACGACCTGGTCAAGGACGCCGACGGCAACCGCATCGACCGCGAAGATCGTTCGCTCAATGCCGGTACGCCGCTGGCCAACTGCGTCAACATGCTGCACAACGTGGTCGACATCGGCAGCACCCGCTATGTGCCGTCGGGTGATGGCACCACTGTCGGCCCGCTGCCGGGCTACCGCCCGCGCAAGACCCAGAGCTACGCGCGCGGCCAGGCCTTCTTCGATGAGCCGGTGAACTTCGCGCGCTGGGGCCAGGGCCACATCATCAACAAGCAGGAGCGGAAGACCGCCTACGTGGCCACCGACTTCGGCTTCGATTCGGTCAACTGGAAGACCCAGTTCCTGTTCAACCGTCGCGAAACCGAGACGTTCTCCTGGCGCCAGTTCTTCCCGTATGCCTACATCCCGGGTACCGAGATCGTCGCCAACCCGGTGATGCTGTTCAAGTCCCAGCAGGATGTCACCGTCGATTACTTCTACGCCGCCACCAAGCTTGACGGCCTGTTCAAGGGCACCGACACCTGGGCGTGGGAAGTCAACGCGAACTTCAGCCACTCCAGTGGCAAGTACGGCAATCTGGCCATCCAGGCCTCCAAGAGCGGCGACCTGGACTACACCGACGCGCCGCCGGCGGTGAACTACTTCGACCCGGACTACCTGAGCGGCCGCAAGGTCGACGAGCTGGTCGACAAGCTCGGTGCGTGGGACTGGGGCAAGACCACTTACAAGCAGGCTACCATCAACGCCATCGTCAGCGGCGACCTGTTCGAGATGCCGGCCGGTGCGGTCGGTTTTGCGGGCGGCCTGGAATACCGCTATTACTCGCTCAACGACCAGCCGAGCGAACTGTCCCGCACTGGCGACATCTGGGGCTCGTCCTCGGCTGATGTGACCAAGGGCAACGACAAGGTCAAGGAAGCCTTCGTCGAGTTCGACGTGCCACTGCTGAAGGGCCTGCCGGCGGTGGAATCGCTGAGCCTGAACGCCTCGGGTCGCGTGTTCAAGTACGACAACGTTGCCGATTCGGACAATGTCTGGAAGGTCGGCCTGAACTGGCAGGTCATTCCGTCGCTGCGTCTGCGCGGTTCGATCGGCACCTCCTACCGCGCGCCGGGCCTGTACGAGCTGTACCTTGGCAACGAGACTGGTTTCTTCCAGCAGGCGAACGATCCGTGCGTACGCTGGGGTGAAAGCTCCAATACCAATTACCAGGCCAACTGTGCGGCCGCAGGTATCCCGGCCGACTATGCCGGCGGCGGCAGCAGCGGCACGGTGTACCGCCAGGGCGGTGGTAATTCGCTGATTCCGGAAACTTCGCGTGCGAAGACCGCCGGTATCGTGTTCACCCCGACCTTCGCCAACCTGAGCGTGGCCATCGATTACTTCGACTACGAAGTGAGCAATGAAATCGCGCAGTTGGGCAGCACCAACGTCATGCGTGGCTGCTACGGCGGCACGGTGTACCCGAACAGCTACTGCGATCTGCTGACCCGCAATCCGGCCAGTGCTACCCAGCCGTATGCGGTGACCCAGATCCAGAACAAGTTCATCAACATCAACAAGCAGCGCACCCGTGGCTACGACCTGACCGCAAACTTCGACCACGATTTCTCGTTCGGCAAGTTCTCGGCCGAGACCCAGGTCACCTACACGATCGAAGACACCCAGGAAGTGTTCTCCAGCGCAGCTGCGAGCGGCCTGGAATCCTCGGAGCTGCTGGGTGACATCGGCCGTCCGAAGGTGGTGGGCAACCTGGCGCTGAGCCTGACCCGTGGTGACTGGTCGTACAACTGGCTGACCACCTACATCCACAAGACCGAAGACATCGATCTGAGCCCGGTGTTCACCTACCAGGGTCGTCCGAACTCCTATCGTGACATCGTGGCCGACTCGCGCATCTACCACACCGCTTCGGTCAGCTACGCGCAGGCCGATTGGGAAATCCTGGTGGGCGTCAGCAACATCTTCAACAAGACCCCGCCGTTGGTTTCCATCGGTGTCGCCGATTCCCGCTACGGCAACGTACCGGCCTTCGCCACCCAGTACGACTACTACGGCCGCACCCCGTTCGTGCGTCTGAAGTACAAGTTCTGATCCACGCCTTATCGCAGTACCCCGACAGACCCGGCTTTTGCCGGGTCTGTCTTTTCCGGCCCACGAAGCGGCCCCCTTGCGCCCGGCCATGACCTTCGACACCCTTGCAGGGCAGGCCGGCGGCGTATTGTTCGGCCCACGGCCGTCCCCGCGGCCCTTCCCTGACTCACTCGGCCTGGAGGCCATCAAAGTGACCCGTACTCCCAAGATCGTGCTGCTGACCCTGGCCGTTTCGGCCGCGCTGGTCGGCTGCGGCAAGAACGAAACCCCGGCCAAGGATGCCACCGCCTCCACGCCGGCCGCGGCCGAAGCCACCAACTACACGCTGGACGAGAGCAAGCTGCCGGCCTACAACGCCTTCCAGCCCAGCGATCTGGATGCCAGCAAGGACGCCTGTGGCGCCTTCGGCGACTACGTGAACAGCAAGTGGCTGGCCGCCAATGAAATTCCGGGCGACCGCACCAGCTGGGGCGCGTTCACCATCCTCGACGAGCGTTCGGTAGCCGTGCAGCACCAGTTGGCTGAACAGGTCGCGCAGGTCAAGAACCCGAACCATATCGAGAAGATCGTCGGCGACCTGTGGGCCACCGGCATGGACGAAGCCAAGATCAATGCCCAGGGCATCGAGCCGCTGAAGGCCGACCTCACCGCGATCGACGGCCTGCAGGACAAGGCGGCCATCGCCGACTACCTGCGCAGCAGCGCGGCCAAGGGTGACAACGTCCTGTTCGGCTTCGGCGCCGAAGCCGACTTCAAGAACTCGGCCGTCAACCTGGCCTACGCCAGCCAGGGCGGCCTGGGCCTGCCGGACAGCACCTACTACACCGATGCCAAGAACGCCGACAAGCTGAAGGCCTACCAGGCGCACGTCGCCAAGGTGCTGGAGCTGTCCGGCGTCGCCGCTGCCGACGCTGCCAAGCAGGCCGAGGACGTGGTCAAGTTCGAGACCCGCCTGGCCAAGGCCTCCAAGTCGCGCGTGGAGCTGTCGCGCAACGTCGAGCTGTACTACAACCCGGTCACCCTGGCCGACGCTGACAAGCTGACCCCGAACTTCAGCTGGACCGAGTTCTTCAAGTCGCAGGGCGTAGCCGCGCCGGAGAAGTTCTCGCTGGCCATGCCGGCCTTCCATGAGGAAGTGAGCAAGGCGCTGGGCGATACCGATCCGTCGGTGTGGCGCGCCTACCTGCGCTTCCACACCGTGGACAGCGCCTCGCCGTACCTGGCCGATGCCTTCGTGCAGGAGAACTACGAGTTCTACGGCAAGACCCTCAACGGCCAGAAGGAACAGAAGCCGCGCTGGAAGCGCGTGCTGGGCACCATCGAGAACGACGCCGGTGAAGCCTTCGGCCAGCTGTACGTGAAGGTTGCCTTCTCGCCGGAAGCCAAGGCGAAGATGGAAGAGCTGGTGAAGAACCTGGCCGCTTCGCTGAAGGAACGCATCCAGGGCCTGAGCTGGATGAGCGATGAAACCAAGGCCAAGGCCATCGCCAAGTGGGAAACCTTCACTCCGAAGATCGGTTACCCGGACAAGTGGCGTGACTGGGCGGGCCTGCAGACCCAGCGCGACAGCTACCTGGGCAATGTGCGCGCAGCCAGTGAGTTCAACTACAAGTTCAACCTGTCCAAGATCGGCAAGCCGGTGGACAAGACCGAGTGGGGCATGACCCCGCAGACGGTCAACGCTTACTACAACCCGCTGCAGAACGAGATCGTGTTCCCGGCCGCCATCCTGCAGCCGCCGTTCTTCGATCCGAAGGCCGACGACGCACTGAACTATGGCGGCATCGGTGCGGTGATCGGCCACGAAATGACCCACGGTTACGACGACCAGGGTGCACGCTTCGGGCCGACCGGCAACATGGAAGACTGGTGGACCGCCGCTGACAAGAAGAACTTCGAAGGCTTGACCGGCAAGCTGGTCAAGCAGTTCGACCAGTACAAGGTCGACGGCCAGGCCGTGAACGGTCACCTGACCCTGGGCGAGAACATCGCCGACCTGGGCGGCCTGGCTACCGCCTACGACGCCCTGCAGAAGGCGTCCGCCGGCAAGGAAGATGCAAAGGTCGATGGATTCACCCGCGACCAGCGCTTCTTCTTCAACTGGGCCACCGTGTGGCGCACCAAGTACACCCCGGAAAACGCCAAGGTCCGCCTGGCCACCGACCCGCACGCGCCGGCGCAGTTCCGCGCCATGGGTGCGCCGTCGAACCTGCCGACCTTTGCCGCGGCCTTCCAGTGCAAGGCCGGTTCGCCGATGGACCGCGCCGGCGAGCAGCAGG
Source organism: Stenotrophomonas sp. SMYL86 (assembly GCF_036320025.1). Taxonomy (NCBI): domain Bacteria; kingdom Pseudomonadati; phylum Pseudomonadota; class Gammaproteobacteria; order Lysobacterales; family Lysobacteraceae; genus Stenotrophomonas; species Stenotrophomonas sp. SMYL86. Next base: position 181,028 of record NZ_JAWIRU010000007.1, read on the forward strand.
TGGTGATCTGGTAAGCCCTGGCTGATGCCAAGGTAGACCTGCAGAGGCCCGGGAACTCCCGGGCCTTTGTTTTTTGCGGCGCCCGTCATCCACGCATGGCGTGGATCTGCTGCGCCTGTGCAGGCCCACGCCATTGGCAGATGCCGACCTTGGTCGGCGCACGGCACGGCGGAGCCACCGTGATGCATGCATGCGGTGTCGATGCCACACACCCGGTAGCGCCGGGCCATACCCGGCGGATGCGCCGTGATGCGTGCATGCCGCGCCCATGCGCGGCTTGCTATAGTGCGCGCGCCCTCAATCCATCACGGATTCGTTCCACATGCCCAATTTCCGTCCGCTTGCCATCGCCCTGGGCATCAGCCTGGCGACTCTGGTCCCGACCCACGATGCCTTCGCCGCCAAGAAAAAGGCCGCGCGTGCCCCGGCTGTCAGTGCCCAGTGCAGCGACTTCTACGACGCCACCAATGCAGGCTGGCTGAAGGCCAACCCGGTGCCGCAGACCGGCGCCACCACCGCGCTGGGCCAGCTGGTCGACCGCAGCCGCCAGCAGCAGCGTGAACTGCTCGACGCAGCGATGAAGGCGCCGCAGGGCAACGTGCAGAAGCTGCTGGGTGACTTCTGGGCCAGTGGCCTGGACGAAGCGGCCGTGGAAGCAGACGGCTCCAACCCGATCGCCCCGCTGCTGACCCGCATCAACGCCATCAAGAAGGCCAAGGATGTGCCGGCCTCGATCGCCGCACTGCACCAGGTCGGCATCCCGGTGGCATTCAATTTCGGCCCCGACGTCGATCTGAAAGCGCTGGACCGTCACATCGGCTACTTCATGCAGGGCGGCATGGGCCTGCCGGATCCGGCGTTCTATACCCGCACCGACGCCGACACCGTGGCGCTGATGGGCCGCTACCGCAACTACGTCAAGCAGATCCTGGCGCTGACCGGCACCCCGGCGGCCAAGCTGGATGCCGAGTCGCAGGCGGTGATCGCGCTGGAAACCGAGCTGGCACGCAATGCACAGTCGCTGGCCGGCATCAACAACCCGTTCAACAACTACGCGCCGATCTCCACCAAGGAGCTCAACAGCCGCTACCGCAACCTGCAGCTGGATGCCTTCCTGAAGGCACAGGGCGTGGATGACGACCTGGTCTCGCTGGCCGACCCGGGCCTGTTCAAGCAGCTCGACGGCATGGTCACCAAGCTCAAGCCGGACCAGTGGAAGGCCTACCTGCGCTGGCGCGTGGGCGACTCGATGGCACCGTACCTGTCCAAGGCCTACCGCGATGCCGAGTTCGAATTCCGCGGCCGCGTGCTGCGTGGCGAAACCCTGCCGCCGCAGCGCTGGGAAGACGTGCTGGAGGCGATCAACGTAGCCGCTGGCCCGATGGTCGGTCGCGAATACGCTGCCCGTTACCTGTCCGCCGAAGATCGTCGCCAGGCGGCGTGGATCGTCGACAAGGTGCGCGAAGTGCAGATCGAAGCGGTCAAGAACAGCAGCTGGATGAGCACCGAAGCCAAGGCCGAAGCGCAGGCCAAGCTGGCTGCGCTGAAGATCGAGATCGGCACCCCGCTGCGCGACCTCGACTACAGCGTGCAGCCGATGGGCCGCGGTTCGTTCGGTGGCAACATGCTGATTGCTTCGACCTGGCGCCATCGCGAGGAAATGAAGCGCATCGGCAAGGGCAATGCCGACCGTCGCTGGGACGTGCTGCCGCAGCAGCCTTCGCTGGCCTACGATCTGGCCCAGAACCGCCTGATCGTCACCGCCGCGATCCTGCAGGGCCCGGTGTTCAACGCCAAGGCCGACGCCGCCGACAAGTTCGGCAGCTTCGGTGGCCTGGTCGGCCATGAGCTGACCCGCGCGATCGATGCCAAGGGCGCGCTGGTCGACGCCAAGGGCGAGCTGCGCAGCTGGTGGACCCCGGCCGACAAGACCGCCTGGACCCTGCTCGGTAACCGCGTGGCCGCGCAGTACAGCGCCTACGACTTCCCGGGCGTGAAGGGTGCCAAGGTCAACGGCACGCTCACCCAGGAAGAGAACCTGGCCGACATCGCCGGTCTGGAACTGGCCTGGGCGGCGTATGTCGCGCAGGAGCCGAAGGCCAAGCAGGCCCAGCAGCAGGGCTTCTTCCGCGCCTGGTCTGCGCTGTGGGCGCAGCAGCTGGCGCCGAACGAGGCCGTACGTCGCCTGACCGCCGACATCCGTGCACCGGGCCTGTGGCGCAGCAACGGCACGCTGGCCAACCTGCCGGCCTTCGGCGCCACCTTCAGCTGCAAGGCCGGCCAGCCGATGCAGCGCAGTGAAGCCGAGCAGATCAAGGTCTGGCGCTGATCCAGCTGCCACACGGGTAACGCTGAGGGCGCCTTCGGGCGCCCTCCTTTTTTGCAGGTGCAGCACGATCCCGGATTAACACCGCGCATGCTATCGCTGCGGCTTCGCCCAACGTGGAGCCCCGACATGGCACACAAGAACACGATCTGTGTCTGGTATGACAACGGCGCGCTCGAGGCCGCCACCTTCTACGCCAGTATCCTGCCCGACAGCGCGGTGACCGCCGTGCATCACGCCCCCGGTGACTATCCGGACGGCAAGGAAGGCAACGTACTGACCGTTGAATTCACGGTCTGCGGCATCCCCTGCGTCGGCCTCAACGGCGGCACCGCGTTCAAGCACAGCGAAGCGTTTTCCTTCCAGATCCAGACCGAGGACCAGGCCGAGACCGACCGCCTGTGGAATGCGATCGTCGGCAACGGTGGCCAGGAGAGCCAATGCGGCTGGTGCAAGGACCGCTGGGGCATCTCCTGGCAGATCAGCCCGCGCATGCTCATCGAAGCGGTGACCAGCCAGGACAAGGCACTGGCCAAGCGCGCATTCAACGCGATGATGCCGATGAAGAAGATCGACATCGCCACCATCGAAGCAGCGATCAAAAAAGGGGACGGAGGGGATTAAGTCGTTTTTTCCCCATTGCCGGTGACCCCATGCGAATTGCGACTTAATCCCCTCCGTCCCCTTTTTCCGAGGTGCAGATGACCTGGGATGCGATCATCGTTGGCGGTGGCCACAACGGCCTGGTCTGCGCGGCCTATCTGGCACGTGCCGGAAAGAAGGTGCTGGTGCTGGAACGTCGCTGCGTTCTTGGCGGCGCTGCAGTCACCGAGGAATTCCATCCCGACTTCCGCAATTCAGTCGCCTCGTACACGGTCTCGCTGCTGCAGCCGAAGGTGATCGACGACCTGCAGCTGCATGCGCATGGGCTGCGCATCGTCGCGCGCCCGGCCAACAACTTCCTGCCATTGCCCGACGACCGCTATCTGTTGTCGGCACCTGGCCGCACTCAGGCCGAAGTGGCGAAGTTCTCCGAGCGGGATGCGCAGCGCTTGCCCGCGTACGAGGCACGCCTGGAAATCTTCGCCGACGTACTGCGCGCATGGGCCCTGCGCGCGCCGCCCGACCTGGGTGTAGCAGGCGGTTGGCGTGCGCTGCCCGCACTATGGCAGATGGGGAAACTCGGCCGCGAACTGGCGGCGCTGGATGCGCCACTGCGGCAGGAACTGCTGGACCTGTTCACGCTGTCGGCGGCGGAGTACCTGGACCGTTGGTTCGAGAGCGAGCCGATCAAGGCGCTGTTCGGCTTTGATGGCATCGTCGGCAACTACGCAAGCCCGTATACAGCGGGCAGTGCCTACGTACTGCTGCACCACGTATTCGGCCAGTGCAATGGCGTAAAGGGTGCGTGGGGCCACGCGATCGGCGGCATGGGCGCGATCAGCCAGGCCATCGCCAGCGCGGCGCGCGAGGCCGGGGCCGAACTTCGCGTGGATGCCGGTGTGCAACAGGTACTGACCGAACAAGGCCGCGTCGTGGGGGTGGAACTGGTCAACGGCGAAACCCTGCGTGCACGCGCGGTGGTGGCCAACGTCAATCCGAAGCTGCTGTACGAACAGCTGCTGGAGCCGACGCAAGTACCCGCTGCCACACGCGAACGCATGACGAACTGGCGCTGCGGTTCCGGCACCTTCCGGATGAACGTGGCGCTGTCGCGGTTGCCGGACTTCCGTGCCCTGCCCGGCCCCGGCGATCACCTCAGCGCCGGCATCATCATGGCCCCCAGCCTGGACTACATGGACCGCGCCTGGCTGGATGCGCGCCGCGAAGGCTGGTCGCGCGAACCGATCGTAGAGATGCTGATTCCGAGCACGCTGGATGATTCACTGGCGCCGCGCGGGCAGCATGTGGCCAGCCTGTTCTGCCAGCACGTGGCGCCGGTACTGCCCGACGGGCGCCACTGGGATGATCACCGTGAGACTGTGGCGGACCTGATGATTGCCACCGTCGAACGGTATGCGCCCGGCTTTGCCGGCAGCGTGCTCGGTCGGCAGGTGCTGTCGCCGCTGGATCTGGAACGCACCTTCGGCCTGGTCGGCGGCGACATTTTCCACGGTGCGCTCAGTGCCAACCAGTTGTTCTCGGCTCGACCGATGGTCGGCCAGGCCGGCTACCGCGGCGCCCTTCCGGGGTTGTATCTGTGTGGGTCGGGTACCCATCCCGGTGGCGGTGTGACCGGTGCGCCCGGGCACAATGCCGCGCAGGTGGTGTTGCAGGATCTGTAGAGCCTCGCCATCGTGGAGGCGCGTGTACCCCGTCGCCTGCATCATCTGCTGTTGGTAGGTGCCAACCTTGGTTGGCACGAGGCAGCAAAGCGTGCCGACCAACGGTCGGCACCTACAGCATCAAATGATCCCGTTCAAAGCGCGCCAACCAAGGTTGGCACCTACCCGCGTGGGACAAGGCGTGCCGACCAACGGTCGGCACCTACAGCGTCAAATGATCCCATTCAAGGCGTGCCAACCAAGGTTGGCACCTACCCGCGTGAAGCGAGGCGCATCGCGCCTCACTTCACGCTGCGCAGATGGTTGGGGCGCTTCGGTGGGCCGGGCGGGCGGCGCTTGTTGAACGGCGATTGCCCGCGCCAGTAGCGGATCAGCAACCAGCCGAACAGCATGCCGCCCAGGTGCGCGAAATGGGCCACGCCGGGCTGCCAGCCGGTCATGCCCAGCACCAGCTCGCCCACACCGAACAGGATCACAAAGGTCCGTGCCTTCATCGGGATCGGCGGGAACAGCAGCATCACCCGCTGGTTGGGGAACAGCATGCCGTAGGCCAGCAGCAGGCCGAACACGCCACCGGAAGCACCCAGCACCGTGGCCGGGTTTTCCAGCAGCGTACCCACCAGCAGCTGGCAGACACCGGCACCGGCCACGCACACCAGGTAATACAGCAGGAAGCGCTTCTCGCCCCAGGTCTGCTCCAGCGGCGCGCCGAACATGAAGACCGCCAGCATGTTGAAGAACAGATGGCCGAAGCTGCCGTGCAGGAAGCCGTAGGTCAGCAGCTGCCAAGGCTGGAAGTTGCCGCCCGGCGAGAATGCGTCGAAGCCCTGCTGCAACGGTTGCAGCATGAACGGCTCGAAGGTCTGCATGCCGAGCAGGAACGGCTGCTGCAGCAGGAACAGGATCGCATTGGCGATCAGCAGGGCCTTGGTGACGGTAGGCAGTCGCGGGAACATGGGAGCACCGGCATGGAACGGCCTCCATCATAGCCGCAGCACCGTGTCTTGTTGGCGACCGGCAGGCGCGGCCTGTTCAGTCGCCAGCGTTGCTCAGCCCGGACCCCACACAGCGGCATCCAGTGCTGCCGCCGGATCAGCCGCCGGCATCCGCACCCGGCCGTTCTCCACCCGCACGCCCTCGGCGCGCAACCGCTGTGACTGCTCGCGCCAGCCGGCCGACCCTTCCTCCATGGCAATGCGCCCATCCGAGCGCAGCACGCGATGCCAGGGCAGGTCCGGGTCGTCGTTCTGGCCCAGGATGCGCGCGGTCAGGCGTGCACGCCCGGGCAGGCCCGCGCGCATCGCCACCTGCCCATAGCCCATCACCTGCCCCGCCGGGATCGCGCGGATCACCGCCAGGATGCGCGCACGCGCCTGCTCCGGCGTCAGCGCCGCAGGCGGGTTACCAGCAGAACGCCGATCAGCACCAGCACGGTGCCGGCGATCTGCGCCGGCCCCATCGGTTCGTCGAGCAGCCATAGGCTCATCACGATGGTGGAAACAGGGCCCAGCATACCGACCTGCGCGGCCAGCGACGAACCCACGCGCTGCACCGCCAGCATGATCGCCAGCACTGGCAGCACCGTGCACACGGTGGCATTGACCAGCGACAGCCACTGCACCGGCGCAGGCGCCTGCCACAACAACGGCAGCGGATGGGTCACCGCGAAATGCAGCAGCACCAGCACGCTGGCCACGCAGCTGGCGTAAGCGGTCAGCCGCACCGCTCCGATACGCGCGACCACCTGCCCGCTGCCGAACAGGTACAGCGCATAGCTGAGCGCACTGCCCAGCACCAGCAGGCTGCCAACGATGATCTGCCCACCCTCGCGCTGCAGGTCATGGCCGAACGCCAGCAGCACGCCCAGATAACTCAGCACCAGCGCACCGATCTGCCATCGGCCCGGCCGCTGGCGCGCCAGCAGCACGTTGATCAGCAGCACCAGGGTCGGGTTCAAGTACAGGATCAGCCGTTCCAGCGTCACGCTGATGTACTGCAGGCCCTGGAAGTCGAGCAGGCTGGACAGGTAGTAGCCGGTGAAACCCAGCCACAGCACGCGGGCGCGGTCGGCCCAGGACAGTGGTTCGGCCCGACGCGCGGCCCACAGCGCCATCAGTACGAACAGCGGCAGCGCCATCAGCATGCGCAGGGCAAGCAGCGTGGTGGCATCCACGCCGTGACGCAGGCCGAGCTTGACAATGATCGCCTTGCCGGAAGCAGCGATGGCGCCGATCGCGGCCAGGCCGATACCCCCCAGCGCAATGCGTGGGGAGGCGGTGGCGATACGGGAAGCGGGATTGGACATCAGGACGACGGCGGGCCGCTCGGAGCGGCCCGGGAAAGCGTGGGGGCGCCCATTGTCGCACGGGGGCGTCCGGTGCCCGCCTTGTAGAGTCGAGCCATGCTCGACTGTCTTTCCACCGCAGTCGAGCATGGCTCGACTCTACAAAGAG
>NZ_JAWIRU010000007.1:188101-198480 GCF_036320025.1 Stenotrophomonas sp. SMYL86
GGGGCCGCGCCTGGTCCCGGCCCCCCTGCCCCGCCGCCCGAGCACCAGCAGTCGAGCATGGCTCGACTCTACAAAGAGCGACGGCCGAGCATGGCTCGGCTCTACAACGGCCCGGCTCAGCGCATCAGCACCACTTCCTCGGCCGAGGTCGGGTGGATCGCCACGGTGTCATCGAACTGGGCCTTGGTCGCACCCATCTTCACCGCCACCGCGAAACCCTGCAGGATCTCGTCGGCCGCTTCGCCCAGCAGGTGGATACCTACCACGCGTTCTTCCGGGCCGGCGCAGACCATCTTGAACAGGCTGCGCTGTGTACCGTTGGCCAGCGCCTGCAGCATCGGTCGGAAACGGCTGTGGTAAACGCTCACCTGGTCGAAACGCGCGCGCGCTTCTTCCTCGCTCATGCCCACCGCACCCAGCGGCGGGTGCGAGAACACCACGCTGGCCACGTTCTCGTAATCCATCTTCGACTGCGGGCGGCCACCGAACAGGCGATCCATCAACCGTCGCGAAGCAGCCACCGCCACCGGGGTCAGGCCGACCTTGCCGGCGATGTCACCCACCGCGTGCACGCTCGGCACGCTGGTGGTCTGCCATTCGTCCACCTGCACCTGCTGGTGTTCGCCAATGCCGATGCCGAGCGCTTCCAGGCCCAGATCACGACTGTTGCCGCGGCGGCCGGTGGCGAAGAACACCGCGTCGAACACGCTGTCGAGCGGGCCGTCATGGCCGAACGCACGTACGCGTTCGCCATCGCGCTGCAATTCGCGCAGGCGATAGCCGAAATGGATGCGCACGCCCTGCTGCTTCAGGTTCTCGGCCAACTGATCAGTCAGCTCGTAATCGAAGCGATCCAGCAGCCGTTGGCCACGCACCAGCAGGCTCACCTTGCTGCCCAGTGCCTGCAGCAGGCCGGCCAGCTCCACCGCGATGTAACCGCCACCGATGATCGCCACCTCGGCCGGCGCCGCGCGCAGGTCGAAGAAATCATCGGAGACCAGGCCCAGTTCCGCGCCGGGGATATCTGGACGCAGCGGGTGCGCGCCGGTGGCGATCAGGATGTGCTCGGCGCTGTAACGCACGCCATCACTGCAGGCAACGGTATGCGCATCGAGCAGATGGCCGCGCGCCGGAATGCGCACCACGCCGGTCTCATCCAGGCGTTTGTGGTAGCTGGTGTGGATGTTGCTGATGTAGGCCTGGCGATGGATCACCAGTTCCTTCCACGACAGCGCCGGGCGCGCCTGAACATCGAAGCCCATCGCGCTGGCCAGACCGATGCGCTCGTGCAGGTCGGCCGCCAGCCACATCGCCTTCTTCGGCACGCAGCCGACATTGACGCAGGTCCCACCCAGCTCACCGGGCTCCAGCATGGCCACGCGCTTGCCATGCTGCGCGGCACGGATCGCACCAGCCAGGCCGGCGGAGCCGCCGCCAAGGACGATCAGGTCGTAATCATAGGGTGCAGTGCTCATCGGAATCGCTCGGGTCGGTAAGGGGCAGGATCGATCGCTGGCGTGCGGCCGCAGACGAGATCGGCGATCAGCTGGCCGGTGCCGGCGCTCATGCTGATGCCGAGCATGCCATGCCCCGCTGCAAGCCAGACGTGAGGATGCGCAGGCGCGCGGCCGATCAACGGCACGTCGTCCACGCTCATGGGGCGCCACCCGCACCACTGCTCCTGCAGCTGCGCACCGCGTGGCGCGCGCAGGTAGTGGTCGGCGGCCTGCTGCAGGGCCTGCAGGCGGGCCGTGCGCAGCTGCGGTTCGGCACCGGCGAATTCCATGGTGCCGCCCAGTCGCAACGCTTCGCGCCAGGCAATCACGAACACGGAATGGTCCTTCAGCACCACCGGGCGCTGCGGCACCTGCACCGGTCGCGACCAGGTCAGCGAATAGCCCTTGCCGGGCTGGATCGGCACGCGCAGATCCAGTTGCCGTGCCCAGCGCGGCGACCACGGTCCGGTGGCCAGTACCAGCTCACGCGCCCGCACGGTCTGCAGGCCGGCCTGCACGCGTACGCCCTGCGCATCGTCACTGAATCCCTGCACGTCCACCTGTTCGTCGATCACCACGCCCTGCGCACGCAGCACGCGCGCCAGTTCGGCGGTGTAGCGGTCCGGACGCAGCTGCGCATCGCCGGGGAAGTGGATCGCGCCGGCAATGCGATCATGGAAAGCTGGATTGTCGCGCACATAGTCGGCGCCATCGATGCGCGCCGTGGCGATGCCCTGCGCGTTCAGTGCCTCACACTCAGCGGCGTGGTGATCGAAATTGCGGGCATCGCCAAACACGTAGTCCAGACCGCGGGTATCGAATTCGCAGTCCAGCGCATGCACCTGCACCCACTGTGCCAGGCGCAGCCGCGAATCATTCAACAACGCGCCGCGTGCCCGTGTGGAGTGCAGCCAGTCGCGCGCATTGCAGCGCGCCCCGAACTGCAGCAACCAACGCCACAGCGTCGGATCCAGCCGCGTACGCACGTACAACGGCGCACGCGGATCGAGCATCCAGCGCAGCGCGCGCAACGGTACGCCAGGCGCTGGCAGCGGCGGCGCGTGGCTGGGGGTGATGGTGCCGCAGTTGCCATGCGAGGTCGCGCCGCCGACACGCCCACGGTCGATCACGCGTACCTGCCGGCCCTGTGCGCGCAGCGCGAGCGCGACGGCCAGTCCAATGGCACCGGCGCCGACCACGATCACATCCTCGCGCGCGCCCTGCATCGATCAGCCCTGCCCGGCCCCGCGCCGCATCGGCGGCCACTGCCGGTAGGTCATCGCACGCCACAGCCATTCCATCGGCCCGAAACGGAAGCGGCGCAACCACGCGTGCGAAATGCTCACCTGCAGAGCGAACAGCAGTAGTGCGAACAGCAGCTGCACGCTGCGCGGCATCACCTCGAACCATCCCAGTCCGTAGTGATAGAAAAGCAGCGTGCAGACCAGCGACTGCGCCAGGTAATGGGTCAGCGCCATGCGCCCCACCGGCGCCAGCCAGGCCAGCCGCGTGCGCCAGTGCACGATCCACGCCAGATAGCCCAGGCACATCGGCAGGCCGCCTATGGTCACCAGGCCCATCGCCGCCGTCACCGGAAGGTTGTAGGCGCCCGGTGCCAGGTAGGGTTTCCAGGCGACGCCGATCAACGTGACCAGCAGGCCCAGCGGCAACGCGATCCAGCGCAGCGACGCGTACAGCCGCGGGAAGCGCTCCGGCGCCGCCAGCGCGCCACTGCCGGCGAACCAGCTGCCGATCAGGAACATGCCCAGCACTTCCGGGCCGGTGATCAGCAGCGCCCCCATCGACGTACCGAACTCATTCAGGCGCTGCACATTGGCCTGCGCCCAGCTGCCCTGCCCGTACACCTGCCGCTGCAGCTCAATGCTCCGCTGCGCCTCGGCAAGCATGCCCTGCACATCTTCGGCCGAAGCCATCGACACCATCGCGCCGACCAGCAGCATCATCGCCACACCGCCGAGGTAGACCATCAACCCCATCCACGGCAGCCAGCTGCGTGGCGCCTCGCGGCACGCCAGCAGCGGCAACGAGATCAGTGCATACATCACCAGAATGTCGCCGGACCAGACCAGCAGTGCATGGCACAGACCGATCAGCAGCAAGCCAGCGCTGCGGCGCAGGTAGAACGGGGTGAAGTCGCGCCCGGCGGCCTCAGCGCGCTGCGCCATCACCGCGAAGCCGGCACCGAACAGCAACGAGAACAGGGTGAAGAACTTGCCCTGCACGAACACGTAGACAAAGGCATCGGCCCAGTAGTCGATGCCCTGCCAATGCACGTCGATGCCGGTGAACGCCAGGTCCAGCGGCCCGCTGAAGGCCTCGATGTTCATCAGCAGGATGCCCAGCAGCGCAGCACCGCGCAGCACGTCAAGCACGACGATGCGTTCGCCGGAAGCCACCGGCTGCAGGGAAGGAGAAGCGGCGTTCACAGGGCGTCCGTCGGGCAGGTCCGCCATTATGCCGCCGGCCTGCGCGCCATGGATGGCCGCGCCGTGTTCCACAAACGCAACGGCCCGCCGAAGCGGGCCGTTGCTGCCATCACGATCGCGCTGCGATCAGTGCTGGTGACCGCCGTCGCCGTGGACGTGGCCGTGGTCGATTTCTTCCTTGCCGGCTTCGCGCACATCGACGATTTCCACGTCGAAGTGCAGGTCCTTGCCGGCCATCGGATGGTTCAGGTCGACGTCGACGACGCTCATGCCGACCTTCTGCACGGTCACCGCACGCGGGCCGAAGTTGGTCTGCAGCACGACCTGCTGGCCGGGAGCCAGCTTGGTGTTGCCGAAGTGCTTCTTCGGCACGCGCTGGGACAGGCCCTCACGGCGCTCGCCGTAGGCATCGGCAGCGTTGACGTCGACGCTGAAGGTCGCGCCGGCTTCCTTGTCCATCATGGCGTTTTCCAGGCCCGGGATGATGTTGCCGTGGCCGATCAGGATCGCCAGCGGCTCGCCGCGGTCCTTGGACGATTCGATCGGCTCCTGGCCGACTTCGGAAACGGTGTAGTGGAAGCGGACAACGCGGTCTTTTTCGATCTTCATGCGCAACTCTGTCTGGATCTGCCGGAGGCAGGCGGGTTGGGGCGGGTTGTCGCCCGGCGGGGACGCCGCCATCATGACGGCCAATCCTAAGGTGGCGCATTATCCGGAGATCATGCACATCACGCCAGTTTCGTCCGGCCTGCGCCGGCTCCTCGCCCCGGCCCTGCTGCTGGCCCTGCCCGTACTGATGACCGCCTGCGGCGGCGGCAAGGCCACCCGACCCGCGCCGCCCCCGCCGACCGCGAACTGGCCGAAGACCGTGCCGGACAATCCCGAGGCGGCCAACTCGGTGCTGATGCGCGCCATCAGCCTGGTCGGCACCCCCTATCGCTATGGCGGCAATACCCCCGACTCCGGCTTCGACTGCAGCGGCCTGGTGGCCTACGTCTACCGCGAGATGCTGGACCTGAAACTGCCGCGCACCTCGCGCGACCTGGCGGCGGTACAGGGCCCGAAGATCGACCCGCAGCGCCTGGCCACCGGCGACCTGGTGTTCTTCGGCAGCCGCGGCAGCGTCACCCATGTCGGCATTTATGTGGGTGAAGGGCGCTTCGTGCACGCGCCGAGCACCGGTGGCACGGTCCGGCTGGACTCGCTCAGCGGTCCGTACTGGAAGGACCACTACACTGGGGCGAAACGCGTCCTTCGCTAAGATGAACAGGCGATATGTTCAAAATTGTGACGCACATCACCGTGCAACTAACGATTTACTAACGGAATTTTTAACTTATTGCCGCTTTTACAGGGCATGATGCCCCATCGTTTTTTTCCTGTGACCGACGCGTGACGACTGACGACCTGAAAAGCGAAGGCCAGACTTCCGTATCTTCACGTAGTGCCCGCCCGCTGTTGCTTGGCCTGGCACTGTGTCTGACCAGCCTTCCGGCCTGGTCGCAGACTGCTCCGAACCGTTCCGATGTGACCCCGGCCCCGGTGGCCGAGAGCACCGCCCGACCGGCCGCCAAGGCCGAGGCTGCCGCTCCGCAGCGCAGCCGCGTCGATGCCGCCGCCAGCGCCACGCTGGCCGCCCTGCTGCCGCACCTGGCCGCCAATGACACCATTCCGCTGATGGACCGCTCGGCCGTGGTAGCCGGTGATCTCAGCCGCCTGCTCGCCAACTACGACACCAGCAGCGCCGCCAATGGCAGCGTTGTCGGCACCGCCGCCGACAACGGCAAGGTGCAATCGCTGCTGCGCCGCGCGATGACCCTGCTGGGCACCCCGTACCGTTGGGGTGGCAGCAACCCGGACAGCGGTTTCGACTGCAGCGGCCTGGTCGGTTACGTGTTCCGCTCGGCCCTGGGTATCGAGCTGCCGCGCGTCTCCCGCGAAATGGCGCACGATGACAACGCCGAACTGATCAACGACCGCACCGCACTGGCTGCCGGTGACCTGGTGTTCTTCGGCCGCAAGGGCCGCGTCGACCACGTCGGCATCTATGTTGGCGATGGCCGCTTCCTGCACGCACCGAGCTCCGGCAAGGACGTCCGCGTGGACACCCTGCTCAGCGGCTACTGGGGCAACAAGTTCATGCAGGCCCGCCGGGTCGATCTCTGATCTGACCGGTTGGCGCTACCGCGCCGCCTCACACGAGAAAGCCGCTGCCCTGCAGCGGCTTTTTTGTTTGCGCCCCCACTGGGTGCCGACCTTGGCCGGCACTGCGGCACCTGCCCCAGTGGGTGCCGACCGTTGGTCGGCACTGCGGCCATCCACGCATGGCGTGGATCTACCAGGGACCTACCCTGATCGGCACCGCGCCAGTCAGCTCCAAAACAAAAAGCCCGCCGTTCAGGGCGGGCCTTTCATCTCCACGCAACCTCAGGCGCGTGGCGGTGTCGGGTCGGGATCATCCACACCCACATTGCTGGACGGGTTGTCATACACCGCCTGGTCAAGCAGGCCGGTTTCCTTGGCCACGATCACCGGCACCAGCATCTGGCCCGTCACATTCGTCATCGTACGCATCATGTCCAGGATGCGGTCGATGGCATACAGGTAGCCGATGGTCTCCAGCGGCAGGTTGGCTGCGCTCAGCACCACCGTGGCCATGATCACCGCGGTACCCGGCACGCCGGCGGTACCGAAGCTGCCCAGCACCGAGGCAATCAGCACCACCACGTACTGCTCCGGGGTCAGCGGCACACCGCTGTACTGCGCGATGAACACCGCGCACAGCGCCGGGTAGATCGCGCCGCAGCCATCCATCTTGATGCTGGCACCCAGCGGCACCGCGAACGAACCGTAGTCCTTGTTCACGCCCAGGTTGTGGGTGATCGAACGCAGCGCCACCGGCATCGCGGCGAAGCTGGACGAGCTGACGAAGGCAACCTGCATGCCCGGCGCCGCGCCACGGAAGAACTTCAGCGGGTTCAGGCCGTGTGCCAGCAGCAGTGCGCTGTAGACCACCACGATGTGCAGGGCGCAGGCCACGTACAGCGCCAGCACGAAATGCCCCAGCGGCAGCAGCTTCTCGAAGCCGTAGCTGCCGACCAGGCCGGCGATCAGGCCGAAGGTCCCGATCGGGGTGACTTCCAGCACGAAGCGCGTCACCTGGATCATGATGTCGCTCATCTGCCCGACCAGCTTGCGCGCCTCGGTCACCTTCTCGCCCAGCTTGACGATCGCAAAGCCCACCAGGCCCGCGAAGAAGATCACCGGCAGGATCGAGCCTCGACCGGCGGCCAGCACGGTTTCACCCGCTGCATTGACCTTGGTGCCGATGCCGGACAGCGCGTAGAAGACATTGGCCGGCACCACGTCCAGCAGCACCTGCACCACGCTGGGCACTTCGCGCGGCACGTAGTTGCTGGCCATCGACAGCTGCAGGCCACCGGCGCCGGGCTGCAGCACGGTACCCACGCCCAGGCCGACGCACACCGCCAACGCGGCGGTGATCACGAACCACAGGAAGGTGCGGCCACTGAGCGCGGCGACCGACTTCTGGCCGTGCAGCGACGAGATTGCGTTGATGACCGCGAAGAACACCAGCGGCACGGCGATCATCTTGATCAGGGTGACGTACAGCTCGCCGAGCGGGCCGAACCACGTTTCCGCGGCCGGGCCGAGCGCCCAGCCGGCCAGCGCGCCGAGCACGAAGCCACCGACCACGCGCTGCCAGAATGGAATCCGCAGCCAGGCAGAGACCAGCTTCATAGGCAATCCAGAGGGGAAGGAAGGGATGCTGGCACGATAGCCCAAGGCGGCCCGCAGAACGACCGCCCGGCCGGCAAATCAGTGTGTCATCGGCGTGCCTTGCGAGGGCGGGCATAATGAACGTCCCGTTACAGTTTGTGAGATCCCAGCGTCCATGCGCCGTTCCGTCTCCCTGTTGGCCGCCTGCGCCACCACCCTGCTGCTGGGCGCCTGCGCCAGCACCACCCCCGCGTCCGCCCCGGCCGGCCTGAAGGTCGCCGTCGACCCCGTTGCCCATCCGGCCGGCGAGACCCCGCAGTGGTGGTACCGCAGCGGCGCCGCCCAGGCCGCCGCCAACGGCGCGATGTCCGGCAAGGCCAAGAACGTCATCCTGTTCCTCGGCGACGGCATGAGCCTGACCACGGTGGCCGCCTCGCGCATCTACGAAGGCCAGCAGAAGGGCGGCTCGGGCGAGGAGAACCTGCTGTCCTGGGAGCGCTTCCCGGCCACGGCGTTCAGCAAGACCTACAACACCGATTCGCAGACCCCGGATTCGGCCGGCACCATGACCGCCATCACCACCGGCGTGAAGACCCACATGGGCGCGATCGGCGTCAGCGCCGGCAGCCGCACCGACTGCGCCGACAGCCTGTCCAAGGGCCTGCTGACCTGGCTGCAGCTGGCCGACAGCGCCGGCCTGGCCACCGGTGTGGTGTCCACCGCACGCCTGACCCATGCCACTCCGGCCGCCACCTACGCGCACTCGCCCGAGCGCAACTGGGAAAACGACACCGACCTGACCGAAGCCGCGAAGGCCGCCGGCTGCAAGGACATCGCCCAGCAGCTGTTGTCCACCTCGCGCTATGGCCGTGGCCCGCTGGTCGCCCTCGGCGGTGGTCGTGGTGAGTTCACCACCGTGGAAGAGCGCGATCCCGAGTACGACGACAAGGTCGGCCAGCGCCTGGACGGCCGCAGCCTGGTGCAGGAATGGCAGCAGACGCATCCGCAGGGTGCCTACGTGTGGAACAGCAAGCAGCTGGCCGCCGCCGCGAATGCGCCGGCCATCCTTGGCCTGTTCGAGCCGGACCACATGCGCTACGAATACGAGCGTCCGCAGGATCCGGGTGGTGAGCCGAGCCTGGCCGAACTGACTGCCGCCGCGATCAAGAACCTGGCCAAGCACCAGGAAGGCTACGTGCTGATGATCGAAGGCGCGCGCATCGACCACGCCAACCACAGCGGCAACGCCTACCGGGCGCTGACCGAGACCGTGGCGCTGTCCGACGCGGTGCGCGTGGCCAACGAACTGACTTCGGCCGATGACACCCTGATCATTGTCACCGCCGACCACTCGCACACCCTGAACTTCGTCGGCTACCCGGCGCGCGGCAACCCGATCCTGGGCAAGGTGAAGGACAAGGGCGGCGAAGACGGCGCCGGCAAGCTGGACTACGCGCTGGACGGCACCGGCCAGCCGTACACCACCCTGAGCTACGCCAATGGCCCGGGCCATACCGGCAGCAGCAACCAGCAGCCGGCCGGTCCGAAGCGTTACCCGCACAACCCGAGCAGCTTCGAACCGGCCAACGGCCGCCCGAACCTGCGCGAGGTCGACACCGAGCATCCGGACTACATGCAGGAAGCACTGGTGCCGATGAAGTCCGAGTCGCACGGCGGCGAAGACGTCGGTATCTGGGCACGCGGCCCGGGCAGCAAGGCGATCCGCGGCACGCTGGAACAGAACGCGATCTACCACATGATCGTGCAGGCCACCCCGGCCCTGCGCGAACGCCTGTGCCAGGCCGGCACCTGCGATGACAAGGGCGTGCCGGTACAGCTGCCGGCGCCGACCGCATTCGAGCGCAAGGCCGAGGCCAAGTGATCGTGAGGCAGGCCCACCCTGCCCCTGCCAGCGGCCGCTTCGCGCGGTCGCTGGTCCTGCTTGGCGTGCTGGTCAGTGCCAATGCAGCGGCACAGGCACCGGCGTGCAAGCTGCTGACCGACGAACACGGGTTGTGGCCGCTGCCCAACTGCGAAGTGGTCGATCACCGGCCGAAGATCAGTGCCGACACCTTGAAGGACCTGAATTACGACGACCATGGCCTGGCCGTGGTGTACGCCGACCAGGGCTTCCATTATGTCAACCGCAAGGGCCGCAGCCTGCCGGTACTGACCTGGGACAACGGTCCGGAAACACCGCAGGAAGGCCTGCTGCGCGCCCGCGTCGGCAACCGCGTGGCCTACTTCGATCTGAAGTTCCGCCAGGTGGTGCCCGGCACCTTCGATTTCGGTTGGCCGTTCCAGGATGGCGTGGCCGAAGTCTGCAATGGCTGCCGGCGCGGCACGCCGGATGCCGATAGCCACACGCCGATGGAAGGCGGAGAGCGGTTCCGCATCGACCGTTCGGGCCGTCGGGTAAAGTAGGGTTTTCGGCAGGGCTGCGCCCTGCACCTGCAGACGCAACGGCAACGGCAACGGCCGAAGCAACAGCGTGCATTCCGTGGGATGGCGGGGGGCGGGGGGGGGGGGGGGGGGGGGGCCGGGGGGGGGGGGGGCCCCCCCCCCCCCCCCCCCCCCGCCGCCCCGCCCCCCCCCCCCCCCCCCCCCCCCCCCCCCCCCCCCCCCCGCCTCTGACAGATCTCCGCGGCTGTTGGTAGGTGTCGACCTTGGTCGACACATCTGTCAGATATCGAAT
>NZ_JAWIRU010000008.1:0-98035 GCF_036320025.1 Stenotrophomonas sp. SMYL86
CCCCCCCCCCCCCACCCCACAAGGGCTATCAATGCACGGATGCACAGTGGAGAGACGGCAATGAACATGCAGGTGCGGCAAGCGTGGTGGCGCGACCTTTCAGTACCGGCCCTCGTTGCCGGCTTCATTACTGTGCTGGTCGGCTTCGCCAGTTCGGCCGTCATCGTGTTCCAGGCTGCACAAGCCGTCGGTGCCAACCAGGCACAGATCGCCTCATGGATGTGGGCACTGGGACTGGGCATGGGTGTCACCTGCATCGGGCTGTCGCTGCGCTATCGCGTGCCGGTGGTGACCGCGTGGTCAACCCCGGGCGCGGCGATGCTGGTGGTCGGTGCAGGCGGTGCCTCGCTCGCTGAAGCCACCGGTGCATTCCTGCTCGCTGCGGTGCTTGGCATGCTGGCAGGCTTCTCCGGCATCTTCGCCCGGTTGATGCAGCGGGTGCCGATGGCGCTGGCCGCCGGCATGCTGGCCGGGGTGCTGCTGCGCTTCGGCCTGGACGTGTTCGTGGCCATGAACACCCAACTGGTACTGGCGCTGGCCATGTTCGCCACCTGGCTGGGCGGACGCCGCCTGTTCCCCAGCTATGCGGTCATCGCCACCCTGCTGGTCGGCATCGCGGTTGCGGCCAGCCGTGGCCTGCTGCACGCACAGCAGGTGCAGCTGCAACTGGCGGTACCGCAATGGGTGACCCCATCCCTGTCCTGGACTGCAGTGGCTGGCATCGCCCTGCCCCTGTTCGTGGTCACCATGGCCTCGCAGAACATTCCGGGCGTGGCGGTGATGCGCGCATCCGGCTACGACGCCCCGGTGTCGCCACTGATCGGCTGGATCGGTGTGGTCAATACGCTGCTGGCACCGTTCGGTGCATACGCACTGAACCTGGCGGCAATCACCGCAGCGATCTGCATGGGCCGCGATGCGCATGAGGACCCGGCACGACGCTATACCGCCGCGATGGCGGCCGGCGCCTTCTACATTGTCGTCGGGCTGTTCGGCGCCACCGTGGCCGCACTGTTCGCGGCGTTCCCGAAAGAGCTGGTGGCCTGCGTGGCCGGTATCGCGCTGTTCGGCACCATCGCCAACAGCCTGGCCAGTGCGCTGGCAGTAGAGCGGGACCGCGAGGCGGCACTGGTCACCTTCCTGGTCACCGCCTCGGGCGTCTCACTGGCCGGCATCGGCTCGGCGTTCTGGGGCCTGGTGGCCGGTGCGCTGTGCCTGGTAGTGCTGCGGCCCCGCCAGGGACGCTGACCTGCCCTACCCCGCCAATGCGGCGCCGACGGTGCTCAGCACCACCGCGATGACGATGGCGATCAGTGTGGCGACCACGCTGGTGCCGCCGCGCGCGGTCAGCTCGCTGCGCAGCCGTGCGTCATCGCCGCCGGTGACGGCACGGGCCTGGGCGATCAGGCGCTGGCAGTGTGCCAGGTACCAGCTGTTGCCAAAGATGCCGGTGGTGATGCTGAGCGCAAAGGTGATGACCAGTGACAGGCCATCCGGCACATCCAGCAAGGTCTCCACCACACTGATCAACAGCAGCAGGCCAGCCCACATCGCCGCCAGGCGGTACATCTTGCGGTACATCATCCAGATCAGGCCGAGCAGGAAGGCCGGCCAGTGCCAGGTGCCACTGCCCGTGGCGATGCCCTGATCCAGCCGCCAGCGCTGGCGATAGATCGGGAAGTTGCCACCGACCACGCTGGCGTACAAGGCCATTTCGCCCTCCAGCCCAGCCGCCGCGGCCGTCTCCGGTGCCGCAACCGGTGCACGATAGGGATCGGACGGATCGCCGACACTCGGCGCGATGCCCTCAGCCGCAGGCGCTGCGTCGATATCCAGGACCGGAGCCACCTCGACCTGCGTTGAGGCCTGATCCAGCTCCGCCAACGGCCGCCACGAGGGCATGCCCTCGCACCAGAGCAGCGTTCGCGCCGTGACCGTCCCTTCCCGCTGCAGCTGGCGAAGACCGGCCAGACCCACCGGCCCACTGCTCTGCCTGCCATTGGCGTACCACCATTGTGCTTCCTGCATGTTTTCCGTCCTTGCTACTGCATCGACAAACTGAAACCGCCGCCAGCGCCTACAGCGCGGTACTGGCCAGGGTCTGCACCAGTTGATGGCGCTCACCCGGCGCAAGCGTAATCTGCTCCGGGCCTGCGTTGGCCACTTCCAGGCAAACGTAATCTTGCCAGCCATCGCCGACATCGGCCATTTTCGCTGCCGCCTCCGCACCGGGATTCCAGGCCACCAGCGTCTGGCTGCCTTCGCTGCGGATCTCGATCCGCCGCTGCAGTACTGGATCACGCAGCACGTAATGGCCTCCGGCACCGGTACAGATGCGATCGCTGCGACCGGGGTCACGCGGATCGCGCAATGACCACGGTCCCTGTTGCAGGCGCAGCTGCGCATAGTCCTCGTACTTGTCCAGGTACTGCAGGCCGTCAAGGCCCTCGACCTCGACCTGGTTGGCATCGCCCACCCGGAAATAGCTGTGCAGGGCCTGGGTGAAGGTCACCGGCGAGGTTCCGGTGTTTTCGGTGACGAGCTGCTGACGCAGCTGGCGGCCGATGCGCAACTGCATCTGCAGGCGCAGGCCGGGATCGGCGCAGGGTGCAGGTGCCAACTGCAGCTCGACCTCACCGTCATCGCTCTGGCTGGCCTGCAGAAGCTCCCAACGCGCGGTGCGCACCAGGCCATGCGCGGGCACATCATTGTTCTGGCCCTGGCGGCCGAACCACGGCCAGCACACCGGGACGCCACCGCGGATGGGCGTGGGCAGCTCGGCGCGCGTGGGCGAAAGCCACAGTACATCGGGCTGCCCATCGGGAATGAACGACAGCAGCTGTCCGCCGAACACGCTGATGACCGCCGTCGCGCTGGGGGTGCGCACGTGCCAGGCCTCCAGCCCGTGATACAGGCCGCTGCTGATGTCCGGATCCGACTGCATGCGATGACGCTCCTTGAAGACCGCGGCGATGATGTCGCGGTCAGCGTGCCTGGGGCAAGGCCTTCTGCGCAGCGGGTGCGATGGCGGCCGCCTCTTCCTGCAGCGCGCGCAGGATGCGTTGGCCGGCACGCCCATCGGCGTTGGCCCAGCCCAGGCGCTGCTGCTCGGACTGGATCGCGCGACGGGTGGCGGTACCGATCATGCCGTCGGCGGTACCGATGTCGTGGCCACGCGCCAGCAGCAGGGTCTGCAGCTGACGGCGTTCATCGCGGCCGATGCCGGGATCATCCGTCGGCCAGGCGGTAGCCAGCCCGTTGCCGCCACGCAGCTGGTCGGCCAGCGTGGCGATCGCCAGCGCATAGCTTTCGGCGGCGTTGTAGCTGTAGATCGCGTCATAGTTGCGGAACACCAGCAATGCCGGGCCCTTGATGCCCGCCGGCAGCAGCAGCGCCGCGCGCGCGTCGGCCGGGAGGTTGGCCGGTGCCAGCGCGCTGCCATCCAGCGCGGTCACGCCCTGCGCGCGCCAGTCGGCCAGGGCGCGACGCTGGGTACGCCCCGCCTGGCTGGCATTGAAGCCCGGTGGGATGCGGACTTCCATGCCCCACGGCTCGCCACTGCGCCAGCCGGCGCGCTTGAGGTAGTTGGCAGTGGAGGCCAGCGCATCGGGAATGCTGCCGACCAGATCGCGGCGGCCATCGCCATCACCGTCCACGGCGATGCGTGCGTAGGTGCTGGGCATGAACTGCGTATGCCCGAAGGCACCGGCCCAGGAACCGGTGAGGCCCTGTGCCTGCAGGTCGCCGCGGTCGATCAGCTTGAGCAGTGCCAGCAATTCACCGCGGAAGAAGGGTTGGCGACGGCCGGCGCAGGACAGCGTGGCCAGTGACTGCAGCAGGGGGCGCTTGCCGAACACGCGGCCGTAGTCGCTCTCCACGCCCCAGACCGCGACGATGGTGGCCGGATCGACGCCGTACTGCGCCGACACCCGATCGAGCAGGTCGCGATGCTGCTGCAGCATGGCGCGACCATCAGCCACGCGCTGGCGATCGACCAGCGCGGCCAGGTAGTCCCAGATCGGCGTGGTGAATTCCGGCTGCGCGTCGAGCAGGCCGAGCACGCTGGGGTCCGGGGTGAGGCCGGCGGTGATTTCGTTGAAGCGCTCGGCACTGATGCCCTGGCTGGCGGCCGTGGCCTGCAGGCCCGAAAGGCAGCGGCTGAAGGCCGGATCGACGCTGGCATCCGGTGCTGCAGGCAGCGCGGGGGGCGAGGCGAGAGCGGCCGCCAGGCCGAGGGTGGTCAGAATGGGCATGGCGTCCTCCGTGTTGCCGTTGCACGGCCATCTTAGGGGTAGCGGTGCTGCAGAACCTGAAGGGGTACCGGCTGGCCGGCCGCCCTAGATGGCACGCAGCAGGCGCAGGCCGTAGGCGGGACTGTCGGCATTCCAGCGCTGCGTGACCTGCAGGCCCGCCTGCTGCTGCAGCGCCTCGAAGCTGTCGTCGGTGTACTTGTGGCTGTACTCCACACGGATTGGTTCGTCGGCGGCGAAGTGGAAGGTGCGGCCGTCCAGATGCACATCCTGCGCCCAGCGGCTGACCAGATCGGTTTCGATGCGCAGCCGCGCGGTGCTGTAGCAGGCACGGTGGTGGAAGCCGTCGAGGTCGAAGTCGCTGCCGATCTCGCGATTGAGCCGGGCCAGCAGGTTGAGAGTGAACGCGGCGGTGACGCCCTGCGCGTCGTTGTAGGCCGCTTCGATCAGAGCCGGGTCCTTGTGCAGATCGATGCCGACCAGGGCCAGGCCGTCGCGGCCCATCGTCTGGCGCATCGCCCGCAGCAGTGCGACCGCGTCTTCGCCTTCAAAGTTGCCCAGCGTGGAACCGGGGAAGAACAGCAGCCGTCGCGCGGGTTCGCGCTCGGGCATGGGAACGGCGACGGGGCGGGTGAAGTCGGCACAGACCGGCAGCATCTCCACCTCCGGCAACGCTGGCGCCAGATGATCGATGCTGGACAGCAGCGCGGCCCGCGAGATTTCAATCGGCGTATAGGCCACCGGGTCGTGAAGTGCGGCAAGCAGCAGCGCGGTCTTGCGTCCGCTGCCGCTGCCCAGCTCCACCACGTGCAGACGCGGGCCAACGCTGCGGGCGATGTCCGGCAGCACACGCTTCAGCAGGGCCAGCTCGGTGCGCGTGGGGTAGTACTCGGGGGTCTGCGTGATCTGCTCGAACAGGCGCGAGCCACGCGCATCGTAGAAGTACTTGGACGGCAGCTGGCGCGGCGTACGTGAGAGTCCGGCCACTACGTCGGAGAGGATCTGCTGCCGCCCGGGGGTGAGATCGGTCAATGCCTGCAGCGCGTCATGCACGGTGCTCATGTGAGGTCCCTGGCCAGGCGCAGCCCGGAGAACTGCCAGCGCGCCGGCGGCATGAAGAAGTTGCGGTAGCTGGCGCGCACATGGCCGCGGGGTGTCGCGCAGCTGCCGCCACGCAGCACCCACTGCCCGCACATGAACTTGCCGTTGTACTCACCGAGGTTGCCGGCGAAGGGACGGAAGCCCGGATAGGCGCCATACGCGCTGTGGGTCCACTCCCAGACATCGCCGAACAGCTGCCGTATTCCACTGCCCTGCGCTGCCAGCGGATGCAGCCGGTCGTCGTCAGCGAAATGGCCACGCAGCGGCTGCGACGCAGCGGCGGCTTCCCATTCGTACTCGCTGGGCAGGCGCGCACCGGACCAGCGGGCGCAGGCATCGGCCTCGTAGTAGCTGAGGTGGCAGACCGGCGCGTGCGGATCCAGTTCGCGCCAACCGCCCAGGGTGTACTCGCGCTGCAGGGCGTCATCCCAGTACAGCGGATGCTGCCAGCCCTCGGCTTCGCGCAGCGCCCAGCCTTCGCTGAGCCACCAGCGCGGTTCGCGATAGCCACCGGCGTCGATGAAGGCCCGATACTCGGCATTGCTGACGGGACGCTCGGCCAATGCGTGCGCGGGGAGCAGCACGCGGTGCGCTGGCGATTCGTTGTCGTAGGCGAACGCGGCCTGCTGCGGCCATGCCGCGGCGCCGACGGTGACGATGCGCTCGGGTGATTCGATCCAGCCCTGCGCACTGGCAGCGCTGGTGGCAGGCTGCAGGTCCTCGCGGTAGGTGGGCTGCAGCGGGTTGCACCAGAACGCATGCTTGATGTCGGTGAGCAGCAGTTCCTGGTGCTGCTGCTCGTGCTGCAGGCCCAGCTGCAGATGCTGCAGTGCCTGTTCATCGAGATCGCCCGCCGCCAACCGCGATTGCACCTGCGCATCGACCTGCTGGCGGTAGTCGCGCACCTGCTGCAACGAGGGCCGCGACAGCAACCCGCGCTGTGGCCGCGCATGCGCCGGGCCGATGCTCTTGTAGTAGCTGTTGAACAGGTAGTCCCAGCCCGGGTCATGCGCTGGCGCGGTGGCGAAACCCGCCAGCACGAAGCGTTCGAAGAACCAGGTGGTGTGGGCCAGGTGCCATTTGCTCGGGCTGGCGTCAGCCATGCTCTGCAGCATGGCGTCCTCGGCGCTGAGCGGCGCGGCCAGCTGCAGGCTGCGCGTCCGTACATGGGCGAACTGGCGGGCGAGATCGTGCTGCGGGGCAGCGACGGCGGCGGGTACGCTGTCCATGTGGGCAGCATCGGCGCTGGACGGTGAGTGCGACGTCATGGTTCGGCGTCACTTCGTTCACATGGATGAGCCTGCCGCATTCAAGAAGCCACCACGAACGCCGCTAACGGCAATGCTGCGGCCGCGTCGTCACCGCGCTGGAATTCCTGCTTGCCCCTGCATCCGCTCCGCCAGCCTGCGCATTACCTGTTCGTGCTGCCTGCCGTGCTGGTTGCCGTGGTGGTGTGGACCGCATTGGATACCGCAGACGTGGCCAGCCCGGCGCAGCGCGTCCTGCCCTGGCTGCTGGCCTGCCTCGGTGCCGGCCTGGCCCTGCTCTACCACCAGGTGCGCACGTTGTGCCTGCTGATGGTTGTGGCGGTGATGTTCGCGCTGCTGCACCAGGACGTCGCTGGCTACCTGCGCAATGGCCATGTCACCACGCTGACACCGCTGCGCTTCCACGCCATCTCGGCCTGGTTGCCGCTGTTGTCTGCCGGCCTTGCGTTGTGGCCGGAGCGCGGACGGCGGCGCCAGGACCTGCTGCTGCGCGGTATTGCCAGCGGCACCGCGGTGATGATCTTCCTGCTGCTAGCCACACAGCAGCCGCGCGGCATGCACGATCTGCTGTCGAACCGTCACTGGGCCTGGATTCCCGCCGACTGGAACGCGCTGGCGCAGCTGCCGGCGCTGCTGTTCCTGCTGGCGACCGCAGCGTTGGGCTGGCAGGCGTGGCGGCATCCTCGGCCACTGCACACGGCGATGCTGCTGACCCTGCTGTGCCTGTGGTGGATGCTGCCGCGGATCTTCCTGCACCCGGTACTGCTGCCGGCGCTGAGCAGCGCCGCCCTGCTGTTGATGCTGGGCGCGATGCTGCAGGAGTCCTTCCACATGGCCTTCCGCGATGAGTTGACCGGCCTGCCGGGGCGACGGGCATTCAACGAGACCCTGCAGCGGGCACGCGGCACCTACAGCATCGCGATGGTGGACGTGGACCACTTCAAGTCATTCAACGACACCCATGGCCACGACACCGGAGACGATGTACTGCGCCTGGTGGCCTCGCGCCTGGCCCGGGTGGGCGACGGTGGCCGTGCATTCCGCTATGGCGGTGAGGAGTTCGCGGTGGTGTTCCTGGACCGCTCGGCGGCGGCCTGCATGGATGCCGTGGAGGCGCTGCGGCAGAGCATCGAGGAGACCCGCATGCAGCTGCGCGACCGCAGCACCCGCAGCCGTGATGACGAAGCCGGCCGACAGCAGCGCGGACGCGGTGGCAGCGGCCAGGTGGTACAGGTGACGGTGAGCATCGGGCTGGCCGACAGCCGCGTGGATCCGCGCCCGATGGCGGTGGTCAAGGCCGCCGACCAGGCCCTGTACGTGGCCAAGGACGGCGGCCGCAACCAGGTGCGCGCGCACGGCGGCCAGCGCGTGCTGGCTGCGCGCAGCGCGTAGGGCTCAGGCAGCGTCGAAGTAGTACCAGCGGCCGTCGATGCGCTGGAAGCGGCTGTGCTCGGTCATCTTGACCGCACTGCCGCCGCCGACGCGATAGCGCGCGGTGAAGCGGACATCGGCGCTGTCAGCACCGGTGACGGTGTGCTCGTGCACGGTCAGGCCCAGCCAATGGGTACGCTGGCCGGGTGCATCATCCAGCGTCAACTCGGCCGGACGCGTGTCCGGATGCCAGCTCTGGCGCAGGTAGTCAGCCAGACCGCGCACGTAGGCGCTGTAGCGCGATCGCATCAGGCGCTCGGCATCGGGCGCGGCTTCACCGGCGTGGAAACGGCCGCAGCAGGCGGCATAGTCGGCGGGAAGGCCACAGGGACAGGGATCGGCGGGTTTTCGGCTCATGCCGGCATTGTCGCCGGGTTGCAGGGATTGATCCACGCGCGGCACGGGCCAGCTGAAGCAGGACAGGCGTATGCTGTCGCGCCCCCACCTTGATTGATCGCCGTGCTGGAACTGGTTCCCCCTGAGTTGTGGTGGCTGGTGGTGATCGCCTTCATCGCCGGTCTTGTGGATGCTGCCGTGGGTGGCGGCGGCCTGGTGCAGCTGCCCGGCCTGTTCACGGTGCTGCCGCAGCAGACGCCGGCGATGCTGTTTGGTACCAACAAGTTCAGTTCGATGTTCGGCACCGGTGCGGCTGCCTGGCGCTATGCGCGCAACGTGCGCTTCCCGTGGAAGCCGGTGCTGTTCGCGGCCGGCACCGCCTTCATCTTCTCCTTCGCCGGGGCCACTGCGGTGAGCCTGCTGCCCAAGGATGCGGTGCGCCCGCTGGTACTGGTGCTGCTGATCGCGATGCTGGCTTACACGCTGTGGAAGAAGGATTTCGGTGCACTGCACCGGCCGCAGGAGATCGGCCGCCGCGAGCTGGTGATCGCGCTGGCGATCGGTGCAGCGATCGGCTTCTACGATGGCTTCTTCGGGCCGGGCACCGGCAGCTTCCTGATCTTCCTGTTCGTGCGCTTCTTCGGCCTGGATTTCCTGCGCGCCTCGGCCGCGTCGAAGGTGGTGAACCTGGCGACCAATGTGGCGGCGATCTCGTTCTTCGTGCCGACCGGCAACATCCTGTGGCTGTTCGCGCTGCCGATGGCGGCGGCCAACATCATCGGTTCGGTGGTGGGCACGCGGTTGGCGCTGAAGGGCGGTACGCCGTTCATCCGCAAGCTGTTCGTGGGGCTGGTGGTGGTGCTGATCGCGCGGATGGCGTGGGATACGTTGCGCGGAGCGTGATCCACCGCGTCGCTGGCGCCTGACTCCCATGTGGGCGATCGGATGAGGGGGCATGGCAGGACACGCCGTGAACCCGTCCATGGGGGCTCGTGAGCGCCATCCATGGCGCTCGCGGTCCTGCCATGCCCCCTCACCCAACCGCTACCCGGCCTCTGCGCGAGCGCGGAAGCTGGGAGCAAGGGCAAGAGCAGAGCGACTTCCGGTAGGTGCCAACCTTGGTTGGCACACTGTTTCCGAGCGCGAAGAGCAGCCGAGCATGGCTCGGCTCTACAGGTCGCTGGACCGAGGCGGTCAGGCCTCGGCTTCTTCCGGTTCGTTGGCCTGCTGGCGGCTGCGCTCGGGCAGCTTCAGGCGCTTGCCTTCCTCGTCGTACTCGATCAGCAGCACGCCGGAGTCGTGGCGGCCGCTGATTTCGACGAAGCAGGCACCACCGATGAACGGCTCCAGCGTCATCACCGACTTCAGCGGGGTGGCGACCACCATCTGGAAGCCGAAGTTGTCGAAGATGTTCATCGCCAGTGCGGTGAACTCGTTGTCGGCCTTGTCGAAGGCTTCGTCGAGCACGACCGCGGCGTAGCTGGGCAGCTGGCTGTCGGCGCCGCCGAGCTGGTAGCGCAGTGCCGCAGCCAGGCAGGTGGTGGCCAGTTTCTGGCGCTGGCCACCGGACTTGCCGGCACCGCTGCGGTAGATCTCGACCTGCTGGCGCGTTTCCGCATCCAGCTCGACGCCGATGAACTCCACGTGCATGCGCACGTCCAGCACCAGCTCGCGCCAACGCTTGTCCTCGCCTTCCTGCGAACCCAGGCGGTTGACCAGCTGGCGCAGCACGGTGAACTGCGATTCGGCCAGCTCGCGCTGCTCGGTCTGCTGCTGCGACAGCACCTCGCGCAGCTGCAGGTGGAACTCGCCGACTTCCGGCAGGCGGCGGTCGCTCAGTTCGATGGTCAGCAGCGTGCCACGGTTGAACGGCACCTGCTCCAGGCTGGCGTTGACTTCGTCCAGGCGCTGGCCGATCGACTTGCGGGCCTCTGCACTGTGGCGCTGCAGGGCCAGCAGGTTGTTCTTGCTCTGGTTCTGCAGCAGATCGAAGAAGCGCTCTTCGTGCTGCGGCAGGCCGTCGCGCTCCAGGCGTTCGAGGCGGGCGAGGAAGTCTTCGGCCGAGGCCACCGAGACGGTGAAGTCGCCCGATTCCTCCGGCCATTGCTGGATGAAGCGACGGAAGCAGCCGATCAGCTGGTTCTCGATGCGGTTGAGGTCCTGCTGCGAGGACGACAGCTGCTCGTTCAGCGCGTTGCTGACCTGGCGCATGTGCGCTTCGAGCGTTTCCAGGCTGAGCGGGCCCTGCTCCTGCAGGCGCTCGGCCAGCCCGGCTTCCTGCTCCTGGGCCAGGCTCGGCAGCACCAGTGCACGGCTCTGCTGGCGGGCGCGGTCGAGGCGATCACGTTCCTTGACCAGCTGGCCACGCTCGACGCGGACGTCTTCATAGGTGCGGCGGGATTGTTCGATATCCGCGCGCACGGCGTCGATCTGCTTGGCCAGCTTGGCCAGATCGGCATTGCCTTCGCGCAGGTCGCGCAGGGTGGCCTCGATATCGCTCAGGCGCTGCTGCGGGGCAGCGATGTCGATCTCGTTCCAGCTGATGCTGACCAGCTCGTGGCAGGCCAGGCGGCGCTCATTGTCGCGGTCGCGCTGGCCGCGCAGGCGTGCGATGTCGGTCTCGCAGCTGGCGATGCGCTTGGCCAGTTCCTGTGCTTCGCGCTCGAAGGCGCCCACCTTGTCGTGGTTGTTGAAGCCGAGGATCCAGCGGCGGCGGTCGCCCACCGCACTGCGGTCGTCCTTCTCGAAACGGTCGCCCGGATGCTTGACCTGGCCTTCGCGGGTGATGCCGCGGTCGACGTTGCGCAGCTGCTTGGCATCCACGCACTCGTAGTCGAAGCGCTTGCCGAGCTCGCGCCGCAGCCAGCTTTCGAACACATGCTCGCGCAGTTCCAGCTTGTGCAGCAGCGACTTCGCCGACGGCTCGCGCGCGAACGCATCATCGTTGCGGCGCACGCGGTAGTAGGTGAAGCGCATGCCCAGGTGGGTACGGTTCACCCACTCGGCGACGTCGTTGTAGTGCTTGTCATCGACCAGCAGCGACAGCGCGAAGCCGCCCAGCACGCGCTCGATGGCGCCCTGCCAGCCCTGCTCTTCCGAGCGGACCTGGATCAGCTCGCCGACGAACGGCAGCGCCGCTTCGGCGATGCCGGTTTCCTCGGCCAGGCGCGCACGCAGCTTCTGCATCGGCGCCGGGATGTTGGAGGGGGTGCGCTGCATCGCTTCGAGTTCGCTGCGCACTTCACCGAAGCGGCGCTCGTCGTCGCGCTTGCCGCCGAGGCGATCGCTGATCGCATCGTCCAGTGCCGCCGAGGCACGCTGGCGGTCCTGCAGTTCGTTCTGCGCGCGCTCGACCAGCTCGGCGAAGCCATGGGCATCGTCGGGCAGTTCGGCCTGCAGCTGCTGCGCCGCTTCCTGGGCCTGGTCACGCTTGGCCTTGCGCCGGTCGCGCTCGGCTTCGGCGCGGCCCTGCTCGCGTTCCAGTTCCTCGATGCGTTCACCGCCCTGCTGGCGGCGCTGCAGTTCCAGTTCGGCCAGGCGCTCGGTGTGGTTGTCGAGTGCGGCACGGCGCTGGGCTTCTTCGCCGAGCAGGCCACGGTCACGCACGTCCATCTCGCGCAGGCGCGCTTCGATCAGCGCCTGGCGGCGGCTTTCGCGGAAGCTGTCGACGCCGAGCTTCAGTGCTTCGTCGTCGCCACGCTGGCGGTGCATCTCTTTCAGATCGTTGTAGTAGGCGCGTGCCGGCAGCAGGGTTTCCACCTGACGGCGCGCGGTGACCACGGCCTGGTGCGCGCCATCGAGCTCGGCGAAGTCGCTGACCAGGCGCTCGGCGGCGTCGAAGGTCTTCGGCGTGTCGAGCATGAAGTCGCGCAGGAAGACGTTGAGGTCGCCCAGGTTCTTCGCCGACTGCGTCTTGTGCAGCAGGCGCAGCGCCATTTCGTTGTCGATACCGAGCAGGTCGCGGAAGCGCTCGGCGTAGCCGGAGAAGGTGTCGAAGTGGTGCAGGTCGGACAGCTTCTGCTTGAGCTTGCGCAGGTCCAGGTCGAAGCCGCCGAGATCCTTGGCGATGTCGAACGGGCGCTCGGCAATCATGTAGTGCTTGCGCACGTCGCCGGCCGAGGTGCCATTGCCGGAGATCCACAGCAGGCGCACCAGGCTGACCACGCGGCCATCGCCGGCGCGGTACTCCAGCACCAGTGCGGTCCAGGTCGCGCCCTTGCGCAGGTACTGGGTGGCGATTTCGCCGGTGCCGCTGTCCTGCTGGTCGGCCCAGGCGCCACGCACGTAGGACACCAGGTTGCGGTCGCGGCCACTGCGCTCGGCTTCACGCGCAGCCGCATTGAAGTCGACGATGGCCGGCGGCGTCAGCAGCGCGGACATGGCATCGAGCAGGGTCGACTTGCCCGAGCCGGAACGGCCGACGAACAGGAAGCCGCGCTCGGCGATCGGTACTTCGGTCAGGCCGTTGAAGGTGCCCCAGTTGTGCACCTGCAGGCGGCGCATGCGGAACTGCTGCAGGCGCGGGTCCGGCAGGCCTTCGTTGAACAGGGCGGGAGTGTGCTTGGAGATAGCCATGCGATGGTCGGGTCTCTCAGGCCTCGGCGGCCGGGGTTTCGCGCAGCTGGCGGTAGACCGCCGAAAGCTGGGACACGTCTTCGGCGGAGAACAGCAGCTTCAGCGCCGGCGAGACTTCGTGGCGGTCTTCCTGGCCGCTGAGGCGGGTCAGGATGTGGTTGTCCTTCATCTTCTGCACCGCCGAGGCCACGCGGCGGTTGAAGCCGGCGCGGTCGGTGGACAGGTTCTTCTCGTAAATGGCCAGCGCTTCGGCCATCTCGGCGTCGGCGACCACCGCGCGGTTGCCGCGCGCATCGGCCTCGGCCAGCTGCTGGCGCAGGTACAGCAGCAGCACCGAATCGATGAAGGTCAGCGGCGAGGTGCGCAGCAGCACCGGCGCATCAACGTCTTCGGTATCGGCCTGGCGGGTGAACGCCACGCCGCTGTCACGGTCGAGCACCAGTTCCAGGAACAGGTCGGCCAGCGCCGAACGGATGGCCGCCTCGCTGCGGATCAGTGCCGGCCACAGCTTGGCGTGGCGCAGCTGGTCAATGCTGGGGCCGATCAGCAGCTGGCACAGCGCGCGGCGCGCATCCAGCGGCAGGCGCCCGGTATCGCCGAGGTAGTACACGTCGTTGCCACGGCGGGGCTGCGCCACGGCCGCCACCGGTTCGGCTTCGTAGGCGTCTTCCGCCACGTCGGCCTGCGGTGCGTCGATGGGATCTTCATGCCAGCTCATGGCGTCTCTCCTGGGTGAACCAAACCAGCGGGATGCGGGCGCGACGGACCTGGCCGTCGCCACCACGCCATTCGGCAAGCTCCTGCTCGCCGGCGACCACGTTGCCGAAGCGCGTGCCCAGCGACAGATAGCCGATGACGCTGCCAAGACCCTGCGGCGCCTCGCGCTGCGACAGGGCCTGGGCGATGCTGAGCCGCGGCTGCGCATCGAGCAGGTCATGCAGGTCGCGGCGCAGGGTGCGGAAGTCGATTTCGGACGAAGCGACCAGGTCGCCGACACTCTCCAGGCTGATCGCGGCCGCGTCGTTGTACTCGACGTTGCCATCGACCTGGGCACTGCGTGGATCATGCAGCTTCCACTGCGACCACGAACGCAGGCGGCTGGTGGTCAGCTGCAGGTCACGGCCGATGCCGCGCTGTGCGGGGAACTCGTCGCGCAGCGCCAGCGCTTCGGACTGCGCCTGCTTCAGCAGCTGGTTGAGGCGGCGCTGTTCCAGGTAGCCACGGCTCTGCACGAAGCCGCGCAGGCTGCGCGCGAAGTTCTGCAGCACATCGTGTACCTGGCCACCGCGCTCGAGCATGGTGCTGGTGAAGCCACGCAGGAAGTTGCGTTCGTTGCGGTCCAGGCGGCGCGCAAAGCCACGCGCCAGCACCGCTTCCAGCGCAGCATCGAGCTGGGCGCTCTGTTCGGCGTCGTTGAGCAGGCGCCAGAACGCCTGGAAGCTGCGGCCGGCATCGCTCTCGCCGATCACGTCCACGCCTTCGAACAACTGCGACAGTACATCGCCGCGCTCACCCTCGTCGTCGATGATGCGCTCGCGGAAATCGCGGTTGAGCTGCTCGAAGTCGTCGCGCACGCGGCGGAAGTCCTCGGTCAGCTCGTCGGCCAGGCCGATGATCTGGCGCGCACGTTCCAGCGCGCGCTTGCCGTCCAGCGCGATCACGCGGCCGGCACCAACGCGGGCGATCTCGGCGTCGATGCGGTCGCGCTCGTCGCGCAACGCCGACAGGCGCGCGTCCGGATCGGATTCGGTCTGCGCGGCCAGCTGCGAGAGCTGTTCGATGACCAGCGCCAGGCGGCTTTCGGTGGCAGCCACGCGGGCCTGCTCCAGGCCATCGGCGAAGCGGATCGCCTGCAGCGCTGCGGTCGACAGCTCGTACTGCTCCTGGTCGGCACCTTCGGGCAGGCGGCGTTCGAGCCAGCCCTGGGCCAGCCAGTGCGCGATGTAGGCCTGCGCGGTACGCGGCAGGTCGCGCGACAGTTCGTCGCCGTTGAGCTGGTCCAGCGCACGTTGCAGGCGCTCGTTGAGCACCGACGAGGACAGCGTGCGCTCGCCGTCCATCAGCAGCCCCTGCAGCAGGCCGATGATTTCCGGAGCGTGGTCGGCGGCGAGCAGCTTCCACTGGGGCTGTTCGCGCAGATGGCGGTAACGGGAGATGCGTTCGCGATGCTTCATGCAGCGAAAGAGGTCTGTTGGGCTGACAGGGACGAGCCGCCACGCACGGCTGCCGCGCGGGCAGCCGTGGGCATGCCGGCCCGCAGCGGCCGGCGGGGTGCGGGCAAGCGGCTCAGCGCTTGCCGCCCACTTCGATGAAGCGCAGGAACTCGGCGCGGGTCCGCGCGTCGTCGCGGAAGCTGCCCAGCATCTTGGAGGTAACCATGCTGACGCCGCGCTTGTGGATGCCGCGGGTGGTCATGCATTCGTGGGCGCCTTCGACGACCACGCCGACACCGATCGGCTGCAGCACATCCTGGATGCACTGGGCGATCTGCGCGGTCATCTTCTCCTGCACCTGGAAACGGCGGGCGTAGGCTTCGACGACGCGGGCCAGCTTGCTGATGCCCACCACCTTGCCGGCCGGCAGGTAGCCGACGTGCACGCGGCCGATGATCGGCGCCATGTGGTGTTCGCAGTGGCTTTCGTACTCGATGTCACGCAGGACGATCAGTTCGTCATAGCCGGCCACCTCCTCGAAGGTCCGCTCCATGTAGGCGCGGGGGTCGTCGCGGTAACCGCTGAACCAGTCGCCATAGGCTTCGGCGACACGGCGGGGGGTATCCAGCAGGCCTTCACGGGACGGGTCCTCACCGGCCCAGCGCAGCAGGGTGCGCACGGCATCCTCGGCCTGGTCCTGGGTCACGTCGCCCTGCGGGGCGGCCTTTTCGTTGTTCTTGCTCATTGCGTACAGCGTCCCGAACGGGGGGCGAGCATCGTACCCGACCGGGGGGTGGGTCGTCCTGTTGGGACGGTTCATCGGGGGTCTGGCGGCGCCTGCCTGTTACGGGTCTGGATGGGGAAGGGCGGCAGGGCAGGACACGCCGTAAACCCATCCTTGGGGGCTCGGTCGGCGCATCCATGCGCCTCACGGTCCTGCCCTGCCGCCCTTCCCCATCCCTGACAGTTTCCTGCGGGCGCGGCCGGACCGCCCGAAAGCGGGGTCAAGAGCTGGGTTTCATGGCTTCGGAGAGTACGCAGGCTGCTGCCCTGGTGGGTGCGGACCGTTGGTCCGCACTGCTTCTGCCTTTAAAGAGCCAACCCACCGCGCCCGCGGGGGGATGGGAAGGCAGCGGGGGCCGGGCGGGGCAGGACCGTCCGCGGCATGGGTCCGAGGCATGCCTCGGGCGGGTTGGGCAGGACGCCCAACGCCGGTCTTGCCGTGTGCGCAGGACGCGCACACGAGCAAGCCGCGGCCGAGCCCCCAAGGATGGGTTCACGGCGTGTCCTGCACCGTCCGGCCCCCGCTGCCCCACCCGACACCAGGCAGGCGCAACGCTTTCCTCACTACACCCGCCCATTCATAAAAACCCATTGATAGGAATGAAATTAGTAGTATCCTATCTATCTCTTATGGACCGACCCCTCGACGAGCGCACCGTGCTGCAGATGCAGCTCAGCTCCGGCCTGCTGTACGCAGGGCGGCAGTGGCAGCGCCTGGCCGACAGCCGGCTCGGCAGCTACGGCATCTCCACCGCCTGCACCATGCCCCTGCTGATGATCGGCCGCTCCGGCGGTGGCATCCGCCAGGTGGCGCTGGCCCAGCAGCTGGGCATGGAGGGTCCTTCCCTGGTGCGCCTGCTGGACAAGCTGTGCGCCAGCGACCTGGTCCGCCGCGAGAGCGACGCCAGCGACCGCCGCGCCAACCTGCTGTGGCTGACCGACGCGGGACACGCGCTGGTCAGCGAGCTGGAAGACCAGTTGATCGGCCTGCGCCAGGACGTGTTCGGCGAGCTTTCCATGGATGAACTGCACGCCGTGCTGAAGGCATGGCGCCTGCTGGCCGAGGCCGCCGACCGCATCACGTAAGAGCGCTGCCCCCGAATACCGCCGCTGCCGTGCACACGCCAGCGGCTTTTGCCCGTTGCTGTTGTTTCGTTGTTCCTCCCCTCCCCCACCTCGCCCCCGCCCCTACCGATGCCCGGTGAATTCAGTCTCCACGGAGTGTTCGTCCCGACCCTGCTCGGGTTGATGTTGTTGGCCTATCTGGTCAACAGCGGCCTGCACGCGCTGCTGCAGCGTGCCGGCGCCTATCGCCATGTATGGCACCCGGCGCTGTTCAACCTGGCCCTGTACGGGATCGTGCTTGGCCTGCTGTTCCACCTCCTGCGTTGGATGCAATCGTGAACAAGATCGTGAAGAAGACCCTGCCGGTGCTGCTCACCAGCGCAGCCGTGATCGTCGCCCTGCTGGTGCTGCGCCAGCTGTGGGTCTATTACATGGATGAGCCGTGGACCCGCGATGCCCATGTCGGCGCCGACGTGGTGCAGGTGGCGCCGGACGTATCCGGGCTGGTGGAAACGGTGCAGGTGGCCGACAACCAGGCGGTGAAGAAGGGTGACCTGCTGTTCGTGGTCGACCGTGCCCGTTACCGCATCGCGCTGGAGCAGGCCAAGGCCAGCCTGGGCGAGCGCCAGGCCTCGGTGGCACAGCTGCGCCGCGAGATCGGCCGTGACCGCAGCCTGCAGGACCTGGTCGCCGCCGAGGACGCCGAAGTGCGCCGCGCCAAGCTGCAGGCTGCACAGGCCGCGCTGGCCACCGCGCAGGCCGCGGTCGACCTGGCCGAGCTCAACCTGGGCCGCACCGAGGTGCGCGCACCGGCCGATGGCCGCGTCAACGACCGCACCATGCGCGTGGGCGACTACGTGGTGGCCGGCAAGCCGGTGCTGGCGCTGCTGGATACCGGCTCGTTCCGCATCGATGGCTACTTCGAGGAAACCCGACTGCGTGGCGTGGCGCCGGGGCAGCGTGTGGACATCCGCCTGATGGGTGAATCGACCCCGCTGCGCGGCCATGTCGAGAGCATCGCCGCCGGCATCGAGGACCGCTACCGCAGCAATGGCAGCACCCTGCTGCCGAACGTGACCCCGGCCTTCGACTGGGTGCGCCTGGCGCAGCGCATCCCGGTGCGCATCGCCATCGACGAAGTACCCAAGGGCGTGGAACTGATCGCCGGCCGCACCGCCACGGTCACCGTGGACACCGGCCGCCACCCGCACAACGACAAGGCCGGCGCCGCGCCGACACAGGCGGGCCTGTGAACGCCGCCCTTCCCCGTCTCGGCCTGATCGTCGCGCTGGCCAGCCTGGCCGCGTGCAGGACCGTCGGCCCGGACTATGCATTGCCGGAAGGCTCGGCGTTCAAGCGCCCGGAGGCCAATGCGGCCTTCATCGATACCCAGAACCCGCAGGTGGCCGCCAACCAGGCGCTGCCCGACCGCTGGTGGTCGCTGTACAACGACCCGGTGCTGGATGGCCTGATCACCCAGGCACTGCGTGACAATGTTGAGCTGAAGGCTGCCGATGCACATCTGCGCCGCGCGGCGGCGGTGTATGAGCAGGCGCTGGATGCCGGTGGCTTCGAGTACGAAGCCGAGGCCGGCGTCAGCCGTGCACAGCTGTCGGCCGAATCGTTCCTGCAGGAGCACGAGCTGCCGGTGATCAACCTGGCCGATGGCAAGTTCGCGGTCAGCTACCAGTTCGACCTGTTCGGCAAGCTCAAGCGCGGTGCCGAAGCGGCGCGGGCCGACGAGCAGTCGGTTGCCGCAGCACGTGACCTGGCCCAGGTCAGCGTGGTCGCGCAGGTGGCCGACAGCTACCTGGAAATCTGCCACGCCAACCACGAACTGCACGTGGCCGAGCATTCGCTGCAGCTGCAGCAGCGCAGCCGCTCGGTCACCCAGCGCCTGATCGCTGCCGGCCGTGGCACGCCGCCGGAGCTGGCCCGCGCCAATGCCCAGGTCGCGCTGCTGGAAGCTGCACTGCCGCCGCTGCAGGCGCAGCGCTCGGCCGCTGCCTATTCACTGGCCGCCCTGCTGGGCCAGACCCCGGGACAGCTGCCGGCCGGCGTGATCGACTGTGCGCATGCCCCCGGCCTGGCGCAGCCGCTGCCGGTCGGTGATGGCCGCGCGCTGCTGCAGCGCCGCCCGGACGTGCGCCAGGCCGAGCGCAAGCTGGCTTCGGCCACGGCACGGATTGGCGTCGCCACTGCCGAGCTGTACCCGGACATCCGCTTGGGGGCCTCGCTCGGTGCCGCCGGCCTGCTGGAGGATTTCGGCACGCCGATGACCCAGCAGTGGTCGATCGGCCCGCTGATCTCGTGGACGTTGCCGTCGTCGGGCACCCATGCGCGCATCCATGCCGCAGAGGCCGGCGCCGATGCCGCACTGGCCGAGTTCGACCACACCGTGCTGCAGGCGCTGCGCGAGACCCAGACCGCACTGGACCGCTACGCACAGGACCTGCGCCGCCTGCAGTCGCTGCGCATCGCGCAGGAGCAGGCCGCGCTGGCCGCCGAGCAGAACCGCCGGCTGTACCAGGGCGGCCGCACGCCGTACCTGTCCAGCCTGGATGCCGACCGCAGCCTGGCCACCAGCGACGCCACCCTGGCCGCCGCCGAAGCGCAGGTCTCGCGCGACCAGATCCACCTGTTCCTGGTGCTGGGTGGCGGTTGGCAGGCCAGCGCCGCCGCGCCCAACGCCTCGACCGCAGCGAAGTAAGCCATGAACGCGCTGACCGACCGCCAGGCCTGGCTGTTCTCGATCAAGACCTACCTGGCCGCGGTGGCCGCGCTGTACATCGCCATGGCCGGCAACCTGTCGCGCCCGTACTGGGCGATGGGCACGGTGTACATCGTCAGCCAGCCGCTGCTGGGCCCGACCCGCGCCAAGGGCGTGTACCGCATCGTCGGTACGCTGGTGGCGGGCCTGGCCACCCTGCTGGTGCTGCCGGCGCTGGTGGAATCGCCGCTGGTGCTGAGCGCGGCAATGTCGATCTGGCTGGCCGGCTGCCTGTTCATGGCCCTGCTCAACCGCGGCCCGCGCGGCTACGCGTTCCTGCTGGCCGGTTACACGACGGCCTTCATCGGCTTCCCGGCGGTGACCTCGCCGGAAACCATCTTCGACACGGTGGTGGCACGCAGCGAGGAGATCATCCTTGGCACGGTGGTGGCGGTGCTGTTCGCGTCGCTGCTGTTCCCGGCCTCGGTACGTCCGATGCTGCGCGCGCGCATCGGCAACTGGATGGAGGACGCCGCGCAGTGGTGCCGGCAGATCCTTGAACGTGGCCGCGCGCATGCGCCGCGCAACCGGCTGGCCGCCGACCTGGTGCAGTTCGAGGCGCTGATCGAGTTCCTGCGCCGTGATGATCCACGCCATGCCGGTTCGGCGGTGTCGATGGAGCGCCTGCGCGAGCGCATGCTGCTGCTGTTGCCAGTGCTGTCCTCGATTGCCGACCGCCTGAGCGCGCTGCGCAGCGATGGCCAGGCCCTGCCGGAAGGACTGCCGGCACTGGTCGACGATATCCATGACTGGCTGGACGGGCCGACCAACGCCAGCGAATACGCCCGCCTGCGCGCGCGCATCAGCGCACTGAAGCCGCAGGTGGACCGCGACCTGCAGCACCTGCAGCTGGCCAGCCTGCTGCTGCGCCTGGAGGAACTGGTGGACCTGTGGCAGGACTGCCGCACCCTGCAGCACGCGATCGACCACGGCACCGCGCCGCTGGACCGCGCGCACTACCGCATCCGCACCGAACGCGTGGCCGCCGACAAGCACGTCGACTACGGCATGGCGCTGTTCTCCGCGCTCAGTGCCGGCGTGGCGCTGATGAGCTACTGCGTGCTGTGGATCGCGCTGGGTTGGGAAGGTGGTGGCAACGGCGCGATGATGGCCGCGGTGACCGCTGCATTCTTCGCTGCACAGGACGACCCGGCACCGAGCATGGTGTCGTTCCTGGTGTGGGCGATGGTCGCCTCGGTGGTGGCCGGTGTGTACCTGTTCGGCGTGTTCCCGGCGGTGCACGACTTCGGCCTGCTGGCATTGGTGCTGGCGGTGGCGTTCCTGCCGCTGGGCTTGATGCTGCACCACCCCAAGAGCGCGCTGTTCGCGTTGCCGTTGACGGTGAACCTGGCCGCGCTGCTGAGCCTGCAGAACACCTACAGCGCCAACATCCAGACCTTCCTCAACTCGTCGATTGCGATGTTCATCGGCATTGGCTTTGCGGTGGTGATGACCCGCCTGTTCCGCTCGGTGGGTGCCGAGTGGACCGCACGCCGGCTGGTGCGGCAGGGCTGGACGACGCTGGCCGAAGCCGCCGAAGGCCGCGGCCAGCAGGACCGCCAGCGCTTCGCCGCACGCATGCTCGACCTGCTGGGCCTGCTCGCGCCGCGCCTGGCGGCGACGCCAGAGGGCAGCGACATCGCCTCGGTGGACATGCTCAACGAAGCGCGCATCGGCCTGAACATCCTGCAGCTGCGTCGCGCACGGCTGGAACTGCCCGAACGCAGCCGCGAAGCGGTCGAGCACATCCTGGAAGAAATCGCCGTGCATTACCGCCGTCAGATTGCCGCGCACAAACCGATTGTGGCGGCCGAGGCGCTGCGGGAGCGGCTGGATACCTCGCTGGGCCGGGTCGGCAGTGTGGCCGCCTGCAAGGCCCGCGATGAAGCCCTGATGGGCCTGATCGGCCTGCGCTTCGCGCTGTTCCCGGAGGCGAAGGCGTTGGCGCCGGGGCTGGCGGATGCCAACACTGCATCGGCCTGATAATGAGCACTAGCGCCGGGCGACGCCCGGCAGCCTTTCACCACGCCCGCAGGACGGTTCAATGAGTTACGACATGATGGTGTTCGAGGCCAGCGCCGCTCCACGTGAGGCGGCGGCCTTCATCGCCTGGTTCGAGAAGCAGACGCAGTGGAACGAACGCCACGAGTACGACGACCCGGCGGTCAGCAGTCCCGCGTTGCAGGCGTGGTTCGCGGAGATGGCACAGGAATTTCCGCCAATGAACGGGCCGTTGAGCAATGACGACGATGATCGTGCCGAGGTGACCGAGTACAGCATCGGTAGTCAGGTGATCTACGGCGCGTTCGCCTATTCGGTGGCCGAACGTGCGCACGGCCGCGTGCAGGACCTGGCCGAGAAGCACGGTGTGGGCTTCTTCGACGTGAGTGCCGATGAAGCGGCGATCGTGTTCCCGGATGGCCTGGTACTGATCGCGTAGATCCACGCAATGCGTGGATGAACCCCGAAGCGATCAGGACGCTCTTTTGTAGAGTCGAGCCATGCTCGACTCCATGGCCCATCAGCCGAGCATGGCTCGGCTCTACATTATTGCGGCGCAGTCGAGCATGGCTCGACTCTACAGGGGCGCATCGCGCCCGTTTCAGAACAACGTGCCCTGCACCGTGGGCTGTTCAATGCGCGCCGGTGCTTCGGCCACTGCCTCCGCACCCAGCCGCCAGGCCAGACCACCCAATCGGCTGGCGTGGCGTTTCAATGCGGCCTGCAGCACATCGGCGCTGCCCGCCACATGCAGCACCCGGCGGGCGCGGGTCAGGCCGGTGTAGACCAGTTCGCGCGACAGCACACGGCTGTCCTGGCGTGGCAGCTGCAGCCAGACCTCGTCAAACTCCGAGCCCTGTGCCTTGTGCACGGTCATCGCAAAGGCGCTTTCGTGCGCGGGCAGCGCCGCTGGATGGAAGGCGCGCGGCTGGTCGACGCTGTCTCCGGGGAACCAGGCCACCATCGCGCCGCTACCATCGCGCAGGCAGATACCGATATCGCCGTTGAACAGGCGATGACGGTAGCTGTTCTCGGTGACCAGCAGCAGCCGGCCCTGGAAATAGCCCGGCGCATTGCCGGCCAGCAGCTGTTCAATGCGGCTGTT
The DNA here is from genome assembly GCF_036320025.1 of Stenotrophomonas sp. SMYL86. Lineage (NCBI taxonomy): Bacteria > Pseudomonadati > Pseudomonadota > Gammaproteobacteria > Lysobacterales > Lysobacteraceae > Stenotrophomonas > Stenotrophomonas sp. SMYL86. The sequence continues at coordinate 22,839 of NZ_JAWIRU010000008.1, forward strand.
GAGCCCGCGTGCGCCCTGCGGGCCTTCGCGCAGTGCGGTCAGCACGCGCAGGCGTCCGGCCTGCTGCAGGGCGAGTACCGGATCGGCGGCGTCGGCCAGCGCGCGCCAGTGGCCCAGCAGGTGCTCGCGCTGGCCACGCAACGGGTCGGCTTCGCCTTCGTGGAAGTGCACGCCGGCCAGTTCACCACTGCGCAGCAGCTGCAGCGCGGTGCTGCTGTCGCCCTCGCGCACGGCATGGGCCAGCGGTGCCAGGTCCAGCGCATTGCTCTGCCGGTAGCCGCGCTGCAGCTGTACGCGACGGCCGGCGAAGGCGCGTGGTGCGGCCTGTGGCTGCAAGGTGGCCGGCGCCAGCAGGCCATGCAGCGCCTGCGCGTCGTCGGCACGGGTGCCGATGCCGTCGCCGCTGGCACGCAGGATCGCGCTGAGCACATCACCGGCCTCGACCGACGGCAGCTGGTCGGGATCGCCGAGCAGGATCAACCGGGTGCCGCTGGCGATCGCATCGACCAGCTTGGCCATCATCGGCAGATCGATCATCGAGGCTTCGTCGACTACGACCACGTCCACCGGCAGCGGATTGTCGGCGTGGTGACGGAAGCGCGGTGAATCAGGAATCACCCCGAGCAGGCGATGCAGGGTGGTGCCGGTACTGGGCAGCGCCGCGCACAACGCCGGGTCCAGTCCTTGTTCCTGCAGGCGTTGCACAGCCACACGCAGGCTCTCGGCCATGCGCTCGGCGGCGCGCCCGGTGGGCGCGGCCAATGCCACCTCAGGCAGCGGCTGGCCGGCGTGCCCGGCCTGCGCGGCCAGCAGCAGCAACAGGCGCGCGATGGTGGTGGTCTTGCCGGTGCCGGGGCCGCCGGTGACCAACGCCAGCGGATGGCGCAGGGTCACGCCGGCGGCGCGTGCCTGATGATCTTCGCCGCCCAGTGCCTGCGGGAACAGCTGCGCGAACAAAGGCGCCAACGCTGCCATGTCCGGCGCCGGCAGCGGATGCCGGCCGATGCGCTGCAGCCCAGCCGCCAGCTGACGCTCGTACTCGCGGTAACGGCGCAGGTAGAGCAATCCGTTTTCCAGCACCAGCGGCGCATCCTCGGCGATGGCATCGGCCTGCTCGGGTGTCGCGACCCACGGCGATGCGCGCAACTGTGCCAGCCAGTCCTGTGCGGCAGGCCACTCGGATACGCCTTCCAGCAGTCGCTGCGGTTGTGCCGGATCGAACGCAGCATGGCCTTGCGATACCGCCAGCGACGCAAGCGCGGCCGCCAACGCCACGCTCTCGGGCGTGTCGTCGCGCAGCCGCTGCAGGCTGGTCGCCAGTGCATGGTCGAGGGTGCGCAGCAGGCCCTTCTGGTGCAGTTCCTTCAGCAGGCTCATGCACTGGCTCCACGGGCACGCGCGGCCAGTTCGGCCTGGGCCTGTTCGCCACCGGCGAACAACGCATCCAGAGAATCCACCAGCGCCAACGGGAAGCGGTCCACATGCACACCGTTGCCGGCGGCATCCAGGCCGCGGCAGAACAGGTAGCGGATGCCCCCCATGTCGCGCTCGTAGTCGTAGGCCGCACCCAGGCGGAAACGCAGCCAGCGATGCAGGGCCACGGTGTAGATCAGTGCCTGCAGGTCGTACTCGCTGTGGCGCATGGCAATGGCCAGCAGGTCCGGGCTGTAACCGGGCAGGCGGTTGGACTTGTAGTCGAGCACGTACCAGCGCCCGTCGCGCACGTAGGTCAGGTCGATCATGCCGGTCATCAGCCCTTCCAGGCGGCGGCGCTGGCCGAAGCCGCGACGCGTACTGGAAACCCCATGTGCATGCAGCACCTGCAACAGCGCCGGCACCGTGGTCGGTTCGATGGCGAAATGGAAGTCGATTTCCGCGCGGCGCTCGCCTTCACCCAGGCTGTGCAGCGCGCCGCCTTCGGGTAGCGGCACGGTGAGCGTGTGGCCGACCAGCGGCACCAGTACGGACACGCCATCATCCAGATCGACGTCAGCATATCCTTCGTCGTGCAGTGCCTTGCGCAGCACCTCGGCCTGGCCCTCAGGGGCTTGCAGACCTGGCTGCCAGTCACCCCATGCGGCGAAGTCGACGTTCTCCATCGCTTCGTGCAGCACGTTGCCGAAGCGACTGCCCATGAAGCGCGGGTCGATCGATGTGCTGTCTTCGGCCGCCGCGGCGGGTTCCGGCAGCGCGGGCTCCAGCGGTAGTTCCGGGCCGACCGGTTCATCGGCGGCCGGTGCCGGCAGCTCGGTGGCGGCGGCTTCGATATCACTGTCAGCGCCCGCATCGGCATGCGCCAGCTGGGTGAAGCTGTACACCCACCAGTCGTGCGGGACGCGCCGGGTCAGGGCACGCACCGCCGGAAGGTCGCCCTCCACTTCAGCCGCCAGCTGCGGCAGCGCGGCCGCTGTCTCGCTGTCATCGATGTGCACGTCGGCATGCGCGCGCAGCGCCTGCAGGTCGCCCAGCAACGGCGCCAGCCGTGTCCTGCCGAGCCCGGCCAGATCACCCACGGCGATCCACAGCGCATGCTCGGCACGGGTCAGTCCCACATACAGCAGGCGCGCATCCTCGGCGCGCTGCTCGCGCTCGCGCTGGGCACTGGCCGCTTCCCAGGCTTCGTCCTTGTCCAGCTTCCAGTGCAGCTGGCGCTGGCCATCCACATGCACCGTGCAGTGCGACGCCGTGTTCGGCGCGCCGCCGTCGATGCCGACGAACGGCAGGAACACCAGCGGGTACTCCAGGCCCTTGCTCTTGTGCAGGGTGATGATCTGTACCCGGCGCGCATCCGATTCCAGGCGCAGCAGCTGTTGCTCGTCATCCTGATCGGCGCTGGCCATCTGCCCCTGCAGCCAATCCAGCAGGCCGTGCATGCCCAGCGCCTGCGCCGAGGCTTCCTGCAGCAGTTCGCCCAGCTGCAGGTAATTGGTCAGGCGGCGCTCGCCATCGATCAGCGCCAGCAGGCGTTCGCCCTGTGCGGCACAGACGTCGGCGATCACTGCGAACGGTCCGCCGCGCTGCCAGCGCTCGCGCCAGTGCAGCAGCTGCGCCTGGAATTCGCGTTGCAGGTCGCCCTCGCGCTCCATCGCGGCGATCGCACTTGCCCGCTGGCCAAGCAGCACGGTGGCCAGCACCGCACGCAGGCGGCCTTCGTCAGCCGGTTGCAGCAGTGCCAGCAGCAGCGCGCGGAGATCACGCGCTTCAGGGGTGGAAAACAGGCTCTGCTTGCCGGCTGCCACCGCGGGAATGCCGACCGCCGCCAGCGCGCGCTGCACCAGCGTGGCCTCGCGATGCGAGCGCACCAGCACCGCGATATCACCGGGTTGAACCGGGCGCCCACGCAGCACGGCATTGCCCGCACGCGCCTCGACCAGGATCTGGTGAATCGCAGCCACGCAGGCCTGGGTCGCGGCATCACGCGAGGCGTCCGCACTCATCGCCTTGTCACCGCCACTGCGCAGCACGCGCAGGGTGAGTGCCGTGGCGGCATGGCCATCACGCTGGTAGTCCTCGTCGATGCGCACGCCACCGGGCCGCACCGGCTCGAACTGGATGTCGCGTTCGAGGAAGGCGTCTTCGCCACCGTTGTCGTACAGCGCCTGCAACGCGCGCAACACAGCCGGTCGCGAGCGGAAGTTCTGGTCCAGCACCGGCGCCTGCTGCGCCACCTGCTTGGCCTTCAGGTAGGTGTGGATATCACCGCCGCGGAAACCGTAGATCGCCTGCTTGGGGTCGCCGATCAGGAACAGTGCCGGCGCCAGGCCGAGTTCGCGCACCTCCGGCGAATCGCCGAACACGGTGTGGAAGATGCCCCACTGGCGATCGTCGGTGTCCTGGAACTCATCGACCAGCGCGATGCGGTACTGCGCACGCAGTTGTTTCACCAGTGTCAGCCGTTGCGGGCCTTCCAGCGCCAACGCCACGCCATCGATCAGGTCGTCGTAGGTCTGTACCCGGCGCGTGCGCTTCAGCGCCTGCAGGCGCTGCGTGGCTTCGGCGCGAAGCGCGTGCAGGAAGTTCAACGCGGTACCACGCAACCAGGCATCGCGTTCGGCCAGCAGCGCGACATAGCGCGCCAACGGCGCCTGCAATGGCGACGATGGCGTGCGATCGGGGAATTTCTTGTTGGTCTTGTCGGCCAGCACCTCCGGCAGCAGTGCCGGCAGGCGCTCGCTGGCCAGCATCTCGCGCGGGTCGCCGCGCTCAGCCCAGGCCAGCAGCTGTCGGCCCAGCGGGTGCAGCCAGCCCAGCTTGTAGGACACGCCGTTGATCCACTTGTTGTCGACGGCATCGCAGAGGTCGATGAAGAACTGCTCGCCATGTTCGCGCACGCTTGCGGACAGTGCCTCGGCCGCGCTCTGCAGCGCCGGGTGTGGATCAGCCAGCGTCACCGGCTGTGGCAACGGGTGCAGGGGCGGCGTGCCCAGCAGCGCGCGCAGATCGGCGGCCAGCGCGTCCGGGTTGGACCACAGCCAGGTCAGCGGCTCCAATGTGGCCGGGTCATTGGCATGCACGCGCCATAGATCAGCGGCCAGCTCCTCCAGCAGTTCACGATCGCTGGCCAGCAGTTCCGGCGGATCAAAGGTATGGCCGCTTTCCAGTGCATGCTCGCGCAGCACGCGGGTGCAGAAGCCGTGGATGGTGAAGATCGAAGCCAGGTCGATCTCGTCGGCAGCCACCTGCAGGCGGCGTTTCAGTGCGACCGCGCTCTCGGTTCCGCCCTGTAGATGGCGCTGCAGTACCTCGCGGGTCAACCGCAGGTCTGGCGCTTCGCCCTCGGCCGGTTCCAGATCGACCAGGCGCGCGGCCAGCGCCAGGCGCTCGCGGATGCGCTTGCGCAGTTCCTGGGTGGCGGCATCGGTGAAGGTCACCGCCAGGATCTGGCCGATACGCAGGCCCTGCTCGACCACCAGTCGGGTGAACAACGTGGCCAGGGTGAAGGTCTTGCCGGTGCCTGCGCTGGCCTCGATCAGGCGGATGCCGTCCAGCGGCAGGGCCAGGTAGGGATCGCCCGCCATACGCCGGGTTTCCTGATCAGCGATGGCGGTGTTCATGCGTTGCCCTCCTGGCGTGCTTCGGTACCGAGAGTGCGGCCTTCGCGCACCGCGCTGAAGACCACCTGGCTGTTGCGCAGCAGCTCGGCATAGCTGGCATCGGTGGCAAACGGGTCGGCACCGCGCAGCAGCAGCTGCCAGGCGTCGCTGCTGGATTCACCCCAACTGCGGTCGCTGCCATGCCACTGCTTCCAGCCTTCGCTGCGCTGTTTTTCTGCTGGCGCGTTGTACAGCACCCAGCCGGTATACGGGGCAAAGCGCAGCGGCTCACGCAGGCCGCGCTGGCGCAATTGCAGCAGCGCACGCAGCGCCGCGCGTGCAGCGGGGGCGCTCAGTGCTGGCAGCACATGCGGGCCGGGACCGGCGTCACCGCCATCGTGGAACTGCACCAGCGGCAACGCATCGCCAGCGGCGTTGGCCAGCAGCCAGTCCAGGCCCTGGCGGATCACTGCATTGCCATTGAGGGTACCGGCGCGCAGGCGCACCAAGCCCTCGGGATGCCGATCGGCCACGCGGCCATGCAGGCGCACGCCGTCGATGTCCACTTCGTAGCGACGGCTTTCCAGCGGTTCGCCCTGCATCCAGCCCAGCAACGCACTGGCATACGGGCGCGTCTTCAACTGCTCCCCCTCGAACTGGCGCTCGCCCAATGGGCCGGACGGCAGCAGGCCGCGCGCGCGCAGCCGCGGGTACAACGGCTCGGTATCGCCGCTGAGCGTGGCACGCACCACCGCCGCCTGCACGCTGCGCTTTTCCGGGCCGCGCGTTGACAGCACCAGCGGTTCCAGGTCATCGACCTCCTCGACATCGTCGGCCAGGCGCAGGCCCAGCGACTGTGCGAGGAACTGTCCGGCCGGGTCGCACAGGAAACGGCGCAGGGTATCGAGCGCGACCTCGTCCTCCACTGCGTCATCGAGCGGCGGCGGCAGCGGTGCGTCGAACCACGGCTGCAGTCCACCGCGCTGGCCGGTGAGGCGACCGGCCGCCGGATGCCACTGGCGGCGATAGCTGAAGCGACGCGGATCGCCATCGCCAAACGCCGCCGGTGAGAACGGCTGCAGTGCGTGGCGCACGGTGAAGTCGCGGACCGCCGCAGGCGGATCGAGGTGATACGCAGCGGCGGCATCGATCAGTTCACTGACCAGCACCGACGGCTCGCGCACGCTGCCATCGCGCGGATCGGCACCGAGGTAGCTCAGGTAGAACACCTCCTGCGCGGCAGCGAACAGCTGCAGGAACAGGAAACGGTCGTCTTCGCGGGTGGAGCGGTCGCCCGGACGGCGGCGCGGCGTGTCCAACTCGGCGGTGAGCTGGTTGAGACCGGCCGCCGGGTCACGGCGCGGGAAGTCGCCATCATTGAGACCGAGCACGCAGATCACCCGGAACGGCAGCAGGCGCATCGGCACCATGCGGCCGAAACTGATGCCACCGGTCAGCAACGGTGCGCGCGTATCGGCCTCGCCCAGCGCGCCGGCGAAGTGCGAACGCACCACCTCCGGTGGCACACCGTCTTCGAAACCGGCCTTGGCAGCATCCTCGGCAAACTGGTTCAGCAGCTTGCGCAGGCGCTCCAGCGCGCGCTGGCTGTTGGGTGAACTCGGCGCGGAGGGCAGCAGTGCATCCAGCAACGACAGCAGGCGCTGTCGCCATTGCGCCGGGGTCAGCAGCTCGCCGAGGCGACGCTGGTAGATCGCCAGCACGCGCAGCAGGCGCAGCAGCCGGTCCAGCGCGTCCAGCGCGCCGCCTTCCAGTTCGATCCACGGTGCGACACCGGCCAGGTCGGCCTCGCTGCCGGTGGCATGGCCGAGCACCAGGCGATCCAGCGCGAACTGCCAGGTGTAGGCGTCGTCCGCCGGCGCCTGGTGCTGGTGGCGGTGCTTCGCATCCAGGCCCCAGCGTGCACCGGCCTGCTGCAGCCAGCCATGCAGGCGGTCGAAGTCCACCGCTTCCAGCCCGGCCGCTTCGGCCAGCGGCGCGCTGGCCAGCAGGTCCAGCACTTCATTCAGGCCAAAGCGCGAGACAGGCAGGCCCAGCAGGTGCACGAACACATCGGCCAGCGGTTCACCGGCCAGCGGGCTGCTGTCGGCCAGCGCATAGGGGATGTGCTCCTCCTCGCCACCACGGCCGCCGAACACCGCTTCCAGGTACGGCACGTAGGGATCGATGTCCGGCGCCAGCACCGCGATCTCGCGCGCCTGCAGCGGCGGGTCGAAGCGCGGGTCCTGCAGCAGGCTGCGCAGCTGGTCGTGCAGCACCTGCAACTCGCGCAGGCGGGTGTGGCAGGCGTGCACCTGCAGGCTGGGGTCGTCGCTGCGCAGGCCGTCGCGCAGCTCGCCCGAGGGCAGCGCGCGGCGGTGGAACAGATCGCGCTGCAGGCGATGCAGCAGGCTGTCGGACAGGCCGCCTTCGTCCAGGGTCGGCCGGGTGTCGTCCTCCGGATCGGAATAGGCGGCGATTTCGCCGGCCGGGTGCACCACCTCGTAACTGCCCAGCACCGCCATGAAGTCGCGCCCGGCCGCGCCCCAGGCTTCCAGCAGGCGGTTTTCGCCGGCTGCTTCGCCGAAGGGATCGGGCGCGCCGCTGCGCAGGCGCTCGGCCAGGGTCTGCAGATCGCCCCAGTACGACTGCACCGGGGTGGGCATATAGAAGTGCAGCTCCCCAACACGTGCCTGGGTGGCCATCACCCGCAGCACATCGGGCGAGATGTTGAGCGTCGCAAACGCGGACATGCGCAGCGGCAAGCCCTGCGGCAGCGGCTTACCGGCACCCTCGAAGCGGTCCAGGTACTCCTGGATGCGGCGCGCGCGATAGTCGTGGCCGTGGGTGATGGTGCGCCACAGGATCGCCTGCGGGTCGGCTGGATCGGCACCGGCGGCCCAGCGCAGCAGCCAGTCGCGGCGCCACGCCTGGTACTTCTCGAACACCGAGGCCAGCTCGCCAGCCAGCGCCCACGGCTTCAATGCGTCATCGCCAGCAAGATAGGACTGCAGCGCGCGCATCGGTGGCTGCGCCAGCAACCCCGGGTCGCGCAGGGCCTGGTACAGCTTCCAGTGCAGGCCGGCCGCGTCCAGGTCGTCCTGCTCGCCGCTGACGTTGGCCTTCAGCGCGCGCGCCACGAACTCACCCGGGGTGAGGAATTCGAGGTTCGCAGCCACACCGAACTCGGCGGCCAGTGTCGCTTGCAGCCAACGCCGCATCGCTACCTGCGGGATCAGCACCACTTCCGGTGCCAGCAGCGGCTGGCCAGGAACGGGCGCACGCACATTGCGCGCCAGCAGCGCGGCCAGCACGTCCAGGGAGTTGGAATGGTAGAGGCGGAAATCGCTGCCTGGGTCACTCATCATGCACAGTGTGCAGGACAGCAGGCAGTATTCAATGGTTGGGCCGCGAGCGGTACGGATTGTTCCGGGACGCCGGCCGATTGTCCCGGCCTCCGCCGAGGCTTGTCGTGCAACAATACTGCACCGTCCAGTCTGCTTATGTTCAGCCGACGGGCCCGATCCTTCGATGTCTAAAAAACGTTAATGGTGCCCATGTCGGCTTCCACCTCCAGTCTGGTGCAGTTATCCAACGTCCGCATCGACCGGAGCGGACGCACGATCCTGCGCGACGTGTCGCTGCAGGTGCCCAAGGGCAGCATCACCGCCGTTCTGGGTCCGTCCGGCAGCGGCAAGTCGACCCTGCTGGCGGCGCTGACCGGCGAACTGCGCCCGGTCGCCGGCGAGGTCACCCTGTTCGGCAAGCCGATTCCGCATGACAGCGGCGCGCTGCTGGAAATGCGCAAGAGCGTGGGCGTGCTGCTGCAGGGCAACGGCCTGCTGACCGACCTGACCGTGGCGGAAAACGTGGCGCTGCCGCTGCGTACGCACACCCGCCTGCCGACCGCCGTGCTGCGGCGGCTGGTGCAGATGAAGCTGCATTCGGTGGGCCTGCTGGCCGCCGCCGATGCCTGGCCGCGCGAGCTGTCCGGTGGCATGGCGCGCCGCGTGGCGCTGGCCCGCGCGCTGGCACTGGATCCGCCGCTGATGATCTACGACGAGCCGCTGACCGGGCTGGACCCGATCGCCTCGGGGGTGATCATGAGCCTGATCCAGCGCCTCAACCACAGCCTGGGCCTGACCAGCATCATCGTCAGCCACCACGTGCACGAGACCCTGCCGATCTGCGACCAGGTGATCGCGATCGCCAATGGCGGCATCGTGTTCCAGGGCACGCCCGAGGCACTGCAGTCCAGCCAGGACCCGCTGCTGCGGCAGTTCCTGCACGGCCAGCCCGATGGTCCCATCCCGTTCGATGCCGCGCCGCGCGCGAGGGTCGCCTGATGCCGTTCGTTCAAGCCACCCGCTCGCTGGGTCGTGCCGGCCTGTTCTCGCTGACCGTGCTGCGCGGTTCGCTGCCGACCCGTGATTTCCTGGCCGAGTTGACCCGCGAGATCTACAAGATCGGTGCGCGCTCGCTGCCGATCATCGCCGTCGGCGGTGCCTTCGTCGGCCTGGTGCTGACCCTGCAGGGCTACCGCACGCTGACCACCTTCGGTGCGGCCGACGCACTGTCGACCCTGCTCGGGCTGTCGCTGTACCGCGAGCTGGCACCGGTGCTGACCGCGCTGCTGTTCATTGGCCGCGCTGGCAGCTCGATCGCCGCCGAGCTAGGCCTGATGCGTGCCACCGACCAGATCAAGGCGCTGGAGCTGATGGCGATCGACCCGGTGGCCAAGGCGGTGGCGCCGCGCTTCTGGGCGGCGGTGCTGACGGTGCCGCTGCTGACCGGCATCTTCTGTTCGCTTGCAATCAGTGCCAGCTACTTCGAAGCGGTGCACGTGCTGGGCCTGGACAATGGCGTGTTCTGGTCGGCGCTGCGCAACAGCGTGGACTTCTGGGACGACTTCGGCGTGGCAATGCTGAAGTCGGCGATCTTCGGCGGCACTGCCGCGCTGGTTGCCGCCTATGTGGGTTTCCACGCCGAGCCGACCATTGAAGGCACTTCGGTGGCGACCACCCGTGCGGTGGTCAACGCTTCACTGCTGGTGCTGATGTTCAACTTCGTGCTGTCGGCAATGTTGTTCACCTAACCCCTCCACCGGCGGTGCGCAGGCGCGCGCGGCCACAACGACTCGATCAGGTAATCCACATGGCCATCCGCGGTCCCAGACTCGAATTTTCCGTCGGCGCCTTCCTGCTGCTGGCCCTGGCCTCGCTGATGGTGCTGGCCGTGGCCTCGACCAACCAGCGCTGGAGCTGGGGCAGCGAAGGCTACGACCTGAAGGCACGCTTCTCCCAGGTCGGCCAGCTACGCAAGCAGGCACCGGTGAAGATCGGCGGGGTCACTGTCGGCCAGGTCGCTTCGATCGACCTGGACCCGGTGAAGTTCGAATCGATCGTCACCCTGCGCATGGACAGCAAGGTCAAGGACCTGCCGGCGGACACCTCGGCCGGCATCTTCACCAGCGGTTTGCTCGGCGAGAGCTATATCGGTCTGCAGCCGGGCGGTGATCCGGACGTGCTGAAGGCCGGTGACGAGATCGTCTTCACCCAGCCGGCGGTGGACCTGATCCAGCTGGTCGGCAAGTACATGTTCAGTGGCGGTGCCGGTGGCGGCGCTGCTCAGAAGCCCAACGATGGCGCGCAGGCGCCTGCAACGGAACCGCAACCATGAAGATGAAACTGATCCCGGCCCTGCTCGCCTCGGCGCTGCTGGCGGCCACCCCGTTCCTGGCCCAGGCCCAGGCCGCTGCGCCGGCCGCTGCCGCAACGCAGAGCCAGGCCGGCAAGGTGGTGATCGATGCCAGCAGCCGCATCCTGTCCACGCTGCAGCAGCGCAAGAGCGAGTTCACCAGCAACCCGGCCAGCCTGCGCAGCTACATCGACAGCGAGCTGACCCGCACCTTCGACCGCGACTACGCCGCGCGCCTGGTGCTGGGCCCGCACGCCCGCGGCGCCTCCGACGCCGACATCAAGCTGTTCGCCGATGCCATGGCCGACAGCCTGATGCAGCGCTACGGCTCCACCCTGCTCAACATCCAGGGCAAGCCGAGCTTCCGCCTGAAGGGTGAAAGCCCGCTGCCGGGCAATCGTGGCGTGCGCGTGAGCACCGAACTGGTGCGCGCTGGCAACGAACCGACCCCGGTCGAGTACTGGATGCGCAACGTGAACGGCCAGTGGAAGATCTTCGACGTCAACATCGAAGGCATTTCCTACGTGCAGACCTTCCGCAACCAGTTCGACACCCCGCTGCGCCAGAAGGGCATCAAGCAGGTGGCCAACGAACTGCACAGCGGCAGCATGCAGGCCGGGCCCGCGGGCAATGGCAAGTAACGCACTGGCGCTGCTGGAAGGCGACACCCTGCGCCTGCGCGGGGTGCTCGACCGTGCCGCGGTGATCGCGCTGTGGCCGCAGCTGCAGGCCCTGCCGGCAAAGCTGTCACGGCTGGAGCTGGGTGAGGTCGAACGCGTGGACAGCGCCGGCCTGGCGCTGCTGGCCGAGCTGGCCGCACGTGCGCGCAAGAGCGGTCACCCGCTGGCAGTCTCCGGCGCGCCGGCCGGCTACAACGAGCTGAGCGCAGCCTACCGGCTGTCGCCCGACCTGGATTTCAACGCTACTTCTGCTGCGAGCTGACATGAACGTCGTACGCACTTTCCCCCTGATCGTCCTGGCCACCGCCCTGACCGCCTGCGCCGGCAAGCCCGCACGCAGCGATGCGCCCGCAGCCAGCACCGTGGTCCCGGCCAGCACCATCGCCGAGGCCTCTGCCGCCACCGCCGATACCGCTACGGTCGATGCCGCACCGGCAACAGCCGTGGTTGCCGCACCTGCGCCGGCCACGCCGCCATCCGCACCGGCCCGCAGCGCCGACACCGATGCGGCCAGGGCCGCGGCGGCGACCGCCCCCGGTGGTGACGACGACTTCGATGCCCTCTACGGCGGTGCCGGCAACACTGGCAGCGCGGCAGCCTACGATCCGTGGGAACCGTTCAACCGCAAGGTGCACACGTTCAACAACGCGGTTGACCGTGGCATCGCCCGCCCGCTGGCCACGGCCTACACCCACGTGGTGCCGCGCTTCGCCCGCACCGGCGTCAGCAACTTCTTCAGCAACCTGCGCGCACCGGTGACCATCACCAACCAGCTGCTGCAGGGCCGCGGTGCCGATGCGTGGGACAGCCTGGGCCGCTTCCTGATGAACAGCACGCTGGGTATCGGCGGCCTGTTCGATCCGGCCAGCAAGGCGATGGTGCCGCGTCGCAATGAGGACTTCGGGCAGACCCTGGGTGCCTGGGGCTGGCGTCGTTCGCGTTACGTGGAACTGCCGTTCTTCGGCCCTCGCACCGTGCGCGATGTGTTCGGCCTGGCCGGTGACATTCCGCTGTCGCCGATCCGCCGCATCGAAGAGGACAAGATCCGCATCGGCCTGCAAGGCATGCAGCTGGTCGATACCCGCGCGCAGCTGCTGGCGATCGACGACCTGCGTGACACCGCCGTGGACGAGTACTCGCTGGTACGCGATGCGTGGATGCAGCGCCGCAACTACCAGATCGAGAACGATCTGCGCAGCAAGCGCGACCGTGGCCACGACGATGCCAATTCGCCGATCCCGGTCGATGCGATGCCAATGCCGCAGTGGACGCACTGAGTCCGGTCTGTAGCGCATGAGAAACCCCGCCTCGGCGGGGTTTTTCTTTTCCGGCAGGTGCCAACCTTGGTTGGCACGCTTTCCTCAGGCTGCCAGCGCTGCCTCGATGGCCTCGCGCAGGCGCGCGTCATCGGCAGCCACGTCCGGGGCGAAACGCGCGATGACCTTGCCGTCGCGGCCAACCAGGAACTTCTCGAAGTTCCACAGCACCGCCGGTGCTGCGTGGATCGGGATCTCCTTGCTGGCCAGGCGCTCACGCAGCGGGCCTTCGCCGATCGACTGCGGCTGGGCGGCGGTCAGCTGCTGGTACAGCGGATGGGTATCGTCACCGGCCACGCTGATCTTGGAGAACATCGGGAAGCTGACGTCGTAGGTGAGCTGGCAGAACTGCTGGATCTCTGCCTCGCTGCCCGGCTCCTGGCCGAGGAAGTTGTTGGCGGGGAAGCCCAGTACTTCCAGACCCTGCGCGTGCTTTTCCGCATACAGCGCCTGCAGGCCTTCGTACTGCGGGGTCAGGCCGCACTTGGAGGCGACGTTGACCAGCAGCAGTACCTTGCCCTGGTAGTCGGCAAGCGAGGACGGCTGGCCGTCGATGGTGGTGAGGGAAATGTCCTGGATCGGGGTGCTCACGCGGGGGCTCCGGCAACAGCGGGGAATGGCCCACCAGCATAGCGCCGCGCGATGGCGGTAGTGCCGGCCGCTGGCCGGCAATCGTGCGACCGTTCGCAAGGGGTGATGCGGGTGGCGGCCAGTGGCCGGCACTACGATCAGTCCACGCAGATCGTGCCCTGCGCCTTGCCGTCATCAATGCGCTGGCGGCAGCCGAAGTTCTGGCGCACATCGCGCTGGCAGGTACCGGTAGCGGCGCTGCCAGCGCCCACCTCGGGACCGGCCAGGCACTGGCCCGTGCAGTCGCTTTTGCGGCTGCAGGCCTTTCCGGCATCGGCATAGGGAATCACGCACTGCTCGCGCTGCAGCCGGCCGAGCCGCTGCAGGGTGCCACCGGCGGCCTGGCAGTCGACGTCGCGCGCTTCGCGATACGCCTCGGCCGCTTCAGGGCTGGTGGCTGCGGCAGGTGCCGCGGTCGTATCGGCAGCCGGTGGTGCGCTGCTGCAGGCGGCAAGCAGCGCGGTCAGGACAAGGCTGGTGAAGCGGCGCAGGCGCATGACGATACCTGATCGAGGCGGACAGGCCGCCAGCATACGCATCGGCGATGCAGGCGGCGTGTCAGCGTGGCTCAGGCCTCGTCGCCGTCACTGCCTTCCTCTGCTGGCAGCGCGTCCGGCAGCAACTGGCGGCTCTGCTCAACCGGCAGCGACTCGACATCCCTCAGCTTGCGGGCAATCGCGCGGGTGCGCACCCCGGTCTGGTCGATCTGCTTGCTGGCCTGGTCCAGCTTGGCCTTCACGTTGTCCAGTACATCACCGAACTTGCCGAACTCGGTCTTCACCGCACCCAGCAGGCTCCACACCTCGCTGGACCGCTTCTCGATGGCCAGCGTGCGGAAGCCCATCTGCAGGCTGTTGAGCAGTGCGGTGATCGTGGTCGGCCCGGCGACCACCACGCGGTGGTCGCGCTGCAGCAGATCGACCAGGCCGGGGCGCCGGATCACCTCGGCATACAGGCCTTCGGTAGGCAGGAACATCACCGCGAAGTCGGTGGTGTGCGGCGGCACGATGTACTTCTCGCAGATCGACTTGGCCTGCACCTTCACCGCACGCTCCAGCTGCGCACCCTGCACGCGTACCAGTTCGGCGTCACCCTGCTCCTGTGCGTCCAGCAGGCGCTCGTAGTCTTCGCGTGGGAACTTGGAGTCGATCGGCAGCCACACCGGCGTGTCGTCGCTGCTGCGACCCGGCAGGCGCACGGCGATGTCGACCATCTCGCCACTATCCGGACGTACCTTCACCCCGCGCGCGTACTGCTCCTGGATCAGGGTCTGCTCGAGGATGTTCTCCAGCTGTACTTCACCCCAGCTGCCGCGCGTTTTGACGTTGGTCAGCACGCGCTTGAGGTCACCCACGCCGGTGGCCAGCTGCTGCATCTCGCCGAGGCCGCGCTGCACCTGTTCCAGGCGCTCCGAGACCAGTTTGAAGGACTGGCCAAGGCGTGTTTCCAGGGTGGACTGCAACTTCTCATCCACCGTCACGCGCATCTGTTCCAGCTTCTGCGCATTGTCGCTCTGCAGCGCGCGCAGCTGCTCTTCCAGCGTCGTGCGCATCTCGGCGATGCGCTGCTCGTTGCGCTGGGTCAGTTCCTGCAGGCGCAGGCCAAGGCTTTCAGTCAGGCGCTGCTGCGACTGCGCGCCCTCCTCGCGGCCCTTGCGTGCATCGTCCACCAGGGTCTGCCGCAGCGCGCCGAGCTGGGTATCGGTACGCCCGGTGAGCTCCTGCAGCTGCTGGCCAAACGCATGGATGCGGGCTTCCTGCTGCTGGCCGAAGGTCTCCAGCTGGCCGCGCAGCTCCTGCAGCCGCTGTCCCATCAACGCCGCGCCGCGCTGCTGGCTCTCGGCCGCTTCGGCGCGCGCCTTGCGGGCATCTTCGCCCAGCGCTTCGCGCAGCAGGTCCAGGCGCTGGTCGGTGCGGGTGGACAGATCGGTCAGCGCGCGGGCGAAGCCATCGAGCTGTTCGCGCAGCTCGCTGCGCCCGGCCCGCGCCTCCTCGCGCACCGCCTGTTCCAGGCGGTCATGCGGCGGGCGGCGCAGCAGGGCGACCAGCTGCAGGATGAGCACGGCCAATAGAAGGCCGCCAATGAGCAGACATTCGGTTTGCATGGGGCAAGTGTAGGCTGGCCGAGTCTCAACTGCTGCGTCACGACCATGGCCGTCCTCTACGGAAAGCCCACCTCCATCAATGTGCGTAAAGTGCTGTGGCTGTGCGCGGGGCTGGGTCTGCCCCTGCACCACGAACCGGCCCCCTCGCCGGGCCTGCTGGCCACGCTGAACCCCAACCGGCAGGTGCCCGTGCTGCGTGATGGCGACTTCGTGCTGTGGGAATCCAACAGCATCTGCCGCTACCTGGCCGCACGCGCCGGTCGCGAGGATCTGCTGCCACATGCAGCAAAGGACCGGGCCCGGGTGGAGCAGTGGATGGACTGGCAGGCCAGCGACCTCAACAGCGCATGGCGCCATGTGTTCATGGCACGCGTGCGCCAGCATCCGGACTATCCGGATGACGCCCGTGCCGAGGCCAGCCTGGCGCAGTGGAACCGGCTGATGGGCGTCCTTGATGCACAGCTCGCCACTACCGACGGCTACGTGGCGGGCAACACCTTCACCCTCGCCGACATCGTGCTCGGGCTGTCGACCCAACGCTGGCGCAGCACGCCGGGCAGCAAGCCGGTACTGGCACACGTAGATGCCTGGTTCGAACGCCTGCGCCAGCAGCCCGGTTTCGCCGAGTACGTCGACAACGGTGTGGCCTGAGCAGTGGCTTCCGCAGCTGTTGGCAGGTGTCGACCTTGGTCGACACGGCTGATCCACGCCATGCGTGGATGAAACGCTGTAGAGCCGGGCGCAGGCTCGGCTCCACAGGAAAAACCGGGCCTTACCAGCCTTCCAGCACGATCTTGCCCTTGGCGCGGTGGCTCTCCAGCAGCGCGTGGGCACGCCGCAGGTTGGCCGCGTCGATGCGCCCGAAATGCTCGCCCAGGGTGGTCTGCAGCACGCCTGTGTCGATCAGCTCGGCCACCCGGTTCAACAGGTCATGCTGGCGCTGCATGTCGGCGGTCTTGTAGAGCGGCCGGGTAAACATCGACTCCCAGTGCAGTGACAACGCCTTGCGCTTGAGCGCCATCACGTCGACCTGGCCGGGATCATCGATCAGCCCCAGCTGGCCCTGCGGCGCCAGCAGTTCCACGATCTGCGCGTAGTGCTGGTCGGAGTGGGTCAGGCTGGCCACGTGCTGCACCTCGCTGATGCCGAGCCGCGCCAGGCCCTCGGCCAGCGGCAGGCTGTGGTCGATCACATGGTGTGCGCCCATTGCGTACGCCCAGTCCTGGGTATCCGGACGCGAGGCGGTGCCGATCACCGTCAGTTTCGTCAGCTTCCGCGCCAGCTGCACCAGGATCGAACCGACACCGCCGGCAGCGCCGATCACCAGCAGGGTCTGGCCTTCGCCACCGCCCTCGGGGATGCGCAGGCGGTCGAACAGCAGTTCCCAGGCGGTGATCGCGGTCAGTGGCAGCGCGGCGGCGGCGGCATCGTCGAGGCTGGCCGGCTTGCGGCCGACGCTGCGTTCGTCCACCAGCTGGTACTCGGCGTTGCTGCCCGGGCGATCGATGACGCCGGCGTAGTAGACCGCATCGCCGGGCTGGAACAGGGTCACCTCGCTGCCCACCGCGTCGACGATGCCGACCGCATCCCAGCCCAGCACGCGTGGGCCATCGGTGGCCACGCCGCGACGGACCTTGGTGTCGACCGGGTTCACCGCCACCGCGCGCACCGCCACGCGCAGGTCACGCGGGCCAGGCTGCGGCAGCTCCAGTTCGATGTCGATCAGGGCCTGGGCATCATCGATCGGCAGGCCGGCTTGGGTGTAGGCAATGGCGCGCATGGCAGCGGTCCAGTGGGGAAGGAGGCGACAGGTTGCGCCGCACGCGCTCCCGCAGAAAGGCGCAGAATCGGGCAGCACTTTCACTCTGGCAATGAAGATGATCCGCTTCGACGATCTGCAGCTGTTCGTCCGCACTGCCGCACTGGGCAGCTTCTCGCAGGCGGCGCGCGAGGCCGACCTGCTGCCCGGACAGGTCGCCGCGGCGGTGGCGCGGCTGGAACGCGAGCTGGACCTGCGCCTGTTCGTGCGCACCACCCGCAGCCTGCGCCTCACCGGCGAGGGTGCGCTGTACCTGCCGTATGCGCAGGAGGTACTGGCCACCCTGCGCGAGGGCCAGGCGCGCGTGCAGGGCGAGGACACCGAGCTGCACGGCACCCTGCAGCTGTCGGCGCCCTCGGACCTCGGCCGCAACCTGCTGCTGCCCTGGCTGAGCGCCTTCCGCGCTGCGCACCCGCGGCTGCGCCTGCACCTGCGCCTGTCCGACGAGGTGGCCGATGTATTCCGCGACCCGGTCGACGTGGCCATCCGCATCGGCCACTTCGACGACGCCAACTACGTCGCCCTGCCGCTGCTGGAAGGCAATCGACGCGTGCTGGCCGCCTCGCCCGGCTACCTGCAGCGGCGTGGCACGCCCACCCGCCTGGAGGATCTGCGCGAGCACGACTGCCTGGTCTATCAACTCAACGGCCGCGCCTACGATCGCTGGTCATTCGAGGTCGACGGGCGTCGCAGCGTGATTCCGGTGCGCGGTCCGCTGGTCTGCGACGACGCCGATGTAGTGCGACGCTGGGCCGTGGCCGGCGAAGGCATCACTTACAAGTCCTGGCTGGACCTGCGCGAGGACGTGCTGGCCGGGCGCCTGCAGCTGCTGCTCGATGGTGTTGGCAGCAGCATCCCGCTGCAGCTGGTATGCCCGCACCGCAAGCAGTTCTCGCCAGCGGTACGGCAACTGCATGCGCAGCTGCACCAGCACCTGCAACCGCTGCTGTCTGGCATGCCCACTGGCCTCACCCGCCCCCTGTCGCCAACGGCGGCACTGGCCGACAATGGCGGCCCCCCGTAACAAGAGAACGCCGCCATGCCGTGGATGGGCATCCAGGACCTGTGGACATTTCTGGTCGCTGTGCTGGTGTTTCTCGCCCTGCCTGGCCCCGGCACCTTCACGCTGCTGACCGCCACCGGCCGTGGCGGCGTGCGTGGTGGCTATACCGCGCTGGCCGGCCTGCTGGTCGGCGACCAGATCCTGATGTGGCTGGCGTTGGCGGGCGTGGCGGCGCTGCTCAAGGCCAACCCGCTGGTGTTCCACGCGGTGCAGTACCTGGGTGCGGCCTACCTGGTGTGGGTCGGCATCAGCCTGCTGCGCACGCCGAAGCACGAGGGCGGCGACGCCGGTCCGATCCGCATGCAGCCGGGGCGCTACTTCCAGCAGGCGATCCTGGTCAGCCTGCTCAATCCGAAGGCGATCCTGTTCTACATGGCCTTCCTGCCGTTGTTCATCGATCCGAAGGCACACCAGGGCATCGCCACCTTCGCGGCGTTGGCCGGCATCATCCTGGTGGTCAGCATCGCCTACTGCTCGATGCTGATCGGCGTGGGCAACCTGGCCCGTCGCCGGCTGATCCAGCATCCGCGGATCAGCGACGCGCTGCGCCGCGTGGCCGGCCTGTTCCTGGTGGGGTTCGGCATCCGGTTGGGGCTGAACGGATGAAACCCTGGTCGACGGCGATGGGCGCCCTGCTGCTTCTGGCCAACACGACCGCCCCGGCGGCCACCGCGCAGGATCATCGCTGCCTGAGCGGCGGCCGCAATGACGGCATCCATCTGGAATGGCGTTGGCTGGATGACGGCCAGGCCGACGTTCGCTATGCCGGGCAGCGCGAACGCCTGCTGCTGCGCCGGGTTTCGATGGAGACCACGGTGCTGGCCGAAGACCGCCCCTACCAGTTCGACAGCGTCTGGGAAGAGCGCATCAACGGGCGCCTCAATGGCCGCTACCTGCTGAGCACGCAGGGCGCGCTGGTGCTGGACCTGAGCTACGAGCGTAGCCGCGACGGACGTCGCACCACCTTCCACGATGACGTCGAGGCCTGGCAGGAAGACGGCTGCCGCTGGCCCGGCAAGGTGGCCGAGTGAGCACCATGGACGACGACACCCTGCTGGAGCGCAGCTGGGAATATCGGGAGGAGACGCTGTACCGGCGGTTGTTCGGCGATACCGGGCCGGGGATCTATCCGATCGACATGGATCTGCTGCGCAACGTCTTCAAGCAGGACCAGATCGACCCGCGCTGGCTGCATGTCGGCGTCAATGCCTGCCCTCCGCACGGTGATCGAAGGCACTGGATCTATGTCAGCTCCGGCCTGTCCAACCCCTGGGAAGGGCGGCACGAAGATGGCGATTCGGGGTTGGGCATCGAACTGATGCTTGAGACGCAGGATGAAGCGACGTGGGCGCTGACCACCTTGCGCTGGTTCACCGCGTACCACCTGCTGCTGTGCCACTCACGCATGCCCGGCAATCCGTTGGCGCCATGGGACCGGCTGAAGCTGGGGGGGCCGGTGGATCACGCAGGGAGCATGCTGCAGGCGGCCGTCTTCGTTCCGTCACTGCATTTTCCTGGACCCCAGCAACTGCCATCGGGACGATTCGACTTCCTGCAGCTGCTGCCATTGACCCTGGACGAGCATGCGTTCGGCCGCGCCCAGGGCTTCGAAGTGCTGGTGGCCCAGTTGAGAACCCAAGGTGCGGCGCCGGTGGTCGATCCGCAGCGGGTCAGCATCGATCTGGCCCCTGCTCTCACGCTTCAAGCGCCTCCCGGCTCGCCTTGAGGGATCGAATCATTTCGAATCCTGCCGGAATTTGTGCCGATTCCGGCAGAATGCTCGGAGTACAGCCGCGCCGGTGACGCATCTGACCCTCGCATGACCCCCGTCAGTGGTAATGCTGCGCTGCGTTCGGTCACACTCGGGAACTTGTCGTTCTTAGTCACCCCTTCCGAGGCCTGCATGTCCCTGTTCCGGCGCAAGTCCCTAGATTCCGTCACCGTCCATGAAGCCGGCAGGCGCCTGATCCCGACGCTCAGCTGGCCGCACCTGATCGCGCTGGGTATTGGCGCCATCGTCGGTACCGGCATCTACACGCTGATCGGCGTCGGTGCCAACCTGGCCGGCCCGGCGGTGCTGATCTCCTTCGCCATCGCTGGTGCGGTCTGTGCCTGTGCGGCACTGTCCTACGCCGAGCTGTCGACGATGATGCCGGCCGCCGGCAGTGCCTACACCTACAGCTACAGCGCGCTGGGCGAAGTGTTTGCCTGGGTGGTGGGCTGGAGCCTGATCCTGGAGTACTCGCTGGTGGTGAGTACGGTGGCGGTGGGCTGGTCCGGCTACTTCGTCGGCTTCCTCGAATGGGTCCACACCCAGTTCGGCTGGAACGTGCACCTGCCAGCGTGGCTCGCAGCCGGCCCGCACGTGGAAGGCGGCATGATCAACCTGCCGGCGATCGTCATCACCTGGCTGGTGGCCGGCATGCTGATGGCCGGCACCAAGGAAAGCGCCACCCTCAATGCCATCCTGGTGGTGTTCAAGCTGATCGCGCTGGCCATCTTCGTGGCCGTGGCCCTGCCCGCCTTCGACAGCGCCAACCTGCAGCCGTTCATGCCGTATGGCTTTGCCAAGTCGATGGGCCCTGATGGCGTCGAACACGGCGTAATGGCGGCGGCAGCGATCATCTTCTTCGCCTTCTACGGCTTCGATGCGATCTCCACCGCCGCCGAGGAAACCAAGAACCCCGGCCGCGACCTGTCGATCGGCATCATCGGTTCGATGATCGGCTGCACCATCGTCTACGTGCTGGTGGCGCTGGCCGCGGTCGGTGCGATGAGCTACGCGGTGTTCGGCCACAGCGCCGAGCCGCTGGCCCTGATCATGCGCCAGCTGGGCCATCCGACCGCGGCGATGGTGATCGGCGTGATCGCGATCATCGCGCTGCCGACCGTACTGCTGGCCTTCCTGTACGGCCAGAGCCGCATCTTCTTCGTGATGAGCCGCGATGGCCTGCTGCCGCGTGGCCTGTCCAAGGTCAACGCACGTACCGGCACGCCGGTGGCGACCACGCTGTTCACCGCGGTGGTGGTGTCGGCGCTGGCCGGCGTGGCACGCCTGGACGAGATCGCGGCGCTGGCCAATGCCGGCACCCTGGCCGCGTTCACCGCCGTGGGCATCTGCCTGGTGGTGCTGCGCCTGCGCGAGCCGAACCGCGAGCGCACGTTCCGCACGCCGCTGGCCTTCGTGGTCGGCCCGCTGGCCGCGCTGGGCTGCATCTACCTGTTCCTCAGCCTGCCGCACACCACCCAGCTGTATTTCCTGCTGTGGAACGTGGCCGGCCTGGTGCTGTACTTCCTGTACAGCCGTCGCCACGCGCTGATCGCGAAATAACCGGATCACCGGTAGTGCCGGCCGCTGGCCGGCACCTCGCATCCTGTTGATACGGGCAATGCCGGCCAGCGGCCGGCACTACCGCAGGGCGGTCAACCGCCCTGCTTTGCAGCGTAGTCCTGCGCCTGGCGCATCACCCGCAGCAGGTTGCCGCCCCAGATGCCGGCAATCTGCTTCTCGGTATAGCCCTTGCGCAGCAGCCACGCGGTGATCTTTGGCAGCTGGCTGACATCGGGCAGGTCACTCAGGCCACCGCCGCCATCCCAGTCCAGGCCGATGCCCACGTGCTCGGGGCCGACCACCTTGAGGATGTGCTCGAAGTGGGCGAAGAAGTCGTCGAGGCTGGCATGGCGCACCGGGTGCTCGTGGTCCAGCGCCTGCTCGGCCTTCAGCAGGGCAACGCCCTGTTCGATGCCCATGCCTTCCCAGCCACCCAGCTGCTTGCTCAGCGCTTCCTCGGCCTGCTTGCGCTCGGGCGTCTTTGCGGTGTCGATCAGGTAGCCACCATAGGCGTTCACCTGGATCACACCGCCGGCCTTGGCCAGCCTGCGCAGGCGCGCGTCATCCAGATTGCGCGGATGGTCGTAGACCGCCTTGGCCGAGCTGTGCGAGAGCACGAACGGCACCGGCATCATCGCCAGCAGGTCGTCGAACACCGCATCCGAGGCATGTGACTGGTCGATCACGATGCCCAGCTTCACCGCCTGCCGCACCAGGTCCTTGCCGGCCGGGCTCAGGCCTTTCCACTCCGCCCCGTTGGGGTCGGTGGCCGAATCGGCAAACTCGTTGTTGGCGAAGTGCACGGTGCTGAGCAGGCGCAGGCCGGCGCGGTGGTAGAACGACAGCAGGCTCGGGTCTTCCACCAGCGGGCTGGCGTTTTCCATGCTGATGTAGACCACGCGCTTGCCGGCGGCCTTGATCCGCGCCGCGTCATCGGCGGTCAATGCCAGCGCGAAGCGCTCGGGGTTGGCCGCCAGCATTTCGCGGATCTCCAGCAGCCGCTGCAGGCCATGGTCACGCTCGGCGAGGTGCGCGGCGGGGCTGCGGTCGCCCTGATCGGTGTAGATCGCCCAGAAACCGCCGTCCAGCGCACCTTCGACCATGCGCGGGTAGTCGACCTGCGAAAGCGCGTTGCGGTCGTGACGCTGCTCGATGTCGAAGCCGGTTCGGCCGAAATTGGCCGGCGTATCCAGGTGGCTGTCGAGGGTGACCAGGCGCTGCTGCAGGGCCTTGGCGCGCGCCAGCTCCTGTGCGCTGAACTCGATGGCATGAGCCGACAGCGGCGCGCACAGCGCCAGGGCAAGCACGACGGACAGGTGGCGCAACGATGGCATGGGCTCTCACCGGCAATGGGAAGAGCCCGACCATAGCGCTGCGGACCGCGGATTTGTAGAGTCGAGCTGCGCCCCCTCATCAATGGGGCGCCACTTTCACGAACGCATCGCAATGCGCGGAAAGTTGACCGCCGGGCAGTGGACATGATTCATGCCCGGCGAACGCAGAAGCGGACCGTCAGTCCACCACGCGGCAGAACACGGCCTTGAGGTAACGCGATTCCTGCACGTGGGCCATGAACGGATGGTCCGGACCGGCGCCGGCCACCTTCAGGATCTGGATCGTGCGGCCGGAGAAATAGGCCGCGCGGCGCAGCATGTCGAGGAACTGGTCCTCGGCCACCAGGCCGGTGCAGGAGAACGTGGCGAACAGGCCACCCGGCTTGACCACGCCCAGCGCCAGCTTGTTCATGTCCAGGTACTTCTTCAGCGCGGTGATGACCTGGTCGCGGTCGCGGGTCATCTTCGCCGGGTCCAGGATCACCACGTCGTACTGCTCACCGCGGTTGGCGGCGTCGCGCAGCCACGGGAAGATGTCGGACTGGACGAACTTCGGGCGCACGTTGTTCAGGCGCGAATTGCCCTTGGCGATCTGGATGACGTCTTCATCGATGTCGATGCCGACCACTTCAGTGGCACCACGCGCCGCCGCGTACACGGCGAAACCGCCGGTGTTGCAGCACAGGTCGAGCACGCTCTTGCCTTCCACCTGCTGGCTCAGCCACTCGCGGTTCTCGCGCTGGTCGGCAAAGAAGCCGGTCTTGTGCGCACCGGCCGGGTCAGCGCGGAACTTGATGCCGTACTCGGTGATCACCGCCGCTTCGGTGGTGGTGTTGCCGTGGAAGTCGAAGCTTTCCTGCTTCTGCACGTGCTCGTCGGCAAAGCTGTGGAAGCGGCAGCCCGGGAACTGCTCGCGCAGAGCGTCGTAGATCCACTCGCGGTGGCGGAACATGCCGGCGGCGAAGAATTCGACCACCACCAGGTCGCCGTAGCGGTCCACCACCAGGCCGGACAGGCCATCGCCCTCGCTGTGCACCACGCGCCAGGCGTCGGACACCGCGTCGAGCTTCAGCACCTCACGGCGCAGCGACACCGCCTGGGCGATCTTGCGCGAGAACCAGCCGGCATCCACCGGCACGTTCTGGTCGGTTTCGAGGATGCGCACGGCAATGCGCGAGTGCCCGTTGTAGAACCCGCGGCCGATGAACTCCCCGTCCACGCCGACCACGTCGACGATGGAACCGGGCTTGGGCCGGACGGTCGGCTTCTCGACCAGTTTCTGGAAGATCCACGGGTGGCTGGAACGCCACGCATTCTTGAGGCGGACAATCGGAAGGGGGGTATTCATCCACCTATTGTAGCCGGGGGGCGCTTTCGTAGAGTCGAGCTGGCGCGACGGGCGTTGCTGAACGGCCCGGGCAAGGCGTGCCAACCAAGGTTGGCATCTACCAGGGCGGGGGCCCCGGCCACCCGGCATTTGACGGCAGCCCGGCCAGGCCGCAGAATCGGCGCCAGAAGGGGAGTAGCTCCCAGACGTTGTCGCCGTCATTTCGAGCCCGCAGGCTCCGGTGCAACGGCAGTTCCAGCCGACTGGAACTGCGAGCGAGACCTTCGCCGTACTGGCGAAGCTCTGTCCCTGGATCCCCCTCCCGATCCTCCGTTGCAGATCCTCGCCGTCCGGCCTGGCATTCATCTTTCCAACGGACATTCCCAATGCAGACGATCGGTAACGTGTGGTTGTGGGGCGGCTTCGCAGCGGTGGTGGTCATCGCCCTGCTGGTCGACCTCGTGTTGATGCGCCATGGTGGGCCGCACAAGGTCACCTTCAAGGAGGCCCTGTGGTGGTCCATCGGCTGGGTCGCGCTGGCCCTGCTGTTCAATGCGGGCCTCTGGTACTACCTGAATGAGACCGCGGGCCAGGTGGTGGCCAACAAGGTCGGCCTCGAATTCCTGACCGGTTACCTGGTCGAGAAGGCGCTGGCGGTCGACAACATCTTTGTCTTCCTGATGATCATGAGCTACTTCGCGGTGCCGGAGGAGCAGCGCCAGAAGGTGCTGATCATCGGCATCCTGGGCGCGATCGTGCTGCGTACGATCATGATCTTCGCCGGCAGCGTGCTGATCACCCAGTTCCATTGGCTGCTCTACGTGTTCGGCGCCTTCCTGCTGTTCACCGGCTGGAAGATGTGGTTCGCCGCCGGCCAGGAGCCGGACCTGGAGGCCAACCCCGCCCTGCGCTGGATGCGCAAGCACCTGCGCCTGCTGCCGGATTACGCCGGCAACGCGATGAGCGTGAAGCGCGACGGCGTGCGTTGGTTCACCCCGCTGTTCGCGGTGCTGATCCTGATCGCGGTCACCGACGTGATCTTCGCGGTGGACAGCATCCCGGCGATCTTCGCCATCACCACCGACCCGTTCATCGTGCTCACTTCCAACGTGTTCGCGGTGCTGGGCCTGCGCGCGATGTTCTTCCTGCTGGCCGGCATGGCCGACCGCTTCCACCTGTTGCCGTATGGTCTGGCGCTGGTGCTGGGCTTCATCGGCATCAAGATGATGATCATCGACCTGTTCAAGATCCCGACCCCGATCTCGCTGGGCGTGGTGGCGGTGATCATCGCCGCTACCGTGGTGTTGAGCCTGAAGTACCCGCCGAAGGAAGGCGAAGGCCAGGCCTGAGCCTGACCCGCTGGATGGCGCGGCCGGTGGGATTGTCCCGCCGGCCGTTTCCACTCTCCCGCAGCGGTGGCCTTGGTTTCGCGCCAACCACCGCCATTGCTGAGGTATGAACAACAACGCGCCCCTGCCCGCCGGCGACGCGCCGGCACCCCGCAATGACCGCTCGCGCATCCTGCGGGCGTTCAATGTCAGCCTGGCCGCCGTGCTGGTGCTGGTGGCCGTGTTCGCCCTGCAGGGCACGTTCGATTGGCGACCGTGGGCGGTCGCGCCGCTGGAAGCCAAGGGCCTGCTTGGCCTGATCGGCGGCCCGATGCTGCATGCCTCGGTCGAGCACATCGCCGCCAACAGCATCGCGATCCTGATCCTCGGCACGCTGGCCGGCAGCGTCTACCCGAAAGCCACCGTGCGCGCCCTGCCCCTGCTGTGGCTGGGCTCGGGCATCGGTGCGTGGATGCTGGGCAATCCGGGCAGCGTGCACCTGGGCGCCAGCGGCGTGACCCACGGCCTGATGTTCCTGCTGGCCAGCCTGGGCCTGCTGCGCCGCGACCGCGCGGCCATCGCCACCGGCCTGATCGGCATGCTGTTCTACGGCGGCATGCTGATGACCATCCTGCCGCACGCCGATGGTGTGTCCTGGCAGTCGCACATGGGCGGCGCCTTCGCCGGCATCATCGCTGCGCTGCTGTTCCGCAACGCCGACCCGCTGCCGCCGCGCCCGCGCTACAGCTGGGAAGACGAAGAAGAAGACGTCGAACCGCTGGCCGACGACGAGCTGGAGCCGCCGTCACCGCAGCGCGTGCCGGTGCTGTGGCAGCCGCGCGAGGGCCAGGACTACGTGGTGATCCCGTTCCGCCGGCCGGACGAGCCGCGCGGTTGATCGGGTGACGGGGTCCGGCACCTTCATGACCCGGTAGTGGCCGACCTTGGTCGGCGCTCCCGCTGCATGCCAACCAAGGTTGGCAACTACCAGAGCATTCCGTCACATCCGGTAGCGCCGGGCCATGCCCGGCGGCATTGGCCGGTCAGTTCGCCGCATTCCCCGCCTCGCCCATGCCATCCACCGCCTGCCGGCCCAGTGCCGGGTCGTCGGTGAAGAAGGCATCGATGCCGGTGGCCAGGTAGGCGCGCATCTCGGCAATTGACCCCTC
Organism: Stenotrophomonas sp. SMYL86; assembly: GCF_036320025.1. NCBI lineage: Bacteria > Pseudomonadati > Pseudomonadota > Gammaproteobacteria > Lysobacterales > Lysobacteraceae > Stenotrophomonas > Stenotrophomonas sp. SMYL86. The sequence goes on from NZ_JAWIRU010000008.1 coordinate 49,667, forward strand.
GGCATTGCGCGCGTTGTCGGCGCCCTTGCGCAGGTTGCTGGCCTGGAAATGGTTCTCCGGGCGGAAGGTATACGGAATCACCATCAGGCCCACTGCATGTGCGTCCTGTACCAGCGTGGTCGGTGTCCCCAGTGCACCCTTGGCGTCCAGCGGAATGATCGAGCGCAGCTCCGGGCCGATGCTGTCGGCGTAGCTGGCAATGTCCTTCAGTCCGGCCGGCGTCATCATCTGCGCGTAGGTCAGCGTGCCACCGGCCTTGGCGATGTCGGCCGGCTGGGTATCGCCTTTCCACAGCAGCTGCAGCAGGCGGATGTTGCTGCCCCGCCCGATCTTGCCGCGCAGGTAGCGCAGGTTGGCGGTCTCGAACGACTGGATGGTGACCGGGCCCACGTTGGTATAGGCGTTGCCGCGCAGCGCGGTCAGGAGCTTGTCTTCCATCGGCAGGCCGATCGACTGGAAGTAGGTCGGATGCTTGATCTCCGGCACCAGGCCGATGCCGCGGTTGGCGCGGCCGGCCTGTTGCACCAGGAAGGCCAGGATCTCGTCGAGGCTGGCGATGCGGAACTGGCCATCGTAGGCGGTGCTGCGCAGTTCCGGCAGGCGCTCACGCGCGTACAGCGTCTTCAGCTCGGCCAGGGTGAAGTCTTCGGTGAACCAGCCATCGACCTTCTGCCCGTCGATGACCTTGCTGGTGCGGCGGCTGGCGAATTCCGGATGCGAGGCGACATCGGTGGTGCCACTGATCTCGTTCTCGTGGCGGGCCACCATCACCCCGTCCTTGGTCATCACCAGGTCCGGTTCGATGTAGTCGGCGCCATCGGCGATGGCCTGCGCGTAGGCCGCCAAGGTGTGCTCGGGCAGCAGTGCGCTTGCCCCGCGGTGGCCATAGACCGACACCTTGTGCGTGGCCGGGGTGGAGGATTCAGCACTCATGGCCACCGATGGTGCCACGGCCAGCGACAACAGCAACGCACAACCCCACGACTTCACTGCGACTTCCCCAAGCGGTATGTGATGGGCGCCAGTATGCGGCGGCAATGTGACAGGCGGGGGACCCCATGGATCCGGTAGTCGCCGACCTTGGTCGGCGCTCTGCCAGCCGGCGTCCATGACCCCGGACGCCCTGTGCCAACCAAGGTTGGCACCTACCAGAGCGAAGGTTGGCGCCTGCCAGAGCATGAGCCGCGCGATTGATCGATGACGGGGTCAGAGATCCCTTCGGGGATCTGGCCCCGACCTTACTTGCCGATGCAGAAGCTGGAGAAGATCCTTCCCAGCAGGTCATCGGCACTCATCTGCCCAGTGATCTCACCCAGCGCGTCATGCGCCAGCCGCAGTTCCTCGGCGGCCAGTTCCAGGTGCTCATGCGCCAGCTCACCATCGGCGCGCTGCGCATGTTCCTGCGCGCGCTCGATCGCATCCACATGGCGCGTGCGTGCGGAGAACTCGCCGTCCACCTGCTCGCCTGCCCCGGCCGAGGCAATCGAACGCAGGCGCGCATGCAGATCTTCGAGTCCGGCGCCGGTGGCCGCCGAAACGAACACCCGATCCGGATCGTCCAGCGTCGGCAGCGCCGTCAGCAGATCCGACTTGTTGTGGATGTAGACCTTGTGCGGCACCGCCGCCACGGCATCGCCCAGCGCCGCTTCGCCGGCCGCTGGATCGCGCGCATCCAGCACGATCAGCGCCAGGTCGGTGCGTTCGATTTCCACGTGCGCGCGGCGCATGCCTTCGCGTTCGATGGCATCGCCGCCGTCGCGCAGGCCGGCGGTGTCGACCAGGGTCAGCTCCAGGCCGTCCAGGCGGATGGTTTCGCGCAGGGTGTCGCGGGTGGTGCCGGCGATGTCGGTGACGATGGCGCGTTCGCTGCCGGCCAGCGCATTGAGCAATGAACTCTTGCCGGCATTCGGCGGCCCGATCAGCACCGCATGCAGGCCATCGCGCAGGCGGCGGCCGCGCTCGGCATCCCGCCGCAGCAGGGCAAGATCGCCGCGCGCCTGCTCCAGGCCACGCCGCACCTGTGCCCCACCAAGCGTATCCAGCGGTTCGTCGGCGAAGTCGATCGCTGCTTCCACATGGATGCGCAGCAGCACCAACTGCTCGACCACCGCGTCGATGCGGCGGGAGAACACGCCGTCCAGCGAACGGCGTGCAGCGCGTGCGGCGCGGTTGTCACCCGCGGCGATCAGGTCGGCGATGGCCTCAGCCTGGGCCAGGTCGAGCTTGCCGTTGAGGAACGCGCGTTCGCTGAACTCACCCGGGCGCGCCTGACGCGCACCGAGCGCGATGCAGCGCGCGACCAGTTGCTGCAGCAGCACCGGGCTGCCATGGCCCTGCAGCTCCACCACCTCTTCGCCGGTGAAGCTGTTCGGTGCCGGGAACCACAGCACGATGCCATCGTCGATGACCTCGCCGTCGGCATCACGCAGGCGCGCGTAGTGCGCGTGGCGCGGACGCAGTGCAGGTGCACCCAGCGCATTGGCAATCGCTGCAGCGCGCGGGCCGGACAGGCGCAGCAGGCCGACACCGCCGGCGCCGGGCGCACTGGCGATGGCCACGATGGTGTCGGTGTGGATCGCGTCGTTCATGGCTCAGAGTTTCTCCAGCTGCGCACGCGCCTGGGCCGCGCCGCTGCCCTGCGGCTGCAGCGCCAGGTAGGTGGTGTAGGCCTGTTTGGCCTTGGCCTTGTCGCCGGCGTTGAAGTAGGCGTCGCCCAGGTTGAGATAGGCCACGGCGCGCGAGGGGTCGATCTTCAGTGTGTTCTCCAGCCAGCGCGCCGCTTCGGCATAGCGCTGCTGGCGGTAGTAGACGAAGCCGAGGTTGTTGGCGGCCTGGGCGAAGTCCGGGCGCAGCTTCAGCGCCTCGGTGAACTGGGCTACCGCTTCGTCGTACTGCTTCTCGCGGTACAGCTGCAGGCCACGGTCATTGGCCTGCTGCGCGCGCTGGCGGTCGGACGCCGGGCCGGCGGTGGGCACCACCAGCTTGGCCTTGCCACCCTGCAGGTCGGCCACGGTTACCGGTGCCTGGCTGCCCTTGGCCTCGCTGGCCGCATCCACCTTGTTGTTCAGCGCGATCGCATCGGCGGTCAGCTGGCGCGTATCGGCGTTGAGGAATTCCTGGCTGTCCGGCACCTGGAACACGAACTCGCCGCCCTGCGAGCCGGGCAGGCTGCCGAAGGCCGGGGTCTGGTGCGAGACCGCCGAGACCGCCGGCGCCACGTAGGCGGCCAGTTCGGTACCGGTGATCAGGCCGTCGCCGTTGAGGTCGCCCTTGCCGGCCAACGCCTGCAGCAGCACCCAGGTGAACACCGAATGGCCGTTCGGGCCGGCATCGGCCACCTGCTGGTCGGCACCACCGGCGGTCAGCATCTGCCGCGCACTGCGTCGCGCGTTCTCGCGCAGGAACGACGACGACGAGGGACCGCCACGGGTCAGGCCCAGGCCGCTGTAGCAGGCATCCATCACGAACATCACATGCTTGGCCTGCATGCTTTCGGCGATGTTCTGGATGTCGGTCATCGCGATCGCGTCGGTGGCAAATTCCTTCGGATCCGAATCGACCGGAATGATGTAGCCGAGGTCGCGCCCGGAGGCGAGCTGGCGGGTCGCGCCATGACCGGCGAAGAACACGAACACGCGATCGTTCTTACCGGTGCGGTCGTCGGCCAGGCGGTCGTGGAAGGCGGCCAGGATGTTGTTGCGGGTGGCCTGCTCGTTCTTCAGCACGATCACCTGCGAGGACGGGAAGCCGAACTGCCCGGTCAAGGTATCGGCCACTGCCTGAGCATCATGGCTGGCGTATTCCAGCTTCGGCCACTTGGCGTAGGTGTCGATGCCGACCACGATCGCCCACGACTTCTCGTAGCCGGTGGTGACGGTGGCGGCACCGGCGTCGCCCTTTCGCGCACGGGCGACGGTGAAGTCTCGGCCATTCCAGCCGGCGAACTGGTAGCCATCGGCGATCAGCCGGTCGAGGATCTGCGGCAGCGCCTTCACCGCACGATCGTGGATGTCGTGGAACAGGATGATGCCGCGCTGTTCCTTGTTCACCTGGTCGAGCACGCGCTGCACGATCGACTCCGGTACCGGGTCGGCCCAGTCCATCGAGTCGATGTTCCACATGATCGACTTCAGGCCGGCTTCGTTGAGCAGCTGCAGGCCTTCAGCATTACGCGCGCCATACGGGAAGCGGAACAGCGGCGCGCGCTTGCTGTCGACGTCCTTCAGCAGCGTGTCGGTGTCGAGTACCTGCTGGCGCAGCGCATCGCCGGTGGTGCGCGACAGCTGGGCATGGGTCAGGCTGTGGTTGCCCACAGCGTAGCCCTCCTCCATCAGGTTGCGGCTGATCTTCGCCATCGGGCCCAGGCTGACCTTGCCATCGGCCTCGACCTTGCCCAGGTTTCGGCCCACTTCGAAGAACACGCCCGGCACGTCGTAGCGCTTGAGGATGGCCACCACTTCATCGGTGTAGGCCTTGTGCGGGCCATCGTCGAAGGTCAGCACCACGGTCTTGGCCGGCAGGTCGCGGCCGAAGATTTCGCGGTCGCTGTCCTTCATGGACATCGGGTACGGCTCGATCACCCCGTAGTCGCGCAGGATCGCTTCGCGGCTGTAGTCCTTGTGCAGGTGCGCGATGTAATCGTCCCACTTCTCGCGCTTCAGCTCGATGGCGCGGGTGCGCTCGAAGCGGCTGAAGATGCGGGTTAGTTCCTGGTTGTAGTTGCGTTCGATCTCGTCGAGCGCCTCCAGGTCCTCGCCGATGCGCTGGTGCAGCTTCACCGCCGGCAGCGACGAATCGGTACCGACGCGCTCATGCAGATCACGCAGCACTTCGCGGAAGGCCAGGCGGTCGGCATCGAACAGTTCCGGCGCGGACTCGATGTAGTCCAGCACGGTACCCAGGGTGGCGAAGCGCTGCGGACTGGAACCGCGCAGCAGGGTGTCGAACTGCGCGGCGATGGCCGTACGTTGTTCCAGGCCATCATGGAACAGCTGCTGGCCCACACGCGTGGAGGTGCCGCGGTCGGCGGCCGACTGCTGTTCTTCGTCGGCCAGCAGCACGATGATCCGACGGTAACCGTCGAGCTGCTTCTGCAGCGCAGCCAGCAACGGCGCGGCGGCCGGGTCGGCGGCGGCCGCGGCCTGCGCGCTGGGCTGGGTCACGCCGGTTACCGGTGCCTTCGCGTCTTTGTCGCCACAGCCGGCAACGACCAGGGTCAACAACAGCGAGGGCAGGAACAGGCGGAACGACGACGCACGCGGCATGGCGGACTCGATGGATGGAGGAACGGTGTGCCGGCGATTCTAACGCCGCATGCGAAAAGCCCGCCTTGCGGCGGGCTTCTGCTGGGGTCAGCCGGCTAGCGGCCGGCTCTACCGATTACTTTTTCTTGACCGGGGCCGGGGCGGTGGTGGCCGGGACCGGCTCGCCGCCATGGCGCTTGGTCATCCACCACTGCTGCAGCAGGCCCAGGCCGCCGTTGACCACCCAGTACAGAACCAGGCCGGACGGCATGAAGGCCATCATGACGCCGAACACCAGCGGCATGAACTGCATCATCTTCTGCTGCATCGGGTCCATGCCCGGTGCCGGGGTCAGCTTCTGCGTGAACCACATCACCGCCACGTTGATCACCGGCAGGATGAAGTACGGGTCGCGTGCGGTCAGGTCCTGGATCCAGCCGAACCAGGGCGCCTGGCGCAGTTCGACCGATTCCACCAGCACCCAGTACAGGGCGAAGAAGATCGGCATCTGGATGAGGATCGGCAGGCAGCCGCCCATCGGATTGATCTTTTCTTTCTTGTACAGCTCCATCATCGCGGTCTGGAACTTCTGGCGGTCATCGCCATAGCGTTCCTTCAGCTGCGCGATGCGCGGCTGGAAACGACGCATCTTGGCGCCGCTCTTGTACTGGGTCGCCGACAGCGGGTACAGCACCAGCTTCAGCAGCACCACCAGGCCGACGATCGCCCAGCCCCAGTTGCCGACCAGCTTGTGCACCTGGTTCAGCACCCAGAACAGGCCCTGGCCGATCACCGCCATCATCGAGAAGCGGCTGTAGTCGACCACGCGGTCCAGGCCCGGCACGTCTTCCTTGGCAATCAGGTTGACCAGCTTCGGGCCGACCCACAGGCGGGCTTCGGTGCTGGTGGACTGGCCCGGGGCCACGGTGAAGGCCGGGCCACGCGCTTCGATCAGGTCACGACCGGCCACCTGCGACAGCACGTAGTGTGCGGTCTGGTCCTTCTGCGGGATCCAGGCGGTGAAGAAGTGGTGCTGCAGCATCGCCAGCCAGCCGCCGGTGATGTTCTGGTTCAGCGTGCCGTCTTCCAGGTAGTCCTTGAACGCACGACGCTGGTACTTCTTGTCGTTGTCGTACCAGGTGGCACCGTTGAAGCTGAAGGAATCCGGGTTGGTCATGCTCCGCGACAGGATGGTCGGGGTGCGGTCCAGGGTGCGGTAGACGTAGCCGTTCCACGGCGCGGCGCCGGCGTTGCTGACTTCATCCTTGAAGCGCACGGCATACTCGTTGCGCGAGACGGTCAGCGTGCGCTTGATGGTCACGCCGTTGTCGGCGGTCCACACGAACGGGATCTGCAGCTCGTTCTGGCCCTTGGCCAGCACGAAGTCCTTGGTGTCACCGACCAGCTTGAAGCCGTCGGCGCCGGGGACCGGGGTGTTCTTGTCTTCGCTGGCCCAGCCACTGATCGCGCTGTACGGGTGCGCGGGGTCTTCGGTCAGCAGGCGGACCGGCGGGCTGCCTTCGTCCTTGGTCTGCGGGAACTGCAGCAGCTCGGCATCGAGCACGCGGCCGCCGTCGAGCACCAGGCGCAGCACGTCGGTGGTGACGGTCACGCGCTGGCTGGCCGGGGTGGCGCTGGCCTGGGCCTGCACGGCGGCCTGGCCGGGGGCACCCGGCACCTGGGCGCTGGGGATGGCGCCCGGGGTTGCGCCCGGAACGCTCTGTGCGGCGGCCGGGGCCGACGTGGTCGTCGGTGCCGGGGTCGGAGCAGCCTTTTCACGGCTCCACTCCATCCACAGCAGCACGGCCACCATCAGCCAGGCAAAAATGAGGAATACGCGGGTCTGGTTCATCAGCGGACAGGCTCGGCGGGGCCGGGACGCGATGCCGGCTCGGTCAAAGAAGGAGTTGCGATGCCATCAGGCGGCGGCATTGTGCCGTCCACGCCCGGCGCGGGCAATGCACGCAGGCGACGCAGCAGGCGCAGGAAGGCCTGGCGGATCTCGTCGTTGCTGGCGGAACGCGCAGCACTACGAGCCACGACGACGAAGTCGCCTGGCTGGATGTCGGTACGTGTCTGACGCAGGATGTCGCGCAGGACGCGCTTGATCCGGTTACGCCCAACGGCGTTCGGATCAACCTTGCGGGAAACCGCCAGACCCAGCCTGGCCGGCCGGTCAGCCGGCAGCCAGTGCAGGGTCATCAGCGGATCGGACACACGGCGGGCGCCGTTGAAGACCGTTGAGTATTCGGCACGCGTGCGAACCCGCGCAGAGCGAGGGAATCGCTTGCGCGGGTCTGCAGTATTCACTGTCGAAGGGATTGCGTCTGCCGCGGGGTGCGGCATGGCAATCAGGCGCTCAGGACTTTGCGGCCCTTGGCGCGGCGACGCGACAGGATCTTGCGGCCGTCAGCGGTCTTCATACGGGCACGGAAGCCGTGGTCGCGCTTACGCTTGAGGTTGCTGGGCTGGTAGGTGCGCTTCGTGGCCATTGGGGGCCTCTCGTATGAATGGGACGGAAAGAACCGGAAATTCTAGAGAGGTACCCCGCCCCAAGTCAACCCCTGGCAGCTACGCGAATTCACTGGGCTGTGCAATAGCTGTGGATGTTTTTGTGAATAAGTAGGGGACAAGCATTCCGAAGGCGGGCGCTCGGTGGTAGTCTGAGCCATCCATTTCCCCCCTTTCCGGCCTGTGTTTGGGCGCCTTGTCGCGTCCATGCCCCGGCCACCGGACGATTATTGCTGATGGATGCTTGGTCCCGTAGTCTCGAGCGCCTCGAAGCGGAGTTCCCGCCGGAAGACGTTCATACCTGGTTGAAGCCGCTGCAGGCCGATCTGCGCGTGGACAGCCTGGTGCTGTATGCACCGAATGCCTTCATCGTCGACCAGGTCCGCGAGCTGTACCTGGCCCGGATCCGCGAACTGCTGGCCCATTTCGCCGGTTTCAGCGACGTTTTTCTTGAAATCGGCTCGCGCCCGCGTCCCGTGGAGGCGCAGAACGCGCCGGTTTCCACGCCGTCGGCGCATGTGTCCAGCGAACCGCAGGTGCCGTTTGCCGGCAACCTGGACAATCACTACACGTTCGCCAACTTCGTCGAAGGCCGCAGCAACCAGCTGGGCCTGGCCGCCGCCTTCCAGGCAGCGCAGAAGCCGGGCGACCGCGCGCACAACCCGCTGCTGCTGTACGGAGGCACGGGCCTGGGCAAGACCCACCTGATGTTCGCCGCCGGCAATGCCATGCGCCAGGCCAATCCGGGTGCGAAGGTGCTGTACCTGCGTTCGGAACAGTTCTTCAGCGCGATGATCCGGGCTCTGCAGGAAAAGACCATGGATCAGTTCAAGCGCCAGTTCCAGCAGGTGGACGCGCTGCTGATCGATGACATCCAGTTCTTCGCCGGCAAGGACCGCACCCAGGAAGAGTTCTTCCACACCTTCAACGCGTTGTTCGATGGCAAGCAGCAGATCATCCTGACCTGCGACCGCTATCCGCGCGAGGTTGAAGGCCTGGAAGCACGCCTGAAGTCGCGGCTTGCCTGGGGCCTGTCGGTCGCGATCGAACCGCCGGACTTCGAGACCCGCGCTGCGATCGTGCTGGCCAAGGCACGCGAACGCGGTGCAGAGATTCCCGATGATGTTGCGTTCCTGATCGCCAAGAAGATGCGCTCCAACGTGCGCGACCTCGAAGGTGCGCTCAATACCCTGACCGCCCGCGCCAATTTCACCGGCCGCGCGATCACCACCGAGTTCGCCCAGGAAACCCTGCGCGATCTGCTGCGCGCCCAGCAGCAGGCGATCAGCATTCCCAACATCCAGAAAACCGTTGCCGACTACTACGGCCTGCAGATCAAGGATCTGCTGTCGAAGCGTCGGACCCGCTCGCTGGCCCGCCCCCGCCAGGTCGCCATGGCCCTGACCAAGGAACTGACCGAGCACAGCCTGCCCGAGATCGGCGACGCCTTTGCCGGTCGCGACCACACCACGGTGCTGCATGCCTGCCGCCAGATCCGGACCCTGATGGAAACCGACGGCAAGCTCCGCGAGGACTGGGACAAGCTGATCCGGAAGCTGAGCGAATGATGCACGGATGCCGATGAGGCGTCATCGCACAAAACGGTGCAGAATCCGGTAGCAAGCGCGGGACACGTTGTGGATAAAAATGGCGTCTGAAATCGCGCTGGATTTATCCACAGCTTTCCCCACCCCCTGGGGGTCGGTAATACAGAGGGTTTCGATGTCTGAAATTCTTTTATTTACAAAGACTTAGCATTGTTTTCCAGCGATTCTGTCTCTACCAGCACCACCAAGCTTTTGATTTATTCCACATTTTTTAAAGCATAGGGGCACGGAACCACATGCGTTTCACACTGCAGCGCGAAGCCTTTCTCAAGCCGTTGGCACAGGTCGTCAACGTGGTCGAACGCCGCCAGACCCTTCCGGTTCTGGCCAATTTCCTGGTCCAGGTGCAGAACGGCCAGCTGTCGCTGACCGGTACCGACCTGGAAGTGGAGATGGTGTCGCGGATCGCGGTTGAAGATGCCCAGGACGGCGAAACCACCATCCCCGCCCGCAAGCTGTTCGAGATCATCCGTGCCCTGCCCGACGGCAGCCGGATCACCGTCTCGCAGACCGGTGACAAGATCACCGTGCAGGCCGGCCGCAGCCGCTTCACCCTGGCCACCCTGCCCTCCAACGACTTCCCGTCGGTTGACGAAGTGGAAGCCACCGAGCGCGTGGCCATCGGCGAAGCGACCCTGAAGGAACTGATCGAACGCACCGCGTTCGCGATGGCCCAGCAGGACGTGCGCTACTACCTCAACGGCCTGCTGTTCGATCTGCGCGGCGATGCGCTGCGTACCGTCGCCACCGACGGCCACCGCCTGGCGCTGTGTGAAACCGACCTGGCCAAGCCCAGTGGTTCCAAGCGCCAGATCATCGTGCCGCGCAAGGGCGTGACCGAACTGCAGCGCCTGCTGGAGAGCGGCGATCGCGAGATCGAGCTGGAAGTCGGCCGCAGCCACGTCCGCGTCAAGCGCGACGATGTCACCTTCACCTCGAAGCTGATCGACGGCCGTTTCCCGGATTACGAAGCGGTGATTCCGATCGGTGCCGACCGCGAAGTGAAGGTTGATCGCGAAGCACTGCGTGCCTCGCTGCAGCGTGCCGCAATCCTGTCCAACGAGAAGTACCGCGGCATCCGCGTGGAAGTCTCGCCGGGCAACCTGAAGATCAGCGCGCACAACCCGGAACAGGAAGAAGCCCAGGAAGAGATCGAAGCCGACACCACGGTCAGCGATCTGGCCATCGGCTTCAACGTGAACTACCTGCTGGATGCCCTGTCTGCCCTGCGCGACGAGGAAGTCATCATCCAGCTGCGCGACTCCAACTCCTCGGCACTGGTGCGTGAGTCCAGCAGCGAGAAGTCGCGCCATGTGGTGATGCCGCTGCGTCTCTGACAGAAGCGTGTTCCACGTGGAACCGAACGACGCCCGGGATCTTCCCGGGCGTTTTTTTTGCAGGTTCCACGTGGAGCATCGCGATGGCCGGATCTCCAGGTATGGGTGAATGCCTTCCTTGAGATTGCTGGTTGCCGATTGATCCTGGCTGCCCTTCCGATGCAATCGGTGCTGAGCGATTGGAATCCAGGTTGTGAGCGTGGGCGCTGTCCAGCCGCTTTCGATCGAGTATGCCGCTCTGGGTCTTCAGCCTGATGCACGTTCCCCGAACTTGCCGGAGGGGTGAAGCAGATCGTGGGACGCAACGCTGCGGTTGCTTCATCTGCAGACGCCACTGTCCACAGGTCTCGTTGGGGTCGGATTGGGGCCGGCCTAGCTTCTAAATCTGGGTATAAATCTAAAGCATGGTGGTGATGGTAGGTCCAGATTTCGTGGAGAAATGCATTATCTATTTGATTTTGAAAAGATTTATGCACCTGAAACCCCCTGTATAGAGGCCCCTCAGGCTGGGGGGGAACCTGTGGATAGTTTCGCAGGTCGGGCAAAAGGGCTTTTTTATCCACAGTTTGCCCATACCTTGTGTATAAGTCATACAGACCTGCTGTGGACAGTGTGAAACGGCGGGCTCGAATTCCTTGAAATCTGTGGAACCCTCCAGGGCATCGCATCGTAGATTTCAAGAAATCTGCGCGGTGTTCGCGCAAACCACCGTCGGGGCACCTGGCGATGCTCGCGGAATGAGGCTGAAATCGCTGAAATCTGAGGGCCGGTACCCTGCGCCGCCGCTCAGAATTCAAGGATTCCCGGGCGTATCCAGACCCAGGCGAGCCCACGTGAGGGAGCGCCACCACGTGGAACACGCGTAGGGTTGCCAGACGGAAGCTTCAGCACAGTGGCGATGTCTGGCGCGGCACGGCTGGCTTGACCGATGCAGTAAGCTGATGGATTCCCTGCCCCTCTACCGCCTTGTGCGGATGGTCTTTCGCGCCCCATGCAGATCCGCCGCCTCGCCTTGCATCAACTGCGTCGTTTCAGTGCGGTGGACCTGTCGCCCCAGCCGGGATTGAACCTGCTGACCGGCGACAACGGTGCCGGCAAGACCAGCGTGCTCGAAGCTCTGCACTTGATGGCCTATGGCCGCAGCTTCCGTGGCCGGGTGCGCGACGGTCTGGTACGCCAGGGCCAGGAAGCGCTGGAAATCTTCGTGGAATGGGACGAACAGCGTGCCCATCACCCGCCCCACCGCCGAAAAGCCGGCCTGCGCCACAGTGGTCAGGACTGGAAGGGGCGACTGGACGGCGAGGATGTCGCACAGCTGGGTAATCTCTGCGCAGCGCTGGCCGTGGTGACGTTCGAGCCCGGGAGCCATGCACTGGTCAGTGGTGGTGGTGAACCCCGCCGCCGCTTCCTCGATTGGGGCTTGTTCCACGTGGAACCGGATTTTCTGTCCCTGTGGCGTCGCTACTCCCGGGCGCTGAAGCAGCGCAATGCCCTGCTCAAGCAGGGCGGGCCGTCGCGGATGCTCGATACCTGGGATCACGAGCTGGCCGAGGCAGGAGAACCACTGACCAGCCGCCGCCAGCACTACCTGGAGCGTCTGCAGCAGCGCACGGTCGCCTTGGCCGCCAGCCTCGCTCCACAGCTCGGTATCCAGGGATTGGAGCTGAGCCCCGGTTGGCGGCGGCACGAGCTTCCCTTGGCCGATGCCCTGCTTCTGGCCCGGGAACGTGACCGGCAGGCCGGGTATACCTCGGTGGGCCCGCACCGCGCGGACTGGAGTGTGGATTTCCACAGCATTCCAGGTCGTGATGCGCTGTCCCGCGGCCAGGCCAAGCTGACGGCGTTGGCGTGCCTGTTGGCACAGGCGGAGGACTATGCGGAACAGCGAGGCGAATGGCCGGTGATCGCATTGGACGATCTGGCCTCGGAGCTGGATCGCACCCATCAGGCGCGGGTACTGGAGCGCCTGCTCAATGGGCCGGCACAGATCTTCATCACCGCCACCGAAACCCCGGCGGCGCTGCAGGAACTGACCCACATCGCCCGGTTCCACGTGGAACATGCACAGATCGTGGCTGTGCCATAGTGGGCACACCAGGGCCGCTCGACCCCGGCTGGTATAATTCGGGTTGGAATCCTTTCATTCTCGGCGCATCGCCCCAAGCGGTGCCCGACCTGCGGAGCCTACGGCAAGCGCAATGAGCGACGAACAGAACACCCCGGCAAACAACGGCAATTACGACGCCAACAGCATTACCGCCCTGGAAGGCCTGGAGGCTGTCCGCAAGCGTCCCGGCATGTACATCGGCGACGTGCATGACGGCACCGGTCTGCACCACATGGTGTTCGAGGTCGTCGACAACTCGATCGACGAAGCGTTGGCCGGCCACGCCGACCACGTTGCAGTGACGATCCACGCCGACGGCTCGGTCTCGGTGTCCGACAACGGCCGTGGTATTCCGACCGGCAAGCACGAGCAGATGAGCGCCAAGCTCGGTCGCGAAGTGTCTGCGGCCGAAGTGGTCATGACCGTCCTGCACGCAGGCGGCAAGTTCGACGACAACAGCTACAAGGTTTCGGGCGGCCTGCACGGCGTCGGCGTCAGCGTGGTCAACGCGCTGTCGCAGAAGCTGCTGGTGGACGTGTTCCAGAATGGCTCCCACTACCAGCAGGAATTCAGCAACGGCGCAGCCGTGACTGCGCTGGCCAAGCTGGAAGCCACCACCAAGCGCGGTACCACCGTGCGCTTCTGGCCGTCGACCGTCGCCTTCCACGACAACGTGGAATTCCACTACGACATCCTGGCCCGCCGCCTGCGCGAGCTGTCGTTCCTGAACTCCGGCGTCAAGATCGTCCTTGCCGACGAGCGTGGCGACGGCCGTCGCGATGACTTCCACTACGAAGGCGGCATCCGCAGCTTCGTGGAGCATCTGGCCCAGCTGAAGACCCCGCTGCACCCGAACGTCATTTCAGTCACCGGCGAGCACAACGGCATCGTCGTGGACGTGGCGCTGCAGTGGACCGACTCCTACCAGGAGACGATGTACTGCTTCACCAACAACATTCCGCAGAAGGACGGCGGTACCCACCTGGCCGGTTTCCGCGGTGCGCTGACCCGTGTGCTGAACAACTACATCGAGCAGAACGGCATCGCCAAGCAGGCCAAGATCAACCTGACCGGCGATGACATGCGCGAAGGCATGATCGCAGTGCTGTCGGTGAAGGTGCCGGACCCGAGCTTCTCCAGCCAGACCAAGGAAAAGCTGGTCAGCTCCGACGTGCGCCCGGCGGTGGAAAACGCCTTCGGTGCGCGCCTGGAAGAGTTCCTGCAGGAAAACCCGAACGAAGCCAAGGCGATCGCCGGCAAGATCGTCGATGCCGCACGTGCACGTGAAGCCGCGCGCAAGGCCCGCGACCTGACCCGCCGCAAGGGCGCGCTGGACATCGCTGGCCTGCCGGGCAAGCTGGCCGACTGCCAGGAAAAGGATCCGGCGCTGTCCGAACTGTTCATCGTCGAGGGTGACTCGGCAGGTGGTTCGGCCAAGCAGGGCCGCAACCGCAAGAACCAGGCGGTGCTGCCGCTGCGCGGCAAGATCCTCAACGTGGAACGCGCGCGTTTCGACCGCATGCTGTCCTCCGACCAGGTGGGTACGCTGATCACCGCGCTGGGCACCGGCATCGGCCGTGACGAGTACAACCCGGACAAGCTGCGTTACCACAAGATCATCATCATGACCGACGCCGACGTCGACGGTGCCCACATCCGCACCCTGCTGCTGACGTTCTTCTACCGTCAGATGCCGGAGCTGATCGAGCGCGGTTACGTCTACATCGGCCTGCCGCCGCTGTACAAGATCAAGCAGGGCAAGCAGGAGCTGTACCTGAAGGACGACCCGGCGCTGGACAGCTACCTGGCCAGCAGCGCAGTGGAAAATGCTGCACTGGTGCCGGCCACCGGCGAGCCCGGCATCGAAGGCCTGGCGCTGGAGAAGCTGCTGCTGGCCTACGCGGCGGCGCTGGATTCGATCGAGCGCAACGCACACCGCTACGACCGCAACCTGCTTGAAGCGCTGGTCGACTTCGTCCCGATGGACCTGGAAAGCCTGCGCGCTGCCGGCGAAGGCGAGGGCCTGGATGCACTGGCCAAGCGTCTCAACCAGGGCAGCCTGGGCAGCCCGCGTTTCACGCTGGAGCTGCAGGACGCCAACGATGAGCGCCCGGCCGCTGTGCTGGTGACCCGTCGCCACATGGGCGAACAGCACATCCAGGTGCTGCCGATGTCGGCCTTCGAAAGCGGCGAACTGCGCGCAATCCACCAGGCATCGAAGCTGCTGCACGGTCTGGTCCGCGAAGGCGCGACCATTTCCCGCGGTGCCAAGTCGATCGAAGTCGACAGCTTTGCCAAGGCACAGAACTGGCTGCTCGAGGAGGCCAAGCGCGGCCGCCAGATCCAGCGATTCAAGGGTCTGGGTGAAATGAATCCGGAGCAGTTGTGGGACACCACGGTGAATCCGGAAACCCGTCGACTGCTGCAGGTGCGCATCGAAGATGCTGTCGCTGCCGACCAGATTTTCAGCACGCTGATGGGCGATGTCGTCGAACCGCGTCGCGACTTCATCGAAGACAACGCGCTGAAGGTCGCAAACCTGGATATCTGACACAATCGGGACACGGCCGGTGCGCGGGGAGGCGCGCCGGCCTTCGACTCTTGAACGCAGGTACCTGATGTCCGCATCCGCCCCGGTTTCCGCTCCGCCCCCGGTTCCGCCGGCTTCTGCCGCGCCGCGTGCCGTTTCGCCGCTGGCGGGGTTTTTCATCGACCTGGGTATCGCCGCTGTCACCCTGTTCGGCCTGAGCCTGATCAGCGGCCTGCTATGGGGCCTGTACCGTGGCGTGGTGGTCGGTTACGCGAACGCGCAGGCCGGCGCTGGTGCCCCCGACGCCAGTTCGGTAGCGGCGTCACTGGGCCAGCCGGGCGCGCTTGCGCAGATTCTCATGGCGCTGTTTGCCACCGGCGGCGCCGCGCTGCTGCTGTACTTCTGGCGACGGCCGGCCAATGCCGCCGAGCGCCACGCGTCGCGCCAGGCGCTGCGCCGTCCCTCCACCTGGGGCTGGACCCTGCTGGTGGCGACCCTGATCGTGCTCGGCAGCAATGGCATCGCCTTCCTGGCCAAGCAGTTCGGCATCGAGCCGGTTCCCACCAATCTGGCGCTGATGCAGAGCGCGATCGCGCGCTTCCCGTTGTTCCTGGTGCTGTTCGCGGTGGTACTGGCACCGGCCTACGAGGAGCTGCTGTTCCGCCGCGTGCTGTTTGGCCGCCTGTGGAAGGCCGGGCGCCCGTGGCTGGGCGTGGTACTGAGCAGCCTTGCTTTCGCCCTGATCCATGAAATCCCTGGCACCAGTGCCAACGGCCCGGCCGAGATCGCGCAGCTGTGGCTGGTCTATGGCGGCATGGGTGCCGCGTTCTGCTGGTTGTACCAGCGCACCGGCACGCTCTGGGCCGCGATCACCGCGCACGCGCTGAACAACGGCGTGGCGCTTGCCGCGCTTGTGTTCTTCGGGGCAACGTAGCGCCGTGTCCGCTTGACGAAAGATTAAGCCGCTACGCTACACACTGCGCATATGAACACGGGGGTGGATCCATGAAACAACTGCTGCTGGCCCTTGTCATCACCACCCTGGTCAGCGCCTGCGCGACCACGACCTCTCCTACCGGCCGTCGGCAGATGGTGGGCGGGGTGTCGCAGGCGCAGCTGGACCAGCTCGGCGCACAGGCGTTCGCCGAAACCAAGCAGAAGGAAAAGATCAGCACCGACGGCCGCCAGAACGGTTACGTGCAGTGCGTGGTCAACGCCCTGGTCGCGCAGCTGCCGCCTCAATACCGTGGCGTACGGTGGGAGACGGCCGTGTTCGTCGACAAGGAGCCCAACGCCTTCGCCCTGCCCGGTGGCAAGGTCGGCGTGAACACCGGCATCTTCACCGTCGCCAAGAACCAGGATCAGCTGGCTGCCGTAATCGGCCATGAAATCGGCCACGTCATCGCCCGCCACCACGAAGAGCGCATCACCCGGCAGATGGGTGCGCAGACCGGGCTGGCCGTGCTCGGTGCGCTGGCCGGCGCGGCCTACGGAGAAGGCGCTGCCAGCACCGTCAACCAGCTCGGGGGCATGGGCGCGCAGACCGCCTTCCTGCTGCCCGGTTCACGCACCCAGGAAAGCGAGGCCGACGTGATCGGCCAGCGACTGATGGCCCAGGCCGGTTTCAACCCGGCGCAGGCGGTCGACCTGTGGCAGAACATGATGGCCGCCAGTGGCGGCCGCAGCCCGCAATGGCTGTCCACCCACCCCGATCCAGCCAACCGTATCCAGGAACTGCGACGCGATGCACCGGGACTGACGCCGGTCTATCAGCAGGCGCAGGCGGCCGGGCTGCGGCCAAAGTGCGGATGAGTGCGCAGTTCTATGCTGTATTGCAGCACATAAAACGATTTCTCACGCCATCTGTTTCTGATACGTTTGGCGGCTCAGATTTTTCTGACAGTCCGACTTTGCCGCTATCCGGCGGTTCGATCGAGGTGAACGATGATTTTCCGTAACCACAAAGCTGTGCTTTCCGTCCTCGTCGCGACCGCCCTGACCGGCGCCGTGGTCACCGATGCCTTCGCGCAGTCCTCGCGTTCCTCCGAGCGTGGCAACCGCGGCGGCAAGCAGGCCAAGGCCGAAGCGCTGTACCCGAACGCGACCCGCGAGGAGCCGACCGTCAAGGCATCGGCCAAGCTGGGCAGCAAGCTGCAGAAGATGATCGACAGCTACAACAAGGAAAAGTTCCCGGAGACGCGCACGCAGGCCGACGCGATCCTGGCTGACAGCGCCGCGAACGAGTACGACAAGTCGCTGGCCGCGCAGCTGGCCTCGCAGGCCGCCTACCAGACCGACGACACCCCGGCTGCCGTGGCCTACCTGAAGCAGGTCCTGCAGTTCAACGGCCTGGACAACAACGGCCACTTCCAGTCGATGCTGATGCTGGGCCAGCTGCAGCTGCAGGAAGACCAGACCGCCGAAGGCCTGGCGACCCTGGACAAGTACTTCGCCGAGAGCAAGTCGACCAAGCCGGAAGAGCTGATCGCCAAGGGCCAGGCGCTGTACCAGCTGGAGCGCTACCAGGAAGCGATCCCGGTGCTGAAGCAGGCCATCGCCGGCGCCACCGAACCGAAGGACAACTGGAACCAGCTGCTGATGGCGGCCCTCTCCGAAGCCGGCCAGTCCGGTGAAGCGGTGAAGGAAGCCGAGGCACTGGCCGCCAAGAACCCGAACGACAAGAAGGCCCAGCTGAACCTGGCCAGCATGTACATGCAGGCCGATCAGATGGAGAAGGCTGCCGCGGTGATGGACAAGCTGCGCAGCAGCGGCCAGCTCACCGAAGAGCGCGAGTACAAGCAGCTGTACTCGATCTATGCCAACACCGAACACAAGGAAAAGGACGTCATCGCGGTCATCAACGAAGGGTTGCAGAAGGGCATCCTGAAGCCGGATTACCAGGTCTACCTGGCGCTGGCCCAGTCCTACTACTACTCCGACCAGGTGCCGCAGGCGATCGATGCGTGGCAGAAGGCTGCCCCGCTGTCCAAGGACGGTGAGACCTACCTGAACCTGGCACGCGTCCTGCATGCCGAAGGTCGCATCCCGGAGGCCAAGCAGGCCGCCCAGCAGGCGCTGGCGAAGGGTGTGAAGAACCAGGCTGATGCCAAAAAAATCATCAACCTGAAGTAAGTAGGAATAACGCCTGAATGCCTGCACAGTTGATGCGCAGGCGCTCAGGATTGGTATAAGCTTGGAGGTTCCTGCGGTGTCATGCACCGCTGATCAGGGATTCCGCCCCCGGCATCCCGGCCCCACTATTGAGCTCTTGGCGCATGACGGAACAACTAGTCGTTCACCGGTACGAACAACCCGATGACAAGGGGCTGAGCTGGCCTCGCATCGTCGGCATCGCGTTTGTAATTGCCCTGCATCTGGCCGCGTTCATGATGCTCCTGATCCCCGCCGTGGCTCCCAAGGCCGTGGCTGAGAAGGAGCGCAACGTCATGGTGACGATCGTCGACGCCCCGCCGCCGCCGCCACCGCCGCCGCCGCCGCCGCCGCCGACGGATACTCCGCCGCCGCCGGTGAAGAACCTGTCGCCGCCGAAGCCGTCGCCGGTCCCGCCGCCGCCGCAGGCGCCGGTCGTGGACGTGCCGGAACCGCGCCCGAGCGATATCGTCACCCCGCCGTCGCCTCCGTCGCCGCCGGCTCCGCCGACCTCGATCGAGGCCAGCGTGGACATCTCGTCGAAGGCCATGAACCCGCCGCGCTACCCGCCGGCAGCCTTCCGCGCGGGTATCCAGGGCGAAGTGATCCTGATCATTGATGTCGATGCCAGCGGCAACGTCACCAATGTCACGGTGGAAAAGTCCAGCCGTAACCGCGACCTGGACCGTGCTGCGATGGAAGCAGCTCGCAAGTGGCGCTTCAACGCCGCTGAATCTGGCGGTAAGAAGGCGGCAGGTCGCGTTCGCGTCCCGGTCAACTTTGCGCTGAACTGATGCGTCCGGGTGGCCGCCTGGCCACCCCCGCTCCCAGTTCGATTGTTTAGCTTAGCTACACCCTTTATCACCACACACAACAAAGGTAAGCGTCATGCTGCAGGAAATTTTCATCGCCGCTGCTGCCGGGGGCAATCCGTCCAACGCCCTGTCGCAGATGGGCTTCGAGCACCTGATCCACGAAATGACCACCAAGCCGGGTGATTTCGCGGTTTCCTGGGTCGTGCTGCTGACCCTGGTCGTCATGTCGGCCATGTCCTGGTACTGGACCGTCATCAACATCTTCCGCGCCACCCGCCTGAAGAGCGCCGCTGATCGCGTCGTCAGCCTGTTCTGGGATACCCCGAACGCGCAGGACGCCATCCGTGCGATGGAAGAACAGCCGGCTTCCGAGCCGTTCTCCAAGATCGCCCTGGACGCTGCCCAGGCGGCTGCCCACCACCAGCGCGCTGAAGGCGGCGCCACCGGCGGCGTGGGTGAGAACCTGAGCCGTTCGGAGTTCGTCGACCGCGCTCTGCGTCAGGCCGTGACCCGCGAAAGCAACAAGCTGCAGTCGGGCATGACCCTGCTGGCCACCGTCGGCGCGACCGCTCCGTTCGTCGGTCTGCTGGGTACCGTGTGGGGCATCTACGGCGCGCTGATCAAGATCGGTGCCACCGGCTCCGCTTCGATCGACGCCGTTGCCGGCCCGGTGGGTGAAGCGCTGATCATGACCGCGATCGGTCTGTTCGTCGCGATCCCGGCCGTGTTCGCCTTCAACTTCTTCAGCAAGATCAACAGCGCGACCATCAGCAAGTTCGATACCTTCGCGCACGACCTGCACGACTTCTTCGCCACCGGTTCGCGCGTCCGCTAATTGCGACGCGCTGTACCCAGCGAGAACGTAGTCAACACGATCTAGACGGAGCCCGTTATGGCTTTCAGTAGTGGTAACAGCGGCGGCCCCATGGCCGACATCAACGTTACGCCCCTCGTGGACGTGATGCTGGTGCTGCTGATCATCTTCATCATCACGGCGCCCCTGATGTCCCACAAGGTCAAGGTGGATCTGCCGGAGGCCAACCTGGTCCAGAAGCCGGACGACACCAACGACCGCAAGGGCCCCATCACCCTGGCAGTCAAGGAAGATGGCTCGATCTACTGGAACGACGAAGAAATCAACAAGCAGACTCTCGAGTCGCGCTTGGCGACCGCCGCCCAGCAGACCCCGCAGCCGCCGTTGAACCTGCGTGGTGACCGCACCACCAAGATGCGTGTCATCAACGAGATGACCAAGATCGCGCAGGAACAGGGCATGCTGGACGTCGGCTTCGTCGCGACCAAAGAGAAGGGGCAGTAAGCCATGGCATTCAGTAGTGGTGGTGGCAAAGGCCCCATGGCAGACATCAACGTCACGCCCCTCGTGGACGTGATGCTGGTTCTGCTGATCATCTTCATCGTGACCGCGCCGATCATGACGTACCCGATCGCCGTGGACCTGCCGCAGCGCGTGCTCAACCCACCGCCGCAGCTGGTCGAACCGCCGCCGCCGATCGAACTCAAGATCGACGCCAGCAACCAGGTCTCGTGGAACAACAGCCCGATCAATGCGAGCGAGCTGCAGCAGCGGATGGAGAACGAGGTCCAGAAGGACCCGACCAACCAGCCGGAACTGCGCATCGATGCGAGCCCGGATTCCGAGTACGACGTGATGGCCAAGGTTCTGGCTGCCGCGAAGAACGCTCAGATGAAGAAGATCGGTTTTGTGCAGCAGTAACTGCTACACCGCAATACAACAGTCATGACGCGACTGCAGACGCCCCTGGAAACAGGGGCGTCTTTTTTATGCCTGACGGCCTGGACCGTTATGATCGGCGGATGCTCGCCCTCTTCGACTCCCTGCGCCACTGGCTCGACGGCATCGCCCACCTTGGCACGATCCTGGCGGTCGCCTATCTGCTGTACCTGTTCGCGCTGGCGGGCTGGATCATGCTGCAGAAGCGCGAGCCGGTGGCCACGCTGAGCTGGATCCTGTCGCTGGCGCTGCTGCCCTACCTGGGTCTCTTCATCTACTACCTGCTGGGCCCGCAGAAGGTGAAGCGGCAGCGCCTGCGCCGTGGCCGTGCCCGCTCGGGGATGGAGCACTACAGCGATGTCTGCCCACCCGACGCCGACTGCACCGAGCTGGCCAAGGTCGCACAGGCCACGACCGGGCTCGCGCCGAGCAGCGCCACCGAAGTCACCTGGCTGGTGGACGGCGCGGCAACCTACGCGGCCCTGCTGGACGCCATCGCGCAGGCCCGCGATCACGTGCACCTGGAGTACTACATCTTCAACCCGGACCATGCCGGCACCGCGCTGCGCGACGCCCTGGTCGAGCGCGCCCGCGCGGGTGTGCAGGTGCGCCTGCTGCTCGACGCGGTGGGTTCGTCGGCCCTGCCCCGCCGCTTCCTGCAGCCGCTGCTCGACGCCGGTGGCGAAGCGATCTGGTTCCACCCACGGCAGCTGCTGAAGCCATTCAAGCGCCCGTGGTTGAACCTGCGTACCCACCGCAAGCTGGTGATCGTCGACGGCCGCCTCGCCCTCACCGGCGGCATCAACATCACCGACGACGAGGATGAAAGCCGCAGGGCGGATGCCTACCGCGACCTGCACATGCGCATCCGCGGCCACGTGGTGCGCAGCCTGCAGCTGGTGTTCGCCGAGGACTGGCTCTACGCCAGTGGACAGGATCCCTCGCGCATGGACATCGCGCGTCTGTGGCCAGCTGACATGCCGCTGCGCGGCGATGGTGCGATCAACGCCCAGGTGCTGGTCTCCGGCCCGGACTCGGGCTGGGAAACGATCCATCGCCTGCATGTGGCGGCGATCCAGGAAGCGCACGAGCGCGTCTGGCTGGTCACGCCCTACTTCGTGCCGGGCGAAGCGGCGCGGATGGCACTGACCTCGGCCGCGCTGGGCGGGCTGGACGTGCGCCTGCTGGTGCCGAAGATGAGCGATTCCTGGTTCGTCACCCAGGCCGCCCGCTCCTACTTCGACGAGCTGCTGCATGCCGGGGTGAAGATCTACGAGTACGGCCCACGCATGCTGCATACCAAGGCCTTCATCGCCGATGACGACGTCTGCATCGTCGGCAGTGCCAACTTCGATCACCGCAGCTTCCGGCTGAACTTCGAGCTGTCGATGATGATCAGCGACCGTGACCGGGTGGCTGCGCTGGCCGAACTGCTGCAGGGCGAATTCGACCGTTCCACGCGGGTGCACGACCAGGCCGGTCGTTCGCTGTGGCTGCACCGCCTGCCCGAGGCCTTCGCCCGGCTGGCCTCGCCGCTGCTCTGACGCAGCGCTACACTGCGCCGATCATCCGGGGAGCCCGACTATGTACTGGTTGTACCTGCTGCTGGCGCTGGGCTGTTTCGCCTTCGCGCTGAAGACCCCCAGCCCCGGGCTGATGACCCTGTGCCTGCTGGCCGCCCTCGCCTTCCTGTTGGCCTGGGTGCGTGGCCGCTATGTGGCCCGTTTCGGTGATCCACAGCGCGATCCGTCCACACTGGTCGATGCCGAAGAACTGCGCCGCCTGCGCGAACAGGCCCAGGCCCGCCGCGGTGACGACCCCAACGATCACGATCCATCCCCTCTTTCCAAGTAGTTTCGTTCCATGACCCAGCTCAGCGTCAACGTCAACAAGATCGCCGTCCTGCGCAATTCGCGCGGCGGTGCCGAACCGGACGTGGTACGCGCCGCCCAGGCCTGCCTGGATGCCGGCGCGCATGGCATCACCGTGCATCCGCGACCGGACCGTCGCCACATCACCGCCGAGGATGTGCTGGCCCTGTCCGCGCTGACCCGTGCCCGTGGCGTCGAATTCAACATCGAAGGCAACCCGTTTGCACCGCCCCGCGAGGGCTACCCCGGCCTGCTGCCCTTGTGCGCGCAGACCCGCCCGGCGCAGGCCACCCTGGTACCGGATGGCGATGGGCAGATCACGTCCGACCACGGTTTCGACTTCGAGCGCGATGCCGAACGACTGCGCCCGCTGATTGCCGAACTGAAAGCGATGGGTTGCCGGGTCAGCCTGTTCGTCGACGCGGGCAACCCGCTGCTGGAGCAGGCGGCCGAAGTGGGTGCGGACCGCATCGAGCTGTACACCGGGCCCTATGCGGAGGCGCATGCGGCTGGTGATGCTGACGCGATGCTGGCGTTGTTCGCCACTGCCGCACGCCGTGCACAGGCCGTTGGCCTGGGCGTGAACGCCGGCCACGATCTGTCGCAGGACAACCTGCGCGATTTCCTGGCCAACGTGCCGGACGTGCTGGAGGTGTCGATCGGCCACGCGCTGATCGGTGAGGCGCTGTACGACGGGCTGGACGCCACGGTGCGCGGGTACCTGGCGCTGCTCTGACCCCTCCCCTGTAGCGTCGAGCCATGCTCGACATCGGTCTTGGGCCACCTTGGGTGGGAGCCGAGCAAGGCTCGACTCTACGGGTGGCGCTGAACCCTTCAGGCGGCCGTCGCAGCCATTGAGACAACCACGACGTACCCTGCCGCAATGGGTATTGCGATCAAGGGCCGAGGTTCCACGTCCCACCTTGCCGGGCGCTTTGAAAGCACTGTCAGCGAGGCGGTGGACGACGGCTGGGCGGTCGACGAGAGCGAGGAGTTCCTTGCCCCTCGCCTGCGTACCGAAGTGCGTGCCGAGACCGCGCGCAGCATCATCACCCGCAACAACTCGCCGGACGTCGGCTTCAGCCAGTCGGTCAATCCGTATCGCGGCTGCGAGCATGGATGCTCATACTGCTTTGCACGCCCCTCGCATGCCTATCTGAACCTGTCGCCGGGCCTGGATTTCGAAACCAAGCTGTTCGCCAAGACCAATGCGCCGCAGCTGCTGCGCAAGGAGCTGTCGAAGCCGGGCTACGTGCCGCAGCCGATCGCGCTGGGCATCAACACCGACGCGTATCAGCCGATCGAGCGCAAGTTCAAACTCACCCGCCAACTGATCGAAGTGATGCTGGAGACCAAGCATCCTTTCTCGCTGATCACCAAGAACGCACTGGTCGAGCGCGATATCGACCTGCTTGCACCGCTGGCGGCGGAGAACCTGGTCAGCGTGCATTTCTCGGTGACCTCGCTGGACCCGCATCTTTCCGCAAAGCTGGAGCCACGCGCGTCTGCACCGCATGCGCGGCTGCGCGCGATGAAGCGCCTGCATGAAGCCGGTATTCCGGTGGGCGTGATGGTGGCGCCGGTGATTCCGTGGATCAACGACAGTGAACTGGAAGCGGTGCTGGAGGCCGCACACGACGCAGGTGCGAGCACCGCCGGTTATGTGCTGCTGCGCCTGCCTCTGGAAGTGGCGCCGCTGTTCCGCGAGTGGCTGGACACCCATCATCCAGATCGCGCCGCACATGTGATGAGTACCATCCAGCAGTTGCGCGGCGGCAAGGACTACGACAGCCAGTTCGGCACGCGCATGCGGGGCCAGGGCGTGTATGCCGATCTGTTGAACAACCGCTTCAAGCTGGCGCGCAAACGTCTGGGCTTCAATGCGCAGAACAGCCATTGGCCGAAGCTGGATTGCAGCCGGTTCCTGAAGCCGCTGCCGCCGAAGAAGGATTCGCCGCAGGGTTCGTTGTTCTGAGTAGAGTCGAGCTTGCTCGACTGGAGACGTAAAGGCAGTTGAGCATGCTCGACGTTCACCCCCCAAACAACTTCTGCGCACTCTGGAACAGGATCCAGCTGGTCGCGATGAACTTGTCCCCATCCTGCGGCCGGTTGCCACGATGGGTGTGGGTGAACGCAGTCGGCGCGATCAGCAGGCTGCCGGTGCGCGGCGCGATCTTCCGCCCCTGGAACAGGAATTCGGTCTCGCCCTCTTCGAAGTCGTCGTTGAGGTACAGCGTCCACAGCACGTGCCGGTGCAGGGTCTCGGCCTGCGCATCCTTCGGGTACAGCTCGCAATGCCAGTACGGGTAGCCGCCCTCGCCTGCCGCATACCACTGCAGGTTGATCGCACCCGGGCGCAGGCAGGTGCGGGCCAGATCGGCCAGCTGCTGCTGCGGCATGTCAGGGAAGTCCTCGGCAGACAGGCGTCGCGGTTGGCCGTTGCTGTCCTGGATCTGCAACATCAGCGGCGCAATCAACGCCTGTGGATAACGGCGTAGATAAGTCAGCAGGCCATTGAACACCGCGATCTGCAGCTGCTGATCGACATCCTGCCAGCCGTCCAGGCCACTGATGCGCAGATCCTTGCTGTGCTTGAGTTCCGGGAACACGCCACTGCCCACCGCACCGGGCTGCAGGCCACGCGTAGCGCGCAGGCGCTCAACGATGGCCGCGCAGACCTCGCTGGGGACGGCGTTGTGGATGACTTCGATGAAATCGACCGGGCCCTGCTCGTGCATGCGTGCATTCCTTAGGCGGCAACGGCTTGATGGTGCCGTTTGCC
The DNA here is from genome assembly GCF_036320025.1 of Stenotrophomonas sp. SMYL86. Classification (NCBI taxonomy): domain Bacteria; kingdom Pseudomonadati; phylum Pseudomonadota; class Gammaproteobacteria; order Lysobacterales; family Lysobacteraceae; genus Stenotrophomonas; species Stenotrophomonas sp. SMYL86. The sequence continues at coordinate 75,373 of NZ_JAWIRU010000008.1, forward strand.
GCCCTCGGTGTCACCCCACGGTCATGTCATCGAACTGCCATGACCGCTGTCAGGCGATAGGCCGTCAGCCCTGCGCGTCGTCGTGTGCGTGGTGGTAGCGCACGGCTTCAGCCACTTCCTCGCGCGAACCCAGGAACACCGGCACGCGCTGGTGCAGCTGGTCGGGCTGGATGTCGAGGATGCGCTCGCGGCCGGTCCAGGCAGCGCCACCGGCCTGTTCGACCAGCAGGCCCATCGGGTTGGCTTCGTACATCAGGCGCAGCTTGCCGGCCTTGGACGGATCCTTCTTGTCCCACGGGTAGATGAAGATGCCGCCGCGGGTCAGGATGCGATGCACGTCGGCGACCATGCTGGCGATCCAGCGCATGTTGAAGTTCTTGCCGCGCGCGCCTTCCTTGCCCGCCAGCAGATCACCAACATAGGCCTGCATCGGCGCTTCCCAGTGACGCTGGTTGGACATGTTGATGGCGAATTCCTGGGTGGCCGCCGGAATCTGCATGTTCTCGGTGGTCAGCACGAACTCGCCCTTCTCGCGGTCCAGGGTGAAGGCATGGGTACCGTGGCCGACGGTCAGCACCAGCTGGGTGCTGGGCCCGTAGATGCAGTAGCCGGCGGCGATCTGCTTGCTGCCCGGCTGCAGGAAAGCATCATCCCCCGGCAGTTCGACGTTGGTCGGGCAGCGCAGCACCGAGAAGATGGTGCCGACGGAGACGTTGACGTCGATGTTGGAGCTGCCATCGAGGGGATCGAACAGCAGCAGGAAATCACCGCGCGGATAAATGTCCGGCACCGGCTGGCTGTGGTCCATTTCTTCGGAGGCGCAGGCGGCGAGATGGCCGCCCCAGGCGTTGGCTTCGAGCAGGATCTCGTTGCTGATCACATCCAGCTTCTTCTGCGCTTCGCCCTGCACGTTGCCGGTACCGGCGTCGCCGAGCACGCCACCGAGGGCGCCCTTGCTGACGGCGATGGAGATGCTGGTGCAGGCGCGGGCGACGACCGCGATCAGCTGGCGCAGGTCGGCATTGATGCGGCCGGCGTGCTGTTCCTGGATCAGGAAGCGGGTCAACGAAGTACGGGACATGGTCGGGCAGGTCTCGGCAGCGGGAAAACGCCTATTGTCGCCCGTATGGCGGGGCCGTGCGTGAGCGCGGGAAGGCGTAATCGTTTCCAGATGCGTTGCGCTGTCGGCGCACTCCTTCATGGAGGCACAGGGCGAGGTACACCGTGGCCAGGACACGCCGTAAACCCCCCTCCGGGGTCCGGCCCAGCCGCTGGCGGCAGGGCGTTCGGGCGCTTGCGAAGCAGTGCTTCGCAGGCAAAGCGCCCTCACCCATGGGGGCTCGGTCGGCGCATCCATGCGCCTCACGGTCCTGTCCACGGTGTACCTCGCCCTGCGCTTCAGGGTTCGCCGCGAGCGCGGAGGGTGTGGCAAAGGCAGAGGCAAAGCAGAAGCAAAAACAAAGGCGCCTTTCGGCGCCTTTGTCTTCAAGCGACTGGAGCGTTGCTTCAGCCCTTGGCGACGGTGGCCACGGCCTTGGCGACGTACTCCAGGTTGTTCTGGTTCAGCGCGGCCACGCAGATGCGGCCGGTGCCGACGGCGTAGATGCCGAACTCGTCGCGCAGGCGTTCGACCTGCTCACGGCTCAGGCCGGAGTAGGAGAACATGCCGGCCTGTTCGTTGATGAAGCCGAACTGCGGGGCACCGGCAGCGGCCAGCTTCTCCACCAGGCCCTGGCGCAGGGCGTGGATGCGCTCGCGCATCTCGGTCAGCTCCTGCTCCCACATCGCGCGCAGTTCCGGGTTGGTCAGCACGCCGGCCACCAGCGCGGCACCGTGGGTGGACGGGCTGGAGTAGATGGTGCGGATCACGCGCTTGACCTGCGACTGCACGGCCTTGGCGTCAGCGGCGGTCGGCGCCACCATCGACAGCGCACCCACGCGCTCGCCATACAGCGAGAACGACTTGGAGTACGAGTTGGCGACGATGAAGCTGTCGATGCCGGCTTCGGCGATGATGCGCACGGCGGCGCCGTCCTGCTCGATGCCCTTGTCGAAGCCCTGGTAGGCCATGTCGATGAAGGGGAACAGCTGCTTCTCCTTCAGCAGCTGCGCGACCTGCTTCCACTGGGTGACCGTGAGGTCGGCGCCGGTGGGGTTATGGCAGCAGGCGTGCAGCAGCACCACGGTGCCGGCGTCCAGCTTGCCCAGGTCGGCCAGCAGGCCGTCGAAGTTGACGCCATGGGTGGTCGGGTCGAAGTAGGTGTAGTCCACCACCTCGAAGCCGGCCGCGCTGAACACGGCGCGGTGGTTTTCCCAGCTGGGGTTGCTCAGCGCAACGGTGGCGTGCGGCAGCAGCTTCTTCAGCACGTCGGCGCCGACACGCAGCGCACCGCTGCCACCGACGGTCTGTGCGGTGGTGACGCGGCCGGCGGCCAGCAGCGGCGAGTCCTTGCCGAACACCAGCTCGCGCGTAGCCTGCGTATACGCCGGCAGGCCATCGATCGGCAGGTAGCCGCGCGGTTTGGCTTCAGCGGCGAGCTGCTGCTCGATCTGCTTGACGGCGCGCAGCAGCGGAATGCGGCCGCTCTCGTCGTAGTAGATGCCCACACCCAGGTTGACCTTGGTCGGGCGGCTGTCGGCGTTGTACGCCTCGGTCAGGCCCAGGATCGGGTCGCCTGGGACCAGTTCCACGTTTGCAAAGAAGGACACGGCGGTACTCGTTCGGTAGACGGAAAGGGGGAGGAAGTGCGCTACGCGGCTTGCGGCTTTTCGGCCGGAAACAGCCCATCGTAACAAAGCCTGCCGGGGCTGGCCGCCACCATCGTCATCTGCCGCCCCGTACCATGGCGTGCGTTGCCGCCCGATCCATCAACCTGAATCATGAATCCTGCCGCACGCCGCCGTTGCCTGCCGTTGTCCGCCCTGCTGCTGTCGCCCTGGGCGGCGGTGGCCGAGCCTGCGCCCACCGCCCTGCCTGCGGTGCAGGTACAGGCCGCACGGGTGCCGGGCATCGACCCGTTCGCGCTGCCGGCCAGCCAGGACACGGTCTGGATCGACGCCGGCCGCGCGGGCACCGGCGCACAGCTGTCCGAGGCGTTGGCCGGGGTACCGGGGCTGCTGGCACGCGACCGGCAGAACTTTGCCCAGGACACCCAGCTGTCGATCCGTGGCTTCGGTGCGCGCTCGACCTTTGGCGTGCGCGGGGTGCGGGTGTTGATCGACGGCGTGCCGGCCACCATGCCTGACGGCCAGGGCCAGCTGTCGCACGCCAGCCTGCTCGGCGCCGAACGCATCGAGGCGCTGCGCGGGCCGTTCTCGGCGCTGTACGGCAATTCCTCTGGTGGCGTGCTGCAGGTCTGGAGCGCGCAGGGCCAGGCCGGGGACCCGTGGCGGTTGCGCGTGAACGCCGGCGCCGACAACACGCTCAGTGTCGGCGCGCAGCTGAAGGGTGCCGGCAACGGGCTGGACTACAACATCGCCGCCAACCACTTCCGCACCGATGGCTGGCGCGACCACAGCCGCGCGCGCCGCGAATCGCTCAATGCGCGCATCGGTGGTGATCTGGGCGGTGGGCGGCTGGAGCTGTTGCTCAATGCGCTGGACGCCCCCGATGCGCAGGATCCGCTGGGCCTGACTCGTGCCCAGGTGGCGGCTGATCCGCGCCAGGCCACGGCGGTGGCGCACCAGTACAACACCCGCAAATCGGTGCGCCAGCAGCAGGCCGGTCTGCGCTGGACCCGGGAAACCGGCGCGCAGCGCTGGCAGCTGATGGGCTATGCCGGCCAGCGCACGGTGACGCAATACCTGCCGATTCCGCCGACCGCCCAGGCGAACCCGCTGCACGCTGGCGGAGTGATCGATCTGGAGGGCGGCTATGGCGGCCTGGACGCGCGCTGGGGCTGGCACGGCGACCTCGCCGGCGGGCCGTTGGACCTGGTGGCCGGGCTCAGCGCAGACCGCCAGCGCCAGCACCGCACCGGCTACGAGAACTTCATCGGCAGCGCCCTCGGCGTGCGCGGGCGCCTGCGCCGCGACCAGATCGACACGGTGCAGAACGTGGACCAGTTCGCCCAGGCCTGGTGGCAGTGGAGCCCGCGCTGGTCGTTGCTGGCGGGCGTGCGCCACAGCGCGGTGCGCTTCGCGTCCGACGACCGCTACATCGTCGGTGCGAACCCCGACGACAGTGGCCGCCGCCGCTACCAGGCGACCACGCCGGTGGCAGGCGTCAGCTTCGAGGCCAACCCGCAGTGGCGGCTGCACGCCGCCGTGGGACGTGGTTTCGAGACCCCCACCTTCAACGAACTGGGCTATCGCGCCGACGGCCAGGCGGGATTGGCACTGGATCTGGCGGCGGCACGCAGCCGCAGCCTGGAGGTAGGCAGCAAATGGCACGCACAGGATGGAACCCAGCTTGATGTCAGCCTGTTCCGCGCAGATACCGACGATGAGTTGGCAGTTGCCAGCAATTCTGGTGGGCGCAGCACCTATCGCAACATCGGCCGCACCCGCCGCCAGGGTGTGGAACTGCAGTATCGCCAGCCGCTGGCCGAGCAGCTGGAGCTGCAGCTGGCGTGGACCTGGCTGCAGGCGCAGGTGCGCTCGCCGTACCTGACTTCGAATACCCTGGTTGCTGCCGGCAGCCGCCTTCCCGGGGTACCGCGCCAGCAGGCATTCGCCCGGCTGCAATGGTCACCGCGCGAGTGGCAGTGGGCGCTGGAGGCCTCCGCCAGCAGCGATACCGTGGTCAACGACGTGGCGACCGAACGCGCGCCCGGCTTCGCCCTGCTGCATCTGGAAGCCGGGCGTCGCTGGACCCTGCCGGGTGGCGAGCTGCGCGCCTTCGCCCGGCTGGAGAACGTGCTGGACCAGGCCTACATCGGCTCGGTGATCGTCAATGATGGCAATGGTCGCTTCTACGAGCCGGGACCGGGAAGGCGGGCCAACGTCGGCCTGCAATGGTCGTGGCGCTGAAGGCGTAGTGCCGGCCGCTGGCCGGCATCGCGCCGTGCAGGACGTCAGGAGGTTGCCGGCCAGCGGCCGGCGCTACCGTCAATCGGGGGCCTTGGCTGGCACGAACGGCGAGGTCGGGTCGCTGGCCGGGAACGTCTCCTCCAGCGCCTCGTCCTGGTTGTCGCTGGCGCGCTGCTTGCGCTCACGCCGCTTGAGCGGGCTTTCCTGGCCGCCGCGATGGCGGTCACCGCCATCCTTGCGGTCCTGGGCGGCCTGTTCAGCCTCGTGCTTCACCGGCAGGTGGTCGTCACCGTGCTCAGCGTCGAAGAACGGTGCACCGGTGCCGCGGTAGTCGGCGTTGTCGGCATCGCGCTTGCCGCGCTGCTCGCCGGGAATGGGCGGGTGGTTTTCCCGCAGCGGGTCTCGTGAGGTCTCTCGGCTCATGGTCTGGTACCTGCGCTCGGGGGCTTCCACTACACCGCCCAGCAGGTAAAGCCGCCGCGAACCTGGCGTCATGAACATCTCGCTCACCCCCCGGTAACGGCACCGCGCGTATTCCTGCCCACCCGCCCCCGTTGCAGGAGCCGGCCATGCCCCGTCTTGAACGACCCGCACCGTCCGTGTTCAACGCCCTGCTCGATCCGCTCGGCCAACGCACCGCGCAGCGCCGCACGCGCCGCCATGAAGATCCGCAGGCAGTGGCGCAGGACTACCTGCAGTACATGCTCAGCGACTACGAGGAGAGGCGTGGCCAGAGCCACCGCAACTGGCGCGATCTGTGCCCGGTCTATGCCTTCGCGCTGACCACCCACGCTGCCGACTGGCCGCGCGGTGATGCCGCCGATACCTGCGAGGAACTGGCCGAGCACTGGGAACAGATGCGCGGGCAGTCGCGGCTGGGCTGGTCGCAGGCACGGCCGGTGGTGGAGGATGCATGGCGGGCGCTGGACCATATCCCGGCGGCGGCGGTGAGGCCGTTGTTGCAGTAGCGCAGGGCACCTGATGCAGCCGAGCGTGGGTTCGGCTCTACAGCCAGGTCGCCGCGCCACTTGGCGTGCACGGCACGGACACGGTTGATTTACGCCTGCCAGCCCAAGCTGGGCACCCTGCCCCGCCAAAGGTGCGCCCATGGCCCGCCCGATCTGGACCGGCACGCTGTCGTTTGGCCTGCTCAATGTGCCGGTGTCGCTGATGTCCGGCGAACGCAAGGTCGATCTGCAGTTCCGCATGCTCGACTCCCGCGACCGCAAGCCGATCCGTTTCGAACGGGTCAACGCCGACACCGGCGAGGAAGTGCCGTGGAAGGACATCGTCAAAGCCTATGAGTACGACAAGGGCAGCTATGTCGTGCTGGAGGAAGGAGATATCCGTTCGGCGGCACCGGAAAGCCACGAGGCGGTGGAGGTGGAATCGTTCGTGGATGCGGCGCAGATCGACGCGCGCTACTACGAGAAGCCGTACCTGCTGGTGCCCGGCAAGAAGGCTGAAAAGGGCTACGTGCTGCTGCGCGAGACATTGCGCAGTACCGGCAAGGTGGGCATCGCGCGGGTGGTGGTGCGCACGCGCGAATACCTGTGCGCGGTGATGCCGCATGAGGACGCGCTGGTGCTGATGATCCTGCGCTATCCGCAGGAACTGGTGGATCCCGAGGACTACAAGCTGCCCACCGGAAAACTCTCCGACTACCGCATCACCAGCAAGGAAACGGCGATGGCCGAGCAGCTGATCAAGTCGATGGCCGGCGATTGGGACCCATCCCAATACCACGACGAGTTCCGCGAGCGCCTGCAGCAGGTGTTGAACAAGCGCATCAAGTCCAAGGGCGGCACTACCCGGGTGGACGATGAGCCGGCACCGCGTGAGGATGCCAGCACCAATGTGGTCGATTTCATGGCGCTGCTGCAGAAGAGCCTGGACGCGAACACGCGCACGCCGGCGAAGAAGACGGCGACGCGCAAGGCACCGGCGAAGAAGGCTGCGAAGAAGGCTGCCAAAAAGGCCGTGAAAAAGACCACGCGGCGCAAGGCAGGTTGAACCATGTCGCTGCACCAGTACCGGCGCAAACGCAGACTGGGCGGTGGCGCCGGACAGACGCCGGAGCCTGACGACACGCGCGCCCAGGGTGATCCGAAGCGGCGGCCGACCTTCGTCATCCAGCTGCACCATGCCAGTTCGCGCCACTATGACTTCCGCCTTGAGATGGACGGTGTGCTGAAGAGCTGGGCGGTGCCGAAAGGGCCTTCGCTTCGCGTCGGCGAGAAGCGGCTCGCCGTGGAAGTGGAAGATCACCCGTTGTCCTATGCCGGCTTCGAAGGTGACATTCCCGAAGGCCACTATGGTGCAGGTCACGTCGAGGTGTTCGATCACGGCACCTGGGCCTGCGAAGGTGATCCTCTGCAGGCGCTGGCCGCTGGCAAGATCGACTTCGTGCTGCATGGACAACGTCTGGCCGGTGGCTGGAAGCTGGTGCGCACCGCGATGAAGGCACGCCAGGTACAGTGGCTGCTGATCAAGCGTGACGACGGCGAAGCGCGCGACGCCGAGGCAGATGACCTGCTGACGGCCTCGATGCCGAAACGAGCGCCTGCGGCAAAGAAGCGTTCCACAGAGAAGGCGGCGCGCGATGCACCTGCCACACGCACGATCACACGCAAGGCCGATGTCCGCTGGCATGCACGCGCGCTGAAACTGGACGATGCACGCGATACGCCCTATCCACGCGCGTTCAAACCGCAGTTGACCGATCATCGCGACAGCGCGCCGGACGGTGCGCGCTGGCTGCACGAGATCAAGTGGGATGGTTATCGCCTGCTGGCCGATCTGCACGGCGGCGAGGTGAAACTCCGCTCGCGCAACGGTCTGGACTGGACGTCCGATTTTCCCGAGGTCGTGCAGGCCGTGCAGGCGCTGCCGGTGCGCGATGCACGCCTGGATGGTGAGCTGGTGGTGTTGGACAAGGAAGGACGCAGTGACTTCGCGGCGTTGCAGCGGGTGATCGACGGCAGTTCGAAACAACCGCTGCGCTACATCGTGTTCGATCTTCCGGGTGTGGCCGGCGTGGACATCAGTCGTGCGCCGCTGCTGGAACGCAAGGCGCTGCTGAAGGATCTCATCGGGCCGGCGCCCGGCACACTGGCCTTCAGCGAACACGTGGTCGACCATGGGCCGCAGGTGTTCGACGCCAGCGGCGAGGCGGGATTCGAGGGCATCGTCAGCAAGCAGGTGGATGCGCCGTACGTGAACGCCCGCGCCCGCAGCTGGGTGAAGGTGAAGCACGAAGACACCGACGAGTTCGTGATTGTCGGCCACACGGCGCCCAAGGGTTCCCGGGTGGGATTCGGCTCGCTGCTTCTGGCCACGCCGGACAAGGCTGGCCTGCGCTATGTGGGCCGCGTGGGCACCGGCTTCGACGACGAGAGCCTGCGCGCGCTGCTCAGGGCACTGCAGCCGTTGGCAGTGAAGACGCCCGCGCTGCAGCTGCCAGCGCATGTGTCGTTCCGCGCTGCCGACGTACGCTGGGTGAAACCGGTGGCGGTGGCGGAGGTGGCATTCCGTGGCTGGGGCAAGGAAGGCCTGCTGCGCCAGGCCAGTTTCAAGCGGCTGCGCAGCGACAAGCAGAAGGAGGACCTGGGAATGAGCACCGCAGATGCCGGGACTGGAGGCGAGGTCCAGATCACTCACCCGGAGCGGGTGGTGTTTCCAAAGGAGAAGCTGAGCAAGGGCGACGTGGCCGACTACTACCAGCGCATGGCGCGCTGGATCCTGCCCGAACTTGCCGGACGTCCGCTGTCACTGCTCCGGTGCCCGGACGGCGTGGGCAAGGCCTGCTTCTTCCAGAAGCACCATGGTCCCGGCCTGGGCGATGCAGTACATGCGGTGCCCCTGCAGCAGAAAAGCGGCCGCGAGGATTACGTCTACATCGACGACACGCGCGGTCTGCTGCAGCTGGTGCAGATGAACACCCTGGAACTGCATCCCTGGGGCGCGACCGTGGCCGACCCCGAGCACCCGGATCGCCTGGTGTTCGATCTCGATCCCGGCGAAGGCGTCAGCTGGGCACAGGTGAAAGCCGGTGCACGCGATGTGCGTGACCGCCTTCTGCAGGTGGGCCTGAAGAGCTTCGTACGCCTGTCTGGTGGCAAGGGCGTGCACGTGGTGGTCCCCCTGCAGCCCAAGGCTGGCTGGGACGAAGCGAAGACGTTCTGCGAGGCGTTCGCGCAGGCAATGGCGCTGGAGCAGCCTGATCGCTACGTGGCGACGATGAGCAAGGCCAAGCGCGGCGGCGTGATCTTCATCGACTGGTTGCGCAACACACGCGGTGCGACCAGCGTGTGTTCGTGGTCGCTGCGCGCGCGCGAGGGTGCCGGCGTGGCGGTGCCGCTGCGCTGGGAAGAACTGGCGCGGGTGAGCGCGGCCGACGCATTTCCGATGGCCAAGGCGCTGGCGCGTGCGAAGCGCCTGAAGGGGAATCCGTGGCAGGGTATCGAACGCTTGAAGCAGGTGTTGCCGACTACGGAGTTGTAGAGCCGAGCCCATGCTCGGCTTTCACGTCCGCGATCAGAAGCAGTCGAGCATAGGCCCGGCTCTACACGAAGGCGGCGCCCGAGGGCGCCGCCCCGGACCGATCAGAAGTCCGCGCGGATGCCGAAGGTGACGCGGCGCCCGGAGAACTCGTACTGGGTCGGGAACGCCTTGTCGATCGTATAGCCGCTGGTCTTTTCATCCAGCAGGTTGATCGCTTCCAGGTTCAGCTTCCAGGTGTCGTTGAGGCGGAAGCCGATCGAGGCATCCAGCTGGCCATAGGCATCGCGGTAGACCGGGTACATGTTGAGATGGATGTACTCGACGTACTTGTCCTTGTAGTTGTACGAGGCGCGTGCGCTGAAGCGATCGTTCTCGTAGTACAGGGTGAAGTTGTACGCCTTCTCGGCCAGCCCCTCCGGCGGTGTCGGGATCGAGAGATCCGATGCGCCGGTCAGCGAGTTGTCCAGCTGTGTGTAGTTGGCATTGATGCCCCAGCCTTCCAGTGCCGGGTGCAGCATCGACAGCGGCAGCTGCGCGACCAGCTCCACGCCACTGACCTTGTACGAACCATCGGCATTGACCGGCTGGTACACCTCGAAGTCGTAGTAGCCATCCAGCGACCCGTTGGCGTTGAGCTTCTCGACGTTCGGCACGATGCCGGTCAGCGACTGCCGCACCACACCGTCGATCTTCTTGGAAAAGTACGACGCCGCCAGCAGGCCACCGTTCTGCAGGTACTTTTCCAGGCCCACTTCCCACTGCTTTGCCGTGGTCGGCTTCAGCGCCGGGTTGCCATCCATGAAGCGGAAGCTGCTCCAGCTGACCGTGCGCCGGTAGGCGATGTCGGTCAGCGACGGACGCATCAGCGTTTCCGACGCAGCACCGCGCAGCACCAGGCCCTCGGTAATCTCGGCGGTCATGTTGAAGCTGGGCAGCAGCTTGCTGTAATCGCCGCTGCTGGAGATCGGCGTGGCGGTGAAACCGCTGCTGCCATCGGGCTTCTGCACCGGATGGAAACCGGAGGAGTCGACGTCGGTATCGATCGACCGCACGCCGAGATTGGCGTACACCGGTACCTGGCCGATGTCGAAGTAGAAATCAGCCATGGCATACAGCGCCAGCGTCTTCTCCTTCACCTCGTAATACTGGCCCGGGTCCAGCGGCGTCGTATAACCGGGATAGCGGAAGGTGGACCGCGCATAGGCGTTGGAGATCTGCTGCCAGTCCAGATCGCTTGGGCGGTAGGCGCCGCCCGGTGCCAGCTGGCTGATCCACACCGGGTTGCTGTCGGCCAGCGTGCGCTTGTTCACCCACGCCGCGCTGCCAGCCGAGGGGCCCTGGATCTTGCCGCTGCCGAACTCGCGCTGCTTGGTCTTGTCGGTGTAGCGCGCACCGAACTGCACCGCGCTCAGTGCAGGGAAGAACGCCAGGTTCATCTGCCGGCGCAGGTCGAGCTGTGCGGCGTACTTGTCGTCTTTCACGTTTTCCACTTCGGTTTCGTACGCCTCGAACAGGTACTTGTCCGCAGCGTTGTACATGTCGAAACCGCCGATGCTGCTCGGCACCGTTTCACCGCCATTGCCGGTCCAGCGCGTACGCGACGGCGCATAGGTGACGTGCTTGAGGTTGGCGTAGTCCGAATCCTTGCGCGCGCCGGAGTAGCCGACCAGCGCATCGATGTCCCAGCCTGCCACCTTCCAGTCCAGTTTGCTGCTGAACTGGCGATAGTCGGTGTTGGCGTTGCGGTCCTTGCTGAGGATCTCGTGCTGGGTGGCGGTGTAGGCCACGTCCTTGAGCACGGTGATGCCGTAGCCGCCCAGCGTGGTGCGGTCGTAGTCGTAGATGCTGTCCAGCGTGCTGCGGCTGGAGGCCGAATAGGCCGCCGCATCGTACTCGTCTTCATGCGTGTCGTAGCCGCCGAGCATCGCGTCGAAGCTCAGCGAAAACGTTTCGCTGGGCTTGAACTGCAGCGATGCGGTGGCACCCCACTGGTCCTGCTCGTTGAGATAGACACGGTCACCGACCTTGTCCTGGAAGATGATGCGGCTGGTCTCGTCCTTGTCCATGCGGTTCTTCACCACGATGCCAGCATCGCGCGCCAGCACGGCCGCGGCCTGCGACGAACGCGAACCGGACGCTTCGAGGAAGCGGCCCATCGGGCGGAAGTTGATGCCGGAATTGGAATCGGTGCGGTTGCTGCGCTTGGCCTTGGAGAACGACACCAGGCCGCCCCAGTCTCCCCAGGTGTCACTGGCCAGGAACGAGATCTTCGGGTCGACCTTGCCGTTGATCGAGTTGTGCGAGGCCTCGGCCGAGGCGCTGAATTTCGGCTCGGCGTAGTCGAACGGCTTGGCGGTTTCGATGTAGACCGAACCGGCGATGCCACCCTCTTCGTCCGCAGCGGTCGGTGACTTCTGCACCGTGACGGTCTGCACCACATCGGCGGCGAAGATGTCGAACTGCACATCACGCCCGCCGCTGCCCGAGGCGGTGGCCAGGTTGTTGATCGAGACCAGGGTGAACTCACTGGGCAGGCCACGCACGCTGACCTTGCTGCCCAGCCCCTTGTTGCGTTCGATGGTGACGCCGGGCATGCGCTGCAGCGCCTCGGCCAGGTTCTGTTCGGGGAAATCGGCGACGTCGGTGGCGACGATCGAATCGGAGAAGCCGACGTTGGCGCGCTTCAGATCGACCGCGCGCTCCAGGCTCTTCGCGTAGCTGCCACTGACGGTGACGGTGTCCAGCTGCTGCAGCTGTTCTCGGGTATCGCCGTCGGCCTCTTCGGCCTCGGCCATGGCATCGACGGGCAACACGGCCAGGCCGCCGATCAGCACGGCGTGCACGGCACGGGACAAACGCTTCGCAAGAGGGGCTGCAGCTGCAGCCTCCCGGATCTGGTGACGCATCGGATGGATTCCCCGGTTCCCTGTGGTGATCCGCGCCGCGCCTGCCCGATATCCATGGGACAGACCCCTGCGCCGCGTTGCCGACGTTCGGCGCGCACCGAGCCTAGGGAGGAATTATTAAGCCTGTGTTGCGCTGCGCGAAAAAGTCGCCTTCGCCTCTTCATTTGAGGGTCGGGATGCCGTTCTCTACGGAGGACAACTCAAATCGGAAACACACGCATGGCACGAACGGAACATGAGGTAGATGCGGTACCCCGCGTGCCCCCGCAGAGGGGGATAGATTGGCCGAATCTGGTGATTGTCTTCACATTCGCGATAACGGTGTGTGGTGTCTTCACATATTGGATCGGAGCATCTGCAAGGAATGGTTACCTCGCAGAACTTGGAATTCCTAACGACGGATTCTCGCTGGCCCGGGAAGGATTGCTTGGATTTGGTGCGGACGCGCTTGTTCAGATGGCCTCTGACTATCCACACCTTTTGGAAGAACAATGGGGAATTTTTGCCTTCCTTTCTCTGGCTATTGGCGGATTGACCACGTACTTTCTATGGCCGATGTCGCAGCCCGAAACGCGAGCGAAGCGGTCGCCGCGCCGAAAGGCAGTGTCCTTGGGCGTTGCAACGGCCCTCATACTTCCAATGATGGGACTGATCATGTCCATGTTCGCAATTGTCCTGATTGCTGTCCCTGCTGGCTTTGGCAATCATGCAGGCAAGGTATGGGCAGCTGAGATCCGACGTGATGTATGCACGCCAGCAGCAAAAGCGCCATGTGTCGAGCTGTGGGATGAAGACAAAAAGCTCGGGTGCGGGGCGGTGATTGCGGAATCAACCACTCGTCTCGCCTTCTTGGATGAACGGACTGGTCAGACGCGGGTGATGGATGTCCAGGGATTGCAGAGTATCGGTGTACTTGCACCGGACAGAGCGAAGCGCGACCAGCGGCTCTGCACGGATCACGATTCACCAATTGCAGCGACTATGACGCTGTGATTCAACCGCATGCAGACTGGATGCGACGATTCCGTAATCAATGCAGTCCGGCACTGCCTACCGCGCTGCGCGAAGCGCGACGGCCGAACCACCAGCCGACCAGCAGCTGCACCGGCAGCGACGCCAGCAATGCAATGACGAACCACAGCGGGAAATCCGCACCCATCGTCCACATGGCATAGCCGCAGCCCAGCGCGATCAGCGACCAGATCGAGAACCCATGCGAACGCGGCCAGCACGGTGCGTAGTAGGTGGCGAAGGAAATGCCGGCGACGCCGCCGAGCACGCTGAAGGCCAGGTCCCACCCCAGCTGCACGCTGTTGTTGTCCGGCAACATGCCCACCAGCGGGGGCAGCCAGCTGGCGACGCTGCTGACCAGCGCAAGCGACAGCACGCCGCCGATCAGGGCGACGAGGGACAGGAACAGGGTCTTGAGCAGGCCAGGCATGCGCGCATTGTACGGCTGCGCGAAGTGCCTGGGGTTGCCGGCCAGCGGCCGGTACTACCGATGGATCGGCATGGCCGCCGCGTCCGTGGGAGAGGGGGACGGAGCGACGGCGGCCATGCACAGGCGGTCAGGCGGCGAAGTCGAGCACCACGCGGCCTTCGATGGTGCCCGCGTGCATGCGCGCGAACACGTCGTTGATGTTTTCCAGGCGGTCGGTGCTGACCGTGGCGGCAACCTTGCCTTCGGCAGCGAACTGCAACGACTCCTGCAGGTCCAGCCGGGTGCCGACGATCGAGCCACGCACGGTGATGCCGTTGAGCACCATGCCGAAGATATCCAGTGGGAAGTTGCCGGGCGGCAGGCCATTGAGCGAAACGGTACCGCCACGGCGGACCATGCCCAGTGCCTGCTCGAACGCCTTCGGCGACACCGCCGTGACCAGCGCGCCGTGCGCGCCGCCGATTTCCTTCTTCAGGAAGGCAGCAGGGTCAGTGGTGCGCGCGTTGACGGTGATCTGCGCGCCGAGCTGCCGGGCCAACGCCAGCTTGTTGTCGTCCACGTCCACCGCAGCCACGTTCAGGCCCATTGCGCGGGCATACTGCACGGCCATGTGGCCCAGGCCGCCGATACCGGAAATCACCACCCAGTCCCCTGGCTTGGTATCGGTAACTTTCAGGCCCTTGTAGACGGTCACGCCGGCGCATAGCACCGGCGCGATCTCCACGAAGCCCACTTCCTTCGGAAGCAGGCCGACATAGTTGGCATCGGCCAGTGCGTACTCGGCGAAGCCGCCGTTGACCGAGTAACCGGTGTTGCGCTGTGTCTCGCACAGCGTTTCCCAGCCACCCAGGCAGTGTTCGCAATGGCCACACGCCGAGTACAACCAGGGGATGCCGACCCTGTCGCCTTCCTTGACGTGCCCTACCCCGCCTCCCACGGCCACGATGTGCCCCACGCCCTCGTGGCCGGGGATGAACGGCGGGTTCGGTTTCACCGGCCAGTCGCCCTCGGCGGCGTGCAGGTCGGTGTGGCAGACGCCACAGGCCTCGATCTTGACCAGTACCTCGCCCGCCCCCGGGCGCGGTACCGAGACTTCCTCGATCACCAGTGGCTTGCCGAACTCACGCACGACAGCGGCCTTCATGGTCGAATTCATGTTCGGATCTCCGTAGTGCGCTTGCCCACAGAATGACGCCGGCTCGAGGCCGGCGCTTTGATCACGATCAAACCTTTGACGATTCGTGCAGCAGGTTCAGCCGGCCAGCACCGACGCCTCGCGGGCGAGGCGTTCGATGGCGTCCCAGTCACGGGTCTGCAGCAGCGCCGGGGTGGTCAGCCACGAGCCGCCCACGCACAGCACGTTGGGCAGGTGCAGGAACTGCGGCGCAGTCTGCGCGCTGATGCCGCCGGTCGGGCAGAAGCGCACATCGGCGAACGGGCCGTGCCAGGCCGCCAGCAGTGCAGCGCCGCCGACCTGCACCGCCGGGAAGAACTTGAAGGTGTCGTGGCCGTGCTCCAGGCCCAGGATCAGGTCCGAGGCGGTGGCGGCACCGGGCAGGTACGGCAGGTCGGCATCGCGCGCGGCGGCATACAGCGCCGGCGTGGCACCGGGGGACACCGCAAAACGCGCACCGGCCTGCTTTGCCGCCTGCATCTGCGCGGCGTCGAGCACGGTGCCGGCGCCGATCACGGCATCGGGCACGGCCTCGACCATCGCCTTGATCGCATCCAGCGCCTGCGGCGTGCGCAGTGTCACTTCGATCACCGGGAGGCCGCCACGGAACAGCGCCTGGGCCACTTCGACCGCTTCATTCACATCTTCGGGGGTGTACACCGGAATCACCGGTGCCAGCTTCAACAGCGCGCGCAGGCGCGGATCAGCGCTGGACATGGTCTTGCTCCTTGCCCGACGGGGCATCGCGGATCGCCGCCGGGGCCGGCAGCGCAGCGGCGCATGATGCCACGTGGCTCACCAAGGTGCTGGTGGCGCCCCGCCCTGTCCCCGGTTCAGGCCGGGTCGGCCTGCAATGCCTGGATGCGACGCTGGTACCAGTCACCACCGAGCGGATCGAACACCGCCGAGCGCTCCATCTGCGCCTCGTACACGTGTACCGAGATCGCCAGCGCTTCGTCGCTGGCGTTGCGCAGGGTGTGGTACTCGTGCGGCGGAATCAGGCTGCCGGCACTGCCGCAGCCCCCGCGCAGCACGGCGTGGCGGCGGAAGCGCCAGCGCTCGCCGGCACACTCCAGCAGTTCATACCGGGTGATCTCCAGCTCGCCTGACCACACTCCCTCCACACACCACATGGCATCGTGGTCGTGCAGCGGCGTGCCTTGCCCTGGGCCCCAGCTCATGGCAATCACGCTGTAGCCGTGTTCGCGGCTGTGGTACAGCGGGCGTCGCGCGTAATGATCACTGACCGGACGGTGCACGCACTCGGGCAACTCGATGCGGCTGTCCGCGATGGCTTCCTGCAGCGCCAGCTGCAGGTCGGCGGTGATGCGCTCGGCATCACCGGAGGTCATCGCCGCGTCGACTGCGGCGATCAACCGGTCGCGGCCACGGAACGCCGGAAACGGAGAGGTCTGCAGGTCCATGCCCCGACTGTAGCGGAGCCTGGTTAAGGGAATGTTGGCGTTCGCGCGCGTCGCGCCCGCATTCAAGGTGAACACGCGCGGAAGAACGGTTCAGATGCACATCAAGTAGAGCGATCACAATGGAACCTCGCGCAGCAGAAGCGGTCGAACACGACGCGATTCATCTTCGCTGCGACATTCCGCAACTTCGCGCCCCACGGGCGCAAGGCTAGAATTCTCCGACTTACCTGGTTCTATACATGTCAGTGCGAATTATTAGCGATGCCGCGTTGCCGGCATCGAAGGGCAAGGCTGCCACGATCAACGACATCGCACGACTGTCGGGAGTTTCCAAGAAAACGGTTTCAAGAATCATCAACAACTCGCCGCTGGTGCGCAAAGACACCCGCGACAAGGTCGAGGCGTTGATGCGCGAGGTCGGTTACGTGCCCGACCCCCTGGCGCGCGGCCTCGCGTTCCGCCGCTCCTTCCTGATCGGCCTGGTGTATGACGACCCGGGCGCCCAATGCATTGTCGACCTGCAGCACGGCGCGCTGGAAGCGCTGCGCGGCACCGGCTATGAGCTGGTGGTGCATCCCTGCGACAGCCAGTCTCCGGACTGCGCGCACGGCGTGCGGCGCTTCGTGCAGCAGCAGAAGCTGCACGGCGTGATCCTGGGCCCGCGTGCCTCCGAGTCGGCCGCGTTGACGGAGATGCTCGACGGCATCGAATGCCGCTATGTCCGCATCAACGCGCATGTATCGGATGACGAGGCACAGGCCGTGGTCACCCACGATCGCGACGGTGCGGCCGCGGCAGCGGGCTACCTGCTCTCGCTCGGCCACCGCGACATCGCGGTGATTGCCGGTCCGGGCGACCGCCGCACCGCACGCGAGCGCACCCATGGCTTCCTCGACCGGCTGGCGCAGGTGGGCCTGACCCTGCCGGGTGAACGCGTGCTGGAAGCGGGCGATACGTTCGAGTCGGGCGTGCATGCCGCCGAACGGCTGCTGATGGGCGGACAACGCCCCAGTGCGATCTTTGCCGGCAACGACGAAATGGCCGCCGGCGTGTACCAGGTGGCGTTGCGTGCGGGTATCGCGGTGCCGCAGCAGTTGTCGATCGTCAGCTACGACGACAGCCCGCTGGCGTCGCGGCTGTGGCCGCCGCTGACCTCGGTGCGCCGCCATGTGTCCGACATCGGACGCATGGCGGCGGCGATGCTGGTGCAGGCCGACGTGCCGGATGTGCCGACCGCAACCAGCGTGCATCCGCAATTGATGGTGCGCGGTTCCTGCCGGGCCGTGGATGCCTGATTGCCCTGCCCTCGCCTGCACCGCCGTAACGGTGCAGGCAGGCAGCAACGAAAACGGCGCATCCAGGTGCGCCGTTTTCAGTGCGAAGCGGTGTGCGCCGTGCGCTTACACGTCGCCGCCGTCGGCCCAGCCTTCGCCGGTGCCGGCCTGGAACACGCGGTCATCGCCCTGCACATCGCCTGCCGGCAAATGCGCCTGGTCTGACAGTGCCGCGTAGATCGGGGTGAAGTCCGGCGACGTTGCCTGCATCAGCTGTTCGAAGCTGTCGATGACGAAGTAGGTCTTCTGGAAGGTGTCGATGCGGTACTTCGTGCGCATGATCCGCTGCAGGTCGAAACCGATGCGGTTGGGCGCGGCCGATTCCAGCGAGTACAGCGACTCGCCCTTTGACGACACGATGCCGGCGCCGTAGATGCGCAGGCCGTCGGGCGTATCGATCAGGCCAAACTCCACCGTGTACCAGTACAGGCGGGTCAGGTTCTGC
This sequence comes from Stenotrophomonas sp. SMYL86, assembly GCF_036320025.1. NCBI lineage: Bacteria > Pseudomonadati > Pseudomonadota > Gammaproteobacteria > Lysobacterales > Lysobacteraceae > Stenotrophomonas > Stenotrophomonas sp. SMYL86. The sequence goes on from NZ_JAWIRU010000008.1 coordinate 93,571, forward strand.
AGCGCATCCGGGCCGATCGCGTGGGCTTTGACGCCGCCACGGCCGTACGCCTCCATGTAGTCGGCGAACACCGGGTTCATCAGCAGCGGCACATGGCCGAACAGATCGTGGAACAGGTCCGGTTCGGCGATGTAATCGATCTGGTCCGGGCGACGGATCCACCAGGTCACCGGGAAACGACGGTTTGCCAGGTGGTCGAAGAAGTCCAGTTCCGGCAACAGGCCTTCCACGCCGACCAGGGTCCAGCCGGTGGCCGCGCCCAGTACCTCGTTGAGCTGGTCGAAGCGCGGAATCATGTGCGCGTTCATGCCCATCTCGTCCTGTGCATCCAGGAATTCCTGGCAGGCGCGGCCGACCAGCAGTTCGCGCTGGCGCTGGTACAGCGTGCTCCAGGTGGCGTGGTCGTCGGCGCTGTAGGTGTCCCACGGCTGCTCGACGAGCGCGGTGGTATACACCGGCACGTAGCCCTTGTCGGTCTGCTGGTGTTCGACGCGGCGGGGCTGGGCGAGGTCCATGGGGCACTCCTTGACGGGATACCCACGATGCTAGGGCAGGGCGCGCGCAACAGGGTTGCAAAAGTTGCGCCGATTGGCCTTGTTGGCGCAATATCCTTGCGTACTCACCATGTTGCGGGGCAACAATGGCCGGAGAAGTCCAGTTCGATCGCACGGATATACGTCTGCTGGCTGAAATCCAGCGGGATGGGCGCGCCACCAACGCCGAGCTGGCGACACGGGTGAACCTCTCGCCCTCGGCCTGCCTGCGCCGCCTGCAGCGGCTGGAAAGCGAGGGCGTGATCGTCGGCTATGGCGCGCGGCTGGAACCGCGCCAGCTGCGCCTGGGCCTGCAGGCCTTCGTGCGCGTGCAGCTGGAAAAGCACGACCAGGCCGCGATCGGCCACTTCGTGGACAGCGTGCAGGGCTGGGATGAAGTGGTGGCCTGCCATGCACTGACCGGTGACATGGACTACCTGCTGCACGTCTACGTGCGTGACCTGGAGCACTTCTCGCACTTCCTGCTGGACCGGCTGCTCAATGCCGGCGGCGTGGCCGATGCCAATTCCAGCTTCGTGCTGCGCACGGTGAAGGGCTTCCAGGCATTGCCGCTTTCGCAGCTGGAATAAACGCGCCGCCGCGATTTGACGGCGCCGGTCGGGTAGCCGAGCATCTCCGCCCTGCGCGCGCCGCAGCGTTCCTTTCCGGTTCCACGCATGTCCGAACTCCAGCACCCGGTGCTTACCACCACCTTCCTGCCGCTGCAGCGCAAGTCGCTGGCGCGCTATATCGCCCATGGCACGCCACCGCAGACGGCCTTGGAGCAGGCCGGGCTGATGGCCGCGCAGCTGTGCCGGACGCGCCTGCATCCAGCGGCCGAGATCGAGCGCCTGCTGCATGATGCCTGCGCGCTGTTTGCCGACAACGAAGGTGCCGCCGCGCAGCTGGCCGGCCCCGGTGGCGGTGGCCAGCCGGAGCTGGATGCCTGGTTGACCGCATTGGCCGCCCACGGCGTGCTGCTGGCGCCGGCGGAGATCCTGCAGGACGTCATCGCGCAATCGCCACGGGAGTACCCGGGCCTGGCCCTGCAGCAGGCCTGCCAGGAAACCCTGGTTGAACATGAGATCCGCTTTCCCGCCACCTTTTCCAGTGACGACGACGAGGCCACGCAGGATGACGTCGCCGCCGCGGATGCGCGGTCGGTCGAGCACCATGGCCTGTACACCTCCGAGCAGGCCCGCGTGCTGCGCGCCATCGCCGCCAACCCCGATGAGCTGATCGACCTCGATGGCTATGCCGGCACCGGCAAGGGCCACCTGGTGCTGGCGCTGATGGAGGCGCGGCCGGGCCGCTACACCTACGTGGCGCCCTCGCGTGGGCAGGTGGAAGCCTTCCGCGCCCGCGTGCCGGCCAGCACTGCGGTGCGCCTGCTGACCCAGATCGAGTTCGCCAACCGCGTGGCGCAGCACGCCGCGCGCAGCGGCCAGACCGGTGGCTTCGTTGCCAGCTACCGGCGCAGCACCCGTACGCCGCGCGAGATTGCCGGCCGCATCGGACTGCAGGGCATCGGTGGGCGCAGCCCGGAGCAGGTGCTGCTGACCGCGTTCGAGGCCATCAACCGTTGGTGCGCGTCGTCGGCCCCGGGCTTGGCGTTCCAGCATTTCGACCGTTCGGTGCCCGCTGCGATGCTCGATGTGTCGCCGTACATGGCGGCCGCCGAGCACGTCTGGCGCTGCATGTTCGACGCCGAGCTGCAGCGGGGCACGCTGCTGAGCCTCAGCCCGGCGCACATCGGCAAGTGGTTGGCGCTGCGCGGCGTTACCCCGCCGCAGGACATGGGCATGCTGCTGGTGGACGAGGCGCATGACCTGAGCCCGTCGTGGAAGCAGTTGCTGGCCGGGCATGCGCCTGGCGTGGTCAGCCTGGGTGATCCGCACCAGTGCCTGACCGGTACGGTGCAGCGCTGGGCCGCGTCGAAGGTGCTGGAAATGCACCAGTCGGTGCGCCAGGGCAACCAGGTCGAGGGCCTGGTCAACCAGACCCTGGCACTGGATGGACTGGGCCAGGAAAGTGGGCCGTTCGTCGGTGCCACCGACCGCGCCACCGGTGTGCTGCATTACCGCGACTGGGCGCAGGTGCCGAGCGAGGGCCTGCGCATCCATGGCAGCGTCGCCGATCTGGCCCTGGACGCGGCACAGCTGCACGCACTCGGGCTGCGGCCCTACCTGCATCCGGCATCGCTGCGCGCGCTGCGCAGCGTGCTGCAGCGGCCGCTGGATGCGTGGCGCCGGCGCCGCGACAGTGCATCGGACCAGGAATGGGAGCGCTTCCTGGCCACGCAGGCCGACGAAGGGCAGGGCGCGCTGGTCGAACTGTTTGCGTCTGCCGATCGGGTGCAGTCACTGCTGCTGGCGCTTGATGACCAGGACACGCCCGCTGAAGGGCGGGTGGCGCTGTGCCTGGCCGAACACGCGAAGAACCTGCAGTTCGACGTGGTCTCGCTGTCGCCCGGTTGCTTCAGTGCGGGGCAGGGCGGGCGCATCTGGCACAACCCGGTGCGCGCGGTCTATCTGGCGCTGACCCGTGCGCGACGCCAGCTGCACGTACCGGCCGATGGCATGGAACAGCTGCAGCACACGGCGACACTGCAGGAGCAGGCGCGCCAGATGCGCAGGCGCGAGCGGCAGCAGGCCAGCGGTTACCGGCCCGCGCGCTAGCACGCGCGTCGCTGTCTGGCAGCGACACGCTGGCTCAGGTCAGCACTTGTCCTTGCGGCCCATCAGCTTGCCCAGGCGCGAGGCTTCCTCGCACTTCGGCGCGGCCACCGGTGCCGGTGCGGCCGCCGCGGCACGTGCGCGCTGCAGCTGCTGGATCTTCGCGCGGATCTGCGGCATGGCTGCCATCGCGGCCTTTTCGCCTTCCAGGATTGCGGTGCCACGCTGGCTGAAATCGGCGGCGCCGATGTCCAGCACCTTCGGGCGGATGACGATGTCGGCGCGTGCCAGTTCCTGCTCGCCCAGGCGCTGGCCCATGATCGAGATGGACTGGTTGACGATGCCCAGCATGTCGGTCGGCGCCTTGCCGCTGGCCTTGCTGGAGATGTCCACGGCGATCACGAAGTCGGCGCCGAGCTGGCGCGCGGCATCCACCGGTACCGGGCTGACCACGCCGCCATCGATGTAGTTGCGGCCACCGATCTTCACCGGTTCGAACACGCCGGGGATGCTGCTCGACGCGCGCACCGCCTGGCCGACGTTGCCGCGCACGAAGATCGCACGCTCGCCGGTTTCGAGCTGGGTGGCGACGGCGGCGAACGGCTTCTTCAGTCGCTCGGCAGGACGGTTGGCGACCTGCTCGTTGACGTAGTCCTGCAGCTTCTGGCCCTGCACCAGGCCGCCGGAGAACAGGCGCACGTCGCGGATGCTGGCTTCGTCCAGGGCGACTGCCTTGCTCTGCATCTGGAACGCGTCCATGCCGCTGGCGTACAGCGCACCGACCACGCTGCCGGCGCTGGTGCCGGACACCACGGCCGGTTCGAAGCCGTTGGCCTCCAGCATCTTGATCACGCCGATGTGGGCGAAGCCCTTGGCTGCGCCACCACCGAGGGCGATGCCGATCTTCACCGGCTTGGCCTGCGGCACCACGGTCGGCGCCGGCGGCGGTGTGGGGCGGACCGGGTCGCCACCGCAGCCGGCCAGCAGGCCGATCAGGGCGACGGACAGCAGCATGCGGGGGCGGAACAGGCTCATCGGCAGTGCGCTCGCGGCGCCGGATTCAGGAAAGGGCGCCAGCATACCGAAGCCGTGGCGGGGCGGGCAGGGTAGGAAACATCGCCCATTCATAAAGGTAGTGCCGGCCGCTGGCCGGCAATCATTGGGAACCTGGCAACGGTTCATGAGGCTGCCGGCCAGCGGCCGGCCCTACCGGGGGCGGGCAGGACCCGTTGTCGCCGTCCCGCATCCGGCCCCGGC
>NZ_JAWIRU010000008.1:98045-115663 GCF_036320025.1 Stenotrophomonas sp. SMYL86
CCGGCGCCCGCGGCGGCGGGGGCGCCCCCCCCCCCCCGCGCCCCGCCCCCCCCCCCCCCCCCCCCCCACTACCGGGGGCGGTCAGAACCGGTTGTCGCCGTCCAGCATCCGGCCCAGGCCGCCCAGCACCGAGCCTTCGCCGCGGTTCTGGCCACCGCCCTGGGGCGCGGCCATCCACATGCGGCCGGCCAGGCGCGAGAACGGCAGCGACTGCAGCCAGACCTTGCCCGGGCCAGTCAGCGTGGCCAGGAACACGCCTTCGCCACCGAACAGCATGCTCTTGATGCCGGCCACCCGGCGCACGTCCATGTCTACGGTCGGGTGGTAGGCCACCACGCAGCCGGTATCCACATCCAGGCGCTCGCCGGCCGCCAGCTCGCGCTCCACCACGCAACCGCCGGCATGGATGAACACCCAGCCGTCGCCTTCCAGCTTCTGCATGATGAAACCTTCGCCGCCGAACAGGCCGGTCATGATCTTGCGCTGGAACTGCACGCCGATCTGCACGCCGCGCGCGCCGGCCAGGAAGCTGTCCTTCTGGCAGATCAGGCGGCCGCCATGCTGGTCCAGCTTCATTGCCAGCACGGTGCCGGGGTAGGGCGCGGCGAAGGCGACCTTGCCCTTGCCGTGGCCGCTCTGGGTGTAGACGGTGGCGAACAGGCTCTCGCCGGTCAGCACGCGCTTGCCGGCGGCCATCACCTTGCCCATGAAGCCGCCGCCCTGGTCGCCGTTGGCGGCGCCGAACACCGTGTCCATCTGCACGGTGGCATCCTTGAACATCAATGCGCCGGCCTCGGCAATGGCGCTCTCACCGGGGTCGAGCTCGATCTCCACGAACTGCATTTCATGGCCGACGATGCGGAACTCGATGTCGTCGGCGCGGCCGCTGGCCGCGGCGGGGACCGGCGGCGGGGTGTTCGGCATGCCCGGGGCCGCGGACTGCAGTTCGGGCACCTCGGCAATCGAGGTCCACCCGCTCATGCCCTGGCACCAGGCCAGGGCGCGCGGGTTGGCCTGCGCATAACGGCGCGCGGCCTCGTCATCAAGCGGGCCGATACGCTCGGCCTGGGCGGAGGCATGGAAGTACCACTGGGTCATCGCGGCGGCTCTGCAGGGCTGGAAAACCCCGAGTCTAGCGAGGGCGCGGGGGCCGGGGCGACGTGGCCATGAACGGCGGGCATTTGCGGGGCAGGTGCTGTATTGCAACAATTATCTGGTAGCGCCGTTTTACCACCCCTCCAAACACAGCCTACCGCCATGTCCCCGACCCGCACTTCCCGTGGCCGATTTCCGGTCGCGCGCCCCCTCGTTGCCGCTCTTTCCGCCCTGCTGCCGCTGGTAGCAGCCGCCCAGGAAACCCCCGCTGCCAAGGATCCGGTTGCCCTCGACACCCTGCAGGTGACTGCGCAGCGTCGCGTCGAGAACGCCAAGGACGTGCCGGTCGCGATCAGCGCGATCCAGGGCGAGAAGCTCGATGTGCTGGGTTCGGCGGGCGACGACATCCGCTTCCTGGCCGCGCGCGTGCCCAGCCTCAACATCGAGTCGTCCTACGGCCGTGCCTTCCCGCGCTTCTACATCCGTGGCCTGGGCAACACCGATTTCGACCTCAATGCGTCGCAGCCGGTGTCGCTGGTGTACGACGACGTGGTGCAGGAAAGCCCGCTGCTGAAGGGCTTCCCGCTGTTCGACCTGGCCAATGTGGAAGTGCTGCGCGGCCCGCAGGGCACGCTGTTCGGTCGCAATACCCCGGCCGGCGTGGTCAAGTTCGACTCGGCGCGCCCGTCGCAGGATGCCGACGGCTACGTGCGCGTGGGCTACGGCAGCTACAACAGCTGGAACGTGCAGGGCGCCTATGGCGGCCCGCTGACCGACCGCTGGTCGGCACGCGTCTCGGCCATCTACCAGCGCCGTGACGACTGGGTCGACAACACCCGCGCCGGTGCGCCCAACAGCGGTTTCGAAGGTTATGACGAAGCCGCCGGCCGCGTGCAGTTCCTGTACGAAGGCGACGACTTCGAAGCGCTGTTCAACCTGCACAAGCGCAAGCTCAACGGCACCGCCCGCCTGTTCCGTGCCAACATCATCCAGAAGGGTGGCAACGGCCTGGTCGAGAACTTCGATCGCGACAAGGTGGCCAACGATGGCGTCAACTTCTCCGACCTGGAGACCTGGGGCGGCAGTGCGCGCCTGCAGTGGAACCTCGGTTCGGTGACCCTGCACTCGATCACCGGTTATGAAACCGCCGAATCGCTCAATCGTGGTGACATCGACGGTGGCTACGGCGACGCATCGCTGGGCGCTGGCAACTATGGGCCGGGCTTCATCCCGTTCTCGTCGGAGTCGGCCGACGGCCTGCCGCACCATCGCCAGTGGACGCAGGAGTTCCGCGTCGAATCCAACGAATGGGGCCGCTTCGACTGGCAGGCCGGCGTCTTCTATTTCGACGAAGACGTGACCATCAACAACTTCAACTACAACTCGTTGAAGCCGGGCAACCCGCAGACCGGCCATGTGGTGCAGAACCAGCGCAACAAGGCCTGGGCGGTGTTCGCCTCGGGTGACTTCGATGTCACCGACCGCTTCAAGCTGCGCGCCGGCGTGCGCTACACCCAGGACAAGAAGGACTTCAACGCCAGCGTGCTGCAGGCCGTGCCGTTCGGCACCCCGGTCAGTGGCCCGTACCTGGCCAACACCGACGTCAACGACGTCAGCTGGGATGTCAGCGGCGTGTACAAGCTGACCGACAACGTGAATGCCTACGCCCGCGTGGCCAAGGGCTTCCGTGCGCCGTCGATCCAGGGCCGCCTGGCCTTCGCGCCGGGCCTGTCGCAGGCCGATTCGGAGAAGGTGATCTCGTACGAAGCCGGCATCAAGGCCGACCTGTTCGAGCGCCGCGCGCGCCTGGGCCTGAGCGTGTTCCGCTACAACGTTGACGGCCAGCAGTTGATCGCGGTGGGCGGCACCAACAACACCGCCACCCTGCTCAACGCTGACAAGACCATCGGCCAGGGCGTGGAGCTGGACCTGGAAGCCTATCTGGCCGACAACGTGCTGCTGACCTTCGGCAGCAGCTACAACGACACCGAGATCAAGGACAAGGATCTGGCGGTAGCGATCTGCGGCGGTGGCTGCACCATCAACGACCCGACCACCGTCATCAACGGTGGCACCTATGCGCTGGTGAACGGCAACCCGCTGCCGCAGGCGCCGAAGTGGATCCACAACGCGACCCTGCGCGTGGGCTTCCCGCTCAGCGATGGCAGCGAGCTGTATGCCTACACCGACTGGGCCTACCGCAGCGCGGTGAACTTCTTCATCTACGAGTCGCCGGAATTCCGCGGCCGTAGTTCGCTGGAAGGCGGCCTGCGCCTGGGCTACAACTGGGATTACGGCCAGTACGACGTGGCCGTGTTCGGCCGCAACCTGACCAACCAGACCCGCGTGGTCGGCGCGATCGACTTCAACAACCTGACCGGCTTCCTCAACGAGCCGCGTACCTGGGGCGTGGAGTTCACCGCGAAGTTCTGATGCGGTGACCGCGTTGATGCAATGAAGAAGGGCCGGCGCAATGCCGGCCCTTCTGCTTTACACCCATCGGTAGTGCCGGCCGCTGGCCGGCAATAATTGAACCGCCAGGCGCTTACAGCGCGCTCTGCGGGCGCACCTTCAGCACCGCTTCCTCGGCCGCGCAGTCGCGGCTGGAGTGCAGGCCGGCCTTGCGCGCGGCAGCGATCTCCTTGCGTGCGGCCAGCAGGTCCTTGTTGAACGCGGCGTTGTCATGCAGGCGGGCCACGGCGGCGGCGCCCATGAAGCGGCCTTCGAGGATGTCGCTCTGCCAGTGCACGTTGCACACCAGGCGGCTCTCGCCGTAGTTGCGGCCGCGCGCCTGGATGGCATCGGCGCGATCCGGTGCGATCTCCGACAGGATCAGGGCCCAGGCCCAGCCGATCGAGGTGTGGCCGGACGGGTACGAGCCGTTCTTGCGCAGGCCTTCTTCGTCCTTCGGCGAGCAGGTCGGTTCACCATTGACCATGAACGGGCGCGGGCGCTGGTAGTGGTTCTTGGCGGCCTTGGTGGCGGCGCTGGCGTCGATCCGGCTGCGCTCCAGCAGGCGGTACAGCGCCGGGGTCTTCACCGCATCGACGTCGATGTCGGCGGCGCAGGAGAAGTGGTTGGCGCCTTCGGGGAAGCCGAGTTCCGCATCGACACCGGCCTGGGCGAAGCGCGGGCTGCCACGCAGCGCGCGGGCTTCACGGCTGACCTGTTCGTCGAGGGCGAGGGCGGCCGAACCGGCCACCGGCGGTGCTGGCACCAGGTCGAGGCTGGTCGGTACCGCGCTCTTGTCCAGATAGCCCACCGCCTTGGTGGTGATGTTGGCTTCGACGGCGGTCGGCTTGGCGGCGGTGGCGGCACAACCGGCCAGGGCCGCGATGACGGCAAGGCCGAGCAGCGGGCGGGCAGGGTGGGAAATCAGCGACATGGACAGGCTCCGGAGGAAAAACATCGCGCCATGATCGCAGCCCGTATACGACACCGCAGTGGCCATCGGTCATACGGCCAGACCCGGCATGGTCATCCCGGCGATATGAAAAGCGTCATCGAGTGACGTCAGTCTCCTGAATCCGGGCGCAGCGCACGGACTTTCACGCGGCCGCGCCGCGAGCATCGGCACAACGGCAAGCACCAGGGGCCGTCCAGTTCCAGCCGGGTCGGGGGGATCCGTTGACAGAGGGAGAGAAGCGATGCGCAGCACCGCAACAGGAAGTACCGTCCTGGCCCTGCTCCTCGGGCTGGCAGCCGCGCCGGCACAGGCGGCCGACGTGGTCGGCGTGGCCTTCGTGCATGGCACCGGCGCACAGACCAACGCCACCCAGGACTACTGGCAGCCGGCGATCATCGACACCGTGCGCCAGGGCCTGCCGAACAGCAGCAACTACGTCGTCATCAACTGTGACTTCACCCAGTACATGTGGAAGCCGGAAGCGGCCGGCTGCCTGGCCAATCAGCTGACCGGCTTCATCGACAGCCGTGGCATCACCCAGCTGGTGGTGATCACCCACTCCAACGGCGGCAACGTGATGCGCTGGATCCTGTCCAACCCGACCTATGACAGCCGCTATCCGAAGATCATCCGCACGGTGCGCAAGGTCAACGCGCTGGCACCGTCTTCGGCCGGCACGCCGTTGGCCGATGCGGTGCTCAACGGCAACACCTTTGAAACCTCGCTGGGCTGGCTGCTGGGCTACAAGAACGACGCCGTGCGCCAGCAGCAGGTGGCGAGCATGGCCACCTACAACGCGCAGAACCTGTACGGCACCGCTGGTCGCCCGGCGCTGCCCAAACCGTTCCGTGCGGTGGTGGGCAGCGATGTGGAATCGGCGGTGTGGGACAGCAACAGTTACTGCGGTGGCTATGCCGCCAACGTCGGCCTGGAGTTCACCCAGAACTGGCTGTCGTCCTGCTCCGATGGCTTCCTGGAGTGCAGCAGCCAGAAGGCCGCCGGCACCACCTGGTTCACCGACAAGGCGCTTACCCAGGGTGCAGAACCGCTCAGCCACAACCAGAGCCGCCGCGAGTGCTTCGGCCTCGGCACCCTGCTGCGCAACGACCTGACCCAGTGAGGGAGACGACCATGACGATTCAATCCACCCTGCTGGCCGGCGCCACCCTGGCAGTGCTGTCCCTTTCCGCAGCGCAGGCCGCGCAGCCGCTGCAGGCCGCCCGTGCGGGCGATCAGGTGCCTGCCGCCCTGGTAGCCGCGCCGCTTCCCGCCGATGAGAGCGAACACGCGCCACTGGCCTTTGCCTGGGCGCTGGACCCCGCACAACCGCTGCAGGCGGCCACGCCGTATGCCTCGGTCAGCCGCAGCTACTGGCAGCAGGTTGATGGCACGCAGCTGCAACGCGGCCTGGACCTGCCACTGACGGCGCCGGATGCGGTGATCCAGCTGAGCCCGGCCGACGGTGCCCGCGCGCTGCCGGCCAACACGCTACAGGTGCGCGACCCGGCCGGCCGCAGCAGCGTGGCGCGCAGTGTCGATGCGCGCGGGCTGCAGGACGCCGGCATGCCGGTGAGCGATGGCAGCAGCATGCTGCGTACCGGCGCGACCAGTGCAGTCGGTGCGTACACGCTGCAGAGCGCGCAGGCCCAGGGCCGCTACGTGGTGCAGGTGCTGGAGCCGAACAGCCCGCTGCGGCTGGAAGTGCAGGCCAACCAGGCGCAGGTGCTGGCCGGTGGCAACGTACAGCTGCAGGCACGCCTGCTGGAAGACGGCGCCACCACCGCGCAGCTGGCATCGCGCCGTGGCGGCCTGGGCGGTGAAGCCCTGCTGGTCGCGCCGGATGGCCGCAGCTGGCCGCAGCGGTTGCTGCGCACCACCGATGGCAGCCTGCGCGCGCAGGTGCGGATCCCGGCCGATGTCGGCAGCGTGCAGGGGCTGTGGGAATTGCAGGTGTTCGCCCAGGCCGACGGTGTGCTGCGCGATGGCAAGGTCGCCTTCGCGGTGGCGCGGCCGACCGCGCGCTTCAGCGGCCAGGCGGCACCGGATCCGTCCAGCCGCCAGGTGGCACTGCCGCTGCAGGTGGCCGCCGCTGGCCGCTATGAGGCGCGGGGCACGCTGTATGCCACGGCCCGCGATGGCCAGTTGAAGCCGGTTGCGCAGGCACATGCGGCGGCGTGGTTCGATGGCCCGGGTGCAGGCCAGCTGGTGCTGCCGTTCGACCAGGCCGCGTTGCCGGTCGGGTTCGGTGCGCCGTACGAGCTGCGCGACCTGCAGCTGCAGGACCAGAGCCGGATGGCACCGATCGAGTCGCGCGCACTGGCGTTGCGGTTCTGAGCAAAGCGGTGGCGGGCCGGAGAATCCGGCCCGCTGCCCCGCCTTCTGTAGAGCCGAGCCATGCTCGGCTGCTTCTGCTCGCGGCGAACGGCAGTCGAGCATGGCTCGACTCTACAGACGGTTACGGAGAGCGATGCATCTGTCTATCCCGCGTACGCGGTCAGTCGGCCTTCCTGCTCGACCACCGTGATCGCGCCGCCGAACACCGCCGACAACGGTTCGTTGCGCAGCAGTTCGGCACGTGTGCCGTCGGCCAGTACGCGGCCGTCGCGCAGCAGCACCACCCGCTCGATCTCGGGAATGATCTCTTCGATGTGGTGGGTCACCAGCACCAGGGTGATGCCCTGCTGCGCCAATACCCGCATGGTCGCCACCAGCTGTTCGCGGGCGACCAGATCCAAGCCGGTGGAGGGCTCATCCAGCAGCAGTGCCTGCGGCCGGTTGACCAGCGCGCGGGCGATCAGCACGCGGCGGGTCTCGCCGGCCGACAGCTCGGCGTAGGCGCGCTCACGCAGCGACAGCGCGCCGGTCATCGCCAGTGTCTCGCCGACGCGTGCACGCATGTCGGCGGTCACCTCGCGAAAGGCCGGCACCACGTAGCTGGCGAAGAAGCCGGACAGCACCGCCTGTTCCACGGTCAGCCCCGGCATGTCGGCCAGGTTGCTGCTGAGGTCGCCGGTGACGATGCCCAGCTGCGAGCGCAGGCGATCCACCTGCCAGCGGTTCTGGCCCAGCACCTTCACCGCCACCGTGCCGTCGCCCTGGGCCAGCGGGTACAGCTCGCGGGTGATCAGCTTGATGAAGGTGGACTTGCCGCAGCCGTTGGGGCCGAGCAGGGCGGTGTGCTGGCCCTGCGCGATGCGCAGGCTGAGCCCGTGCAGCACCTTCACCTGGCCGCGTACCACGGTGGCGCGGTCCAGTTCGATCAAGGGGGGCTGCTCCGCCAGGGGCGGGGCGGCGGTCATGGCGCTGGCGCGTGGATCAAGGCTCGACAACTCAGGTCCCCAACTGTGAACGGTGCCTCGGATGGCGATGCAGAGCATCGCCGCAGGGATGCAGTTTGCAACGCAAGCGCCCATGATGTCTGCCATCCCCGCGTCGACCCGGAGAGCCGTCATGCCAGATGCCCTGATGTCCCTGTTGACCGGTGGTGTGCTCGGCCTGGGCTGGTGGGCCATGCTGGCGGTGCTGCTGGTCTTCACTCAGATCACCATCTTCTCGGTGACCCTGTACCTGCACCGCAGCCAGGCCCATCGTGGGGTCGATTTCCACCCGGCGCTGGCCCATGTGTTCCGCTTCTGGCTGTGGCTGACCACCTCGATGATCACCCGCGAGTGGGTGGCCATCCACCGCAAGCACCACGCCAAGGTGGAGACCGAGGACGACCCGCACAGCCCGGTCACCCGTGGCATCGGCAAGGTGTTCTGGCACGGCGTGGAGCTGTACCGCGAAGCGCGTGGCATGCGCGCGGACATCGAGCAGTACGGGCGCGGCACCCCGGATGATGCGATCGAGCGCCGCCTGTATACCCCGCATGCCACGTTGGGGCCGGTGCTGCTGTTCGCGATCAATACCGTGTTGTTTGGCCTGCCGGGCGTGGCCCTGTGGGCGATCCAGATGGCATGGATCCCGTTCTGGGCCGCGGGCGTGGTCAATGGCCTGGGGCACTGGTGGGGCTACCGCAACTACGAGTCCGCCGACACCTCCACCAATCTCACGCCGTGGGGGTTCTGGATCGGTGGCGAGGAGCTGCACAACAACCATCATGCCTTCCCCAGTTCGGCGCGCTTCGCGATGCGGCGCTGGGAGTTCGATATCGGCTGGAGTGCGATCCGCCTGCTGCAGGCGCTGCGCCTGGCCAGGGTGCTGCGGGTGGCGCCGGCCATGGACGTGCGCCCGAACATCGCCGTGCCCGATGCCGAAACCCTGAAGGCGCTGCTGTCGCACCGCTTCCAGGCGATGACCGATTACCAGCGCAATGTGTTCATGCCGGCCCTGCGCGAGGAAGCCGTGCAGGCCGGGGCCAAGCTGCGCCGCCTGCTGCCACGCCGGCTGCGCCGTGGCCTGGTCAACGATGGCCGCTGGCTGAAGCCGGACAGTCGTGCCCAGCTCAGCGAATGGGTGGCACAGCGCCCGCGCATCCGCACCCTGGTCGAGTACCGCGCGCGGCTGGCGGCGCTGCTCGAGGCCCGCGGCCACGATGCCGCCGAGCGCCTGCATCAGTTGCAGGCGTGGTGCCGTGAGGCCGAGGAAAGCGGGATCGCCGCGCTGCAGGCCTATGCCGCACGGTTGAAGGGCTACAGCCTGGTGGGCGCGTGAGGGCTGGGTATGGGCTTGCGTTGACGATGCTGCTGCCGGGCGCGGCGCTGGCCCAGGTCACCGACACCACCAGCTACCTGCAGCGGATGGACAGCGATGGCGACGGCCGGGTGAGTGAATCCGAATACGTGCAGTGGATGCTGTATGCCTTCGACCGCATGGACCGCAATGGCGATGGCGTGCTGAGCGCAGACGAGCTGCCCGGCGGCAAGGGCAGGGCGATCAGCCGCGAGCAGCAGCGGCAGGTGATCGTGCAGCGTTTCCACAAGCAGGATGCCAACGGTGATGGCGTCCTGGATGCCCGTGAACTGGCGGCACCGCCACGCTGAGCGGGCGTAGAATCGGTTCATGCCTGAACTGCCCGAAGTCGAAACCACCCGCCGCGGCCTGGCGCCGCACCTGCAGGGCCGCCGCGTGCATGGCGTGATCCTGCGCCGCGCCGACCTGCGCTGGCCGATTCCGCCGGAAGTGGCCGAGCTGCTGCCGGGGCAGCGCATCGAGGAGATCCGCCGTCGCGCCAAGTACCTGCTGCTGGATACCGCCATCGGCAGCGCGGTGCTGCACCTGGGCATGTCCGGCAGCCTGCGTGTGCTGCCCGGTGATACGCCGGTACGCGCCCACGACCACGTCGACATCAGCCTGGACAACGGCCGCCTGCTGCGCTTCAACGACCCGCGCCGCTTCGGCAGCCTGCTCTGGCAGCCCGCCGGTGAGATCCATCCGCTGCTGCAGGGGCTGGGCCCGGAGCCGCTGGACGACGCGTTCGACGGCGACTACCTGTTCGTCCGCAGCCGTGGCCGCAGCGCGCCGGTGAAGACCTTCCTGATGGACCAGGCGGTGGTGGTGGGCGTGGGCAACATCTACGCCGCCGAGAGCCTGTTCAAGGCCGGCATCAGTCCACTGCGCGAGGCCGGCAAGATCTCGCGCGGGCGCTATCAGCGGCTGGCCGACGCGGTGAAGGAAATCCTCGGCTACGCCATCACCCGTGGCGGCACCACGCTGCGCGATTTCATCAGCCCTGACGGCGCACCGGGCTATTTCGAACAGGAACTGCTGGTGTACGGCCGCGACGGGCTGCCCTGCCCGAACTGTGGCCGCGCGCTGAAGCACGCCACCATCGGCCAGCGCGCCAGCGTCTGGTGCAGCCATTGCCAGCGCTGAGCCGGGCGGCCAGCGGCAGCTGAACGGGCAGGGTACGTCTCCGCTGCCCGTTAACGTTTGTCTGCCTATGATGGCCGACCTTCCCTCTGTGCCTGACGCGCCTGCATGCAACGACGCGACTTCATCCGCAATGCCTCCCTCGCCCTGGCTGCATTCGGCCTGCCGTCCCTGCCCGCGTGCGCGGCCAGCAAGAGCGGCCAGATGGGCCTGCGCCGCCTCGGCCAGCCGCAGCCGTTCGACTTCGCCACCCTGAAGGGCCAGGCGCGCGCGCTGGCACTGGCACCCTACAAGAGCCACAAGCGGGTGCTGCCGGGCCGCCTGGAAGGCCTGGACTGGGACCAGTACCAGTCGATCGGCTACCGCCAGGACCATGCGCTGTGGGCTGACCAGCCTGGCAAGTTCCAGGCCAAGTTCTTCCACCTGGGCCTGTACTTCCACTCGCCGGTGCGCATGTTCGACGTGGTCGACGGCAAGGCGCAGGAGCTGGCCTATGACGGCGCGGCGTTCAACTACGGCAAGAGCGGCATCAAGGACGGCGAGCTGCCGGCCGATCTGGGCTTCGCCGGCTTCCGCCTGAACACCCGCAAGGACACCGACCGCGACTTCGCCGCCTTCCTCGGCGCCAGCTACTTCCGCGCGGTCGGCAAGGAAGGCCAGTACGGCCAGTCCGCGCGCGGCCTGGCGATCGACACCGGCATGGGCAAGCCGGAGGAATTCCCGGACTTCATCGCCTACTACCTGGAACAGCCGTCGGCCGATTCGGAGACGATCGTGGTCTACGGCCTGCTGGATTCGCCCAGCGTGGCCGGTGCGTACCGCTTCGCCATCACCAATGGTGATGTGCTGCTGATGGACATCGACAGCGCGCTGTACCCGCGCAAGGCGATCGAGCGGCTGGGCATCGCCCCGTGCACCAGCATGTACCAGGTGGGCGAGAACGACCGCCGCATGGCATGGGACTGGCGCCCGGAGATCCACGACACCGACGGCCTGTCGCTGTGGACCGGTGCCGGCGAATGGATCTGGCGACCGCTGCTGAATCCGCGCAACCTGCGCTTCAACATGTTCGTCGACCGCAACCCGCGTGGTTTCGGCCTGCTGCAGCGCGACCGCAACTTCGACCACTACCAGGACGACGGCGTGTTCTACGAGAAGCGCCCCTGCCTGTGGGTGGAGCCGAAGGGCGAATGGGGCGAGGGCTCGGTGCAGCTGGTGGAGATTCCCACCGTGGACGAGACCTTCGACAACATCGTGGCGTTCTGGAACCCGAAGGAAAAGCCGCAGCCGGGCCAGGAGCTGCTGGTCGGCTATCGCCTGTACTGGGGCGCCGAACCGCCGGCACGGCCGCCGCTGGCGCACTGCGTGGCCAGCCGCACCGGCCTGGGTGGCGTGGTCGGCAAGAAGCGCGAGTATTTCAGCTGGCGCTTCGCGGTGGACTTCGAAGGCGGCGAACTGGCCAGGCTGATCGACAAGGGCGAGGTCGAGGCCGTGGTGGAAGCCAGCCGTGGCCGGGTCGAGATCGTGTCGGCGCGCCCGCTGCGCGAGATCAACGGCTACCGCGCGATGTTCGATCTGGTGCCGCCGGAAGGCAGCACCGAGCAGATCGACATCCGTCTGTTCCTGCGCAGTGGCGGCAAGACCCTCACCGAGACCTGGCTGTACCAGTACACCCCGCCGCCGGCAGGTGCGCCGGAGCGCACGCTGTACTGAATGGATGCGGCCCGGTGCCGGCTACATGCCGGCACCGTTGTTTCAAGGCTTGCTGTCGGTGGCGTGCGACTGGGTCGGCACACCCACTTCCACCGTGCCCCGGCGGATCTTCATCCAGGTTTCGTCCTGCCAGCGTTCGTACTGCTTCGGGTCCCAGTACTTCGGGTCGTAGAGGCGATCGGCCTTGATGGTGCGGGAGATTCCGCCGTCCATGTACACGATGTCGACGTTGTTGGACATCGAGCCGACGCGGCTGCCGGTCATCTCGCGGCGCCCCTTTCTGAGCACTTCGGCCATGCGTGGGCGCGCGACTTCGTCACCATACTCGGCGCGCAGCGCGCTTGCCTGCGCGCGCGCCGCATCATGCTGCTCCAGCGGCAGCGTGGCCCAGTACTCGTTGCGCAGCTCGACGAACAACGGATAGCCACGTTCGGCCGCCACCTCCATCCAGGCATAGGCCATGACCGGATTGCGCGGCTGCTCTACCCCGTACCAGTACATCTCGCCGAGGTAGCCCTGGGCAGGCTTGTCCGCATACCGCGCGGCCAGCCGGAAGTTGTCCATCGCGCCGTTGACATCGTTGCGACGCAGCGCGTTGACGCCCCATTGCCGGTACATCATGTCCGGGTGGCTGTCCATGAAACCGGCGCCGATCACCGCCGCATCGTCTTCACCTGACGGGCGCTCGGCCGCGGTGGCCAGCAGGGGCAGCAACAGCAGCGGCAGCAGCAGGAGGGCAGAGCGCATGTCGGACGTCCAGTTCGGCAGCAGGGGAGCCGCAGCCTAGGCGCGACAGCGCGTGCTTGTAAACCGCTGGAGGTCATGGCGCACCGGCGCGCCTGCTACAGCGGCAGCGGCGCCTGCGCCGGATCGATCCGCCCTTCGCCGCGGGTGATCTTCTTGAACTCGGCGCGGCTGACCGACACGTAGCGGTCGTTGCCGCCGATCTCCACCTGCGGGCCGTCCTGCACCGCGTGGCCATGCTCGTCCACACGCACCGTCATCGTCGCCTTCTTGCCGCTGTGGCAGATGGTCTTGATCTCCTGCATCTCATCGGCCCAGGCCAGCAGGTACTGGCTGCCTTCGAACAGCTCGCCGCGGAAGTCGGTGCGCAGGCCGTAGCACAGCACCGGAATGCGCAGCTGGTCGACCACTTCGCTGAGCTGCCAGACCTGGGCGCGGGTCAGGAACTGCGCCTCGTCCACCAGCACGCAGCCCATCGGGCCGTTGGCTGCCAGATCCTGCTCGACCCAGCGCTGCAGGTCGGTATCGCGGTCGAAGGCCATGCCGTCCGCACGCAGGCCGATCCGCGAGGCGACCACGCCGGCGCCGGCACGATCGTCCAGGCGCGGGGTCAGGATCGCCACCCGCATGCCGCGCTCGCGGTAGTTGTGGGCGCTCTGCAGCAGGGTGGTGGTCTTGCCGGCGTTCATCGCCGAATAGTAGAAGTAGAGCTTGGCCATCGACGGATTGTACGCCGCAGCCCCGCTTCGCCGAAGCCGTTCAGCAACCCCACCGGCGGCCCGCTGTGGTCGTCACCCGGCCCCGCTACAATCCCCATCCCATGCACGGTCTCAATCCCCCCCAAGCCGCCGCCGTCCTGCACATCGAAGGTCCATTGCTGGTGCTCGCCGGCGCGGGCAGCGGCAAGACGCGCGTGATCGTGGAAAAGATCGCCCACCTGATCGGCTGCGGCCGCTATCCGGCGCGCCGCATCGCGGCGATCACCTTCACCAACAAGTCGGCCAAGGAAATGCGCGAGCGCGTGGCCAAGCGCCTGCGCGAGCAGGACGCCGACGAGGTGACCATCTGCACCTTCCATGCGCTGGGCCTGAAGTTCCTGCAGATCGAGCACGCGGCCGTTGGCCTGAAGCGCGGCTTCTCGATCTTCGATGCCGACGATGCCGCTGCGCAGATCAAGGACCTGATGTACGGGGCCAAGCCTGATGACATCGAGGACATGAAGAACCTGGTGTCGCGCGCGAAGAACGCCGGCCTGTCGCCCGAACAGGCGATGGCCGCCGCGCGCAGCAATCGCGAGAAGGAAGCGGCCAGCGTCTACGAGCGCTACCAGCTGCGCCTGACGGCGTTCAATGCGGTCGACTTCGATGACCTGATCCGTCTGCCGGTGCAGATCCTGGAAGAAAATCCGGAGATCGCGCTGGCCTGGCGCGAGCGCATCGGCTACCTGCTGGTGGACGAATGCCAGGACACCAACGACGCGCAGTACCGGCTGCTCAAGCAGCTGGCCGGTGACAAGGGCAACTTCACCTGCGTGGGTGACGATGACCAGTCGATCTATGCCTGGCGCGGCGCCAATCCGGAAAACCTGCAGCAGATGGGGCGCGACTATCCCAAGCTGGAGATCATCAAGCTGGAGCAGAACTACCGCTGCTCCAACCGCGTGCTGCGCGCGGCCAATGCGCTGATCGCCAACAACCCGCACGAGCACCTGAAGAAGCTGTGGAGTGACCAGGCCGACGGCGAACGCATCCGCGTGTGGGA
Organism: Stenotrophomonas sp. SMYL86; assembly: GCF_036320025.1. Taxonomy (NCBI): domain Bacteria; kingdom Pseudomonadati; phylum Pseudomonadota; class Gammaproteobacteria; order Lysobacterales; family Lysobacteraceae; genus Stenotrophomonas; species Stenotrophomonas sp. SMYL86. The sequence goes on from NZ_JAWIRU010000008.1 coordinate 112,576, forward strand.
GTGCCGCAACAGCGAACATGAGGCCGAAAAGGTTGCCGCCGAGATCGCCTTCGTGGCGCAGTCGCGCAATGTGCCGTGGAGTGATTTCTGCATCCTGTTCCGCGGCAACTTCCAGTCGCGTCCGCTGGAAAAGGCGATGCAGCTGCTGCGCATTCCCTACCACCTGACCGGCGGCACCATGTTCCTGGAACGCCAGGAAGTGAAGGACACGCTGGCCTGGCTGCGCCTGCTGGTGAACCCGGACGACGACACCGCGTTCATGCGTGCGGTGCAGTCACCCAAGCGCGACGTCGGTGCCGGCACGCTGGCCAAGCTGGCCGAGCTGGCGCAGGAGAAGGACATGCCGATGGCGCAGGCTGCCGAGGCGATCGGTGCCCTGCAGCAACTGCCCCCGCGCGCGGCCAACAGCCTGGCGCGCTTCACCGACATCCTGCGTGACCTGCGTGCACAGACCCGGCAGGTCACTTCCGGCGACATGATCCGCAAGGTCGCCAAGGAATCCGGCCTGCTCAGCGAACTGCGCCAGCAGGCCAAGGAAGAGGCAAGTTACCAGCGCCGTGCCAACAACATCGAGGAACTGGCGCAGTGGTTCGAGGGGGGCCCGCGCGGTGCCACTGCCGCCGACCTGGCCGGCCAGCTGGCGCTGCTGTCGCGCAGCGACAAGGACGAGGGCGGCAACCAGGTGCGCATGATGACCATGCACGCCTCCAAGGGCCTGGAATTCCCGTACGTGTTCATCGTCGGCTGCGAGGATGGCGTGCTGCCGCACCAGGTCAGCCTGGACGAGGGCAACCTGCAGGAAGAGCGGCGCCTGCTGTACGTGGGCATCACCCGCGCCAAGATCCAGCTGTGGATGAGTTACAGCAAGCTGACCCGCAAGTTCGGTGAGCACGTGCGGTTGAAGCCGAGCCGGTTCTTCGAGGAGATTCCGGCGGAGGAGATCCAGCGCGATGGTGCTGATCCGGTGGCCGATGCGGTGCGCAAGAAGGAACGGGCGAGTGCGGGGTTGGCGGCGATCGAGGCGCTGTTCGATTGAGGATCGAAAAGCCACTAAAGTGGTATTCCAATCCGTCCGATTGACGCTTCTGGCCTTGAGCCTGCATCAGGTTAAGGCCTAGTGTGAGCGCACCCGAAGTGCGCGCCGTGTCCTTCATAGTGTCCAACGATATCCCTGCTGTTCTCACCCGTACCTTCCTCGGGCTGGGCCTGGTCCTGCTTGTTTCAGCGCTTCTGGCCTACGTTGGGGCCAGGCGCTTCCTCGATGCGGCGGTCATTGCCGATGGCAGGATCACCCATGTGGATGCCGTCAGCGTAGATCGCGGTGGTTCGCGCACTTCAGGGGTGAAGTTCCTGTACTGGGTGGACTTCACTACCAGCAGCGGGCAAGTGATGCGGTTCTTCGCAGGTCGTACCCGCCATCGTGCCTACATGACGGGCGATCATGTAGATGTGCTGTACCTGCCGGACCGCCCGGACAAGGCCCTGGTGCGTTCGCTCTCATCACCCTGGGGCCTGAGCGTCATACTGGGAGTGACCGGCGGCCCATTCCTGCTGGGGGTGGGACTTCTGCACCTGCCGCAGGCGGCGAGGGCATGGCGGCGCAGGCAGCTCCTTCGCCACGGGACACGGGTGCAAGCCAAGGTCCGGGCGATCAAGCGCGATCGCGGAGTATTTTCGGGGGGAAGGCATCCGTTCGTCATCGTCTGCGCCTGGCGCGATCCTGAAACCACTCGATGGCATGTCTTCCACAGCGCGTATCTCTGGGCCGATCCCCGTGCACAGGTGAGTGGGCGTGAACTGGATGTCCATGTCATGCCGGGCAATCCGCGCTACTACCATGTCGATATCTCCTTCATTCGATCAGCGCCGGCACCTGCACGCTGATCGATCAACCCGGCCAGCACCATGCCCACCCTCCTCAGATGTTTTTTGCTGTTTTCTTTGCCGTGGGCCTGCTGATCCTTCTGGCCGCCGCCTGGCTGTTCGTGGACGTCCAGCGTTTCGCGCGCAAGGCCGTTTCCGTAACCGGAACGGTGGTGGCCGTCCAGGCAGAGGATGCCCGGTCGGAAATGGAGGGGATGCCCGCACGTGACATCACCCTGCATCGCCCGGTGGTGAGGTTCCAGACCGCACAGGGCAGATGATTCAGTTCACCGCGTCCTTTGCTACCGGGGCACCACTGTACGTGGTCGGCGAACAGGTACAGGTGCTATATCCCGGCGGCATGCCTTCCAAGGCTCGTATCCAGCACCCGGGATTGCGCTGGGGCGCACCGCTGCTGTTGGCGCTGATGGGCATGGGGTTCTGCCTGATCGCCGCATGCGTCCATCGCCTGTGCGTGCGCTACTGGCCGATCCTGTTCGGCCAGCGTGACGGGGCATGTGGCTAGGCTGGGCATCGTAGTGGCCCACTTGGCCTGAGCGTGCTGCACGGCGGGCGCTGGCGTTGCAAAATCGAGGTATTCCTTCCGGAGCCCACCCATGCATCCCATCGAAAGCGAACGCCTGCGGCTGCGCCGCCTGGAACCAGACCGGGATGCTGCGCCGATGCTGGCATTGCTCAATGATCCGGGCTTCGTGCGCTTCATTGGTGACCGCAATGTGCGCAGTGAAGAACAGGCGCGTGAGTACATCGCGCTGCGGGTGTTGCACAGCTATGCGTTGAATGGGTTCGGCATGTATGCCATCGAGCGGTTGTCCGATGGGGCGTGGCTGGGCAATGCCGGGCTGGTGCGCCGCGATGGCCTGCCGGGGCCGGATATTGGTTATGCGGTGCTGTCCGAATTCGCCGGGCAGGGCTATGCCGGTGAGGCGGCGCGGGCGGTGTTCGCGCATGCGCGCGCTGAACTGGGCCTGCAGGATCTGTATGGCATTACTGATCTGGACAACGTGGTGTCCGGGAAGATCCTGCTGGGCCTGGGCATGCAGGAACGCGGGGCGATCCAGCTGCCGGGCGTGGACAGCCCGAGCCGGTTGTACGCCACGCCGGGCGCGGCCGAGGTTTGATGGTGGTGGGGGGCGCCCGGGGGGGGGGCCCCCCGGCAGCGGACGCGGCCGTGGGCGCGGTTGGGCGGGGGGGGGGGCCCCGC
>NZ_JAWIRU010000008.1:115673-147215 GCF_036320025.1 Stenotrophomonas sp. SMYL86
GATGGTGGTGGGTGCCGACCGTTGGTCGGCACCCACTCCTTCAGCCGCGCAGTTCAGCCAGTTGCGCCTGCAGTTCGGCCACGGCCGCTTCCAGCTGGGCCACGCGCTCGGCCAGGCCCGGGTCGTTGGCCTCGCTGCCACCACCGCTGCTGGCGTACCTGGCGGCCAGTGCCGCGCCGTCCACTTCGCCGCACAGCAGGTGCATGTAGCGGTCTTCGCGCTGGCCGCTGGCGCGCGGCAGCACCACCAGCAGCGCGCGCTGCTGCAGGCGCTCGATGGCATGGCGGGCCTCGTCGATGTCGGCGAAGCGGTGCAGGCGCTCGCTGCGCGTGACCAGTTCGCCCAGGGTCTGCGGCCCACGCAGCAGCAGCATCGCCAGCAGAACGGTCTGCTGCCGGGTCAGGTCCAGCGCGGCCTGCAGGCGGTGCTCGTAACGGTCTGCACGGGAGGAGAAGTGCTGGCGGGCCAGGCCCAGTGTTTCCAGCTGGCGCAGCGCGTGCTGCACGCTGCCGGCATCGACGTTCATCACCGGCTCGCGGGCGGTCTTCTGGTTGGCGGCCGATTGGGCGGCGTTGACCGTCAGCGGATAGGTGTCCGGGGTGGTTGCCTCCTTCTCCACCAGGCAGCCCAGCAGGCGGGCCTGCACGGCGTCGAGCAGGGGGACGTCGGGGGTCTGGGTGGAATCGGTCATGGCGGCCTCCGGAAGGGCAACGGGTCAACCGCCAAGCATAGCCGTCCCGGGACCGCCTTTGCCGGTAAAATGCGCCGGTATATCTGATTGCCGGTGAATCCATGCGTCGTCCCGTTTCCCTGTCTCTGACCCTGCTCGCCACCGCGGCGCTGGGCCTGTCCGCCTGCAAGCGCGTGGATGCGCCTGCCGCCGAAGCCGCTGCACCGGAGGCCCCGGCCGCCGCTGCCAAGGCCGACGGCGCGCTCGATGCCACTGCCAACGACAATCTCAATGCGGTGCTGTGGATGCAGCGCGCGCAGGAGTACAAGGCGATCACCGAGCAGACCTACCGTGCCGCCGCCGACCACCTGGATGCCGCGCTGAAGGAAGCCCACTGGGATGCGCTGGTGCCGGAAGAACGCGGCAACGAGGCCAAGGGCCTGAAGCCGGCCGTGGTGCTGGACGTGGATGAGACCGTGCTGGACAACTCGCCCTACCAGGCGCGCCTGGTGCGCGACGGCAAGGAATACGACGAGCTGACCTGGGACCAGTGGGTGGCCGAAAAGAAGGCCAAGGCCATTCCGGGCGTGGTTGATTTCGCCAAGGCCGCCAACGCCAAGGGCGTGACCCTGCTGTACATCTCCAACCGCGCCGTGCACCTGAAGGACGCAACCCTGGCCAACCTGCGCGAGCAGGGCCTGCCGGTGGCCGATGACAGCGTGTTCCTGGGCCTGGGCACCGTGGTCGAAGGCTGCGAGCAGGCCGGCAGCGAGAAGAACTGCCGCCGCCGCCTGGCCGGGCAGAAATACCGCGTGCTGATGCAGTTCGGCGACCAGCTGGGCGATTTCGTCGAAGTGACCGCCAACACCAACGACGGTCGTGACGCGCTGCTGCAGCAGTACCACGACTGGTTCGGCGAGCGCTGGTGGATGCTGCCGAACCCGACCTACGGCGGCTTCGAGCCGGCGCAGTTCAACAACGACTACAGCCAGTCGCGCCAGGCCCGTCACGACGCCAAGCGCGCTGCGCTGGACTACGCACCGTGAGCCGCGCGCCGCTGCCGCTGCGCGATGACGAGCGCCTGATCTTCGCGCTGGACGTGCCTGACCGCGTGCAGGCGCTGGAGTGGGTCGACCGCCTCGGCGACAGCGTGGCGTTCTACAAGATCGGCATGGAACTGCTGGCCTCCGGCGAGTACTTCCAGGTGCTGGACGAGCTGGCCCGCCGCGACAAGCGCGTGTTCGTCGACCTGAAGTTCTTCGACATCCCGGCCACCGCCGCGGCGGTGATCAAGCGCCTGTCGCAGTGGCCGGTCAGCTACGCCACCATCCACGGCTGGCACCCGGCGATGATGGAAGCCTGCGCCGCCGCCAACAGCAGCGACATGCGCCTGCTGGCGGTAACCGTGCTGACCTCGATGGGCCGCCCGGACCTGGCGCAGATGGGCATCGACCGTGAGCCGGTGGACGTGGTGGTCGAGCGCGCGCTGGCCGCGCAGGCGGCCGGTATCGATGGCGTGATCGCCTCGGGCCAGGAAGCCGGCCCGATCCGCGCCGCTACCGGCGCCGGGTTCTCGATCGTCTGCCCGGGCATCCGCCCCGGTGGCCCGGTCGGCGATGACCAGAAGCGTACCGTTGGCGTGGCCCAGGCCTTTGCCGATGGCGCCGATGCCATCGTGGTCGGTCGCCCGATCCGCCTGGCCGCCGATCCGCAGGCTGCGGCCCGGGCCATCCAGCGGGAAATCGCGTCGGCGTTGGCTACGCGCTGAGATTCCGCTGCGCAGTCTGCAGGCCCGAACGCCATCCCGACCCGCGCGGGATGGCGTTTTTGCATCCGCCGAAGGACCGGTTGTGCCCGAATCGCCGCAAAACCTGCCGTAGATTTCATGGCCCCGGCGCCAGGCATCAGTCTAATCAATAAAATCAATGATTTATATGGCACTACGTGAAGTGTTGCCTTAACTTGAGCGGCAGCGTAGGATCGCCGCCATCCGGTCCTCGGACCGGACATGTGCCACAACACTGTCCACCGGCCCTGCGCCGGCTTGAAGAGCCTGTGATCCTCGTGATCCCGGCTCTTTTTTTATTCCGATCAGTGACTTGCACAAGCAACCGCGGAAACCGTGACGTCCCGGCTTGCCGCTGTCACCTCGCAGGCCGCAAGATGCGGACCGGTCCGGGGAGTCCGAGTGCATGAGCGTGGCAGTGCGAGGAAGGTCTGCGCGTGGATGGGGGCTGGCAGTCATGCTGCTGGCCGTGGCCGCGTGCCGTGAACCGGCCAACGATCCGGCCAGGCCGGCAGCCGAACCGGTTGCGGCGGTGCAGGCGATGGCCCTGCGCCTGGCCGAGGACGATCTGGTCGGCTATGCAAAGCTGTCGGTTCCGCCCAGCCAGTACCAGCGCCTGCAGCAGGCCTGGGCCGAGGGCCGCAGCCAGTGGCCGCTGACTGAACTGCCACTGGGCGACCAGCTGCTGCCGATGCTGGCCGCACTGCGCACGCCCAATGCCGGTGCCGAACTGCAACGCAGCTTCGACCGCCAGCTGGCCGGCCAGGCCGGTGCCGTGCGCCAGGCCGCGCAGTCGATGGGCAACTTCGGCGTGCAGTACCTGCGCCACCAGAAGGGCTATACGCCCGGCCAGCAGGCCCATTACATCGCCCTGGTGGAAACCCTTGCCAGCTGGGCGCAGGGCGCGCCGATCAGTGACCGTGCGCGTGCACGCAGCACGATCGCCGCGCTGGTGGGTGCCGCCGGCAAGGTTGGCTTCGACGATGAGGCCGGCCTGCAGGCCGCGGGCATGGAAGGCAGCCTGCAGCAGCTGGCACCGTTCATCCATACCCTCAAGGCGGTGCTGGGCAGCTACGGGTTGGGCGTGGATGACGCACTGCGCAGCGTGCGCGGTGAACTGCTCTCGGTGGAGGGCGACAATGCGCTGGTACGCCTGCACTACGACCTGGCGGGGCGTGAGATGACCCTGCAGCTGCCGCTGAGCCGCCGCGAGGGCCACTGGTACCTGACCCGCACCCTGGCTGACACCGACGCGCTGCTGCGCAAGGCCGACGCGGCCCGCGCCGCTGCGTCGCCGTCACCGGCTGAAGCCCCCGCCGAGGGTGGGGAAGCGGCAACGCCGCCGCCTAAGCCATAATGGCGCCGATGTCGAAACAGAACCCGCTGCCGTTCCCCGGCGAAGAATCCCAGTCGACGCCCGCCGATACGGTGCCGGCGTCCCCCTCGACCGGTACCGGCCCGAACCCGGTACCGCCGCCCGCGCACGCGCGTCCGGCTGGCCGCCGCCCGCTGTGGGCTCGGCTGCTCGGCCGCCTGGTCGAGCCGTGGCTGTCGCTGAAGATCGAACCGGAAGACCCGGGCCAGTACAACGATGGCCGCCCGGTCATGTACGTGCTGGAGGACTATGGCCTGTCCAATGCGCTGATCCTGGACAAGGCCTGCCGCCAGGCCGGCCTGCCGTCGCCGCTGGTGCCGCTGGCCGGTGACCCGACCGGCCGCAAGCGCGCCTACCTGGCGCTGTCGCGGCGCAGCTCCAGCAACTCGCTGATTCCCGAGCAGCGCGGCGCCAAGACCCACTCCGATTCGCTGGCCAAGGTGCTGCAGGCCCATCGCGTGCGCGATGACCTGGACGTGCACCTGGTGCCGGTGTCGATCTTCGTCGGTCGCGCGCCGGACAAGCAGAGCGGTTGGTTCGCCGTGCTGTTCTCGGAAAACTGGGCGCTGGTCGGCCGCTTCCGCCGCCTGCTGGCGGTGCTGCTCAACGGCCGCAGCACCATCGTCCGCTTTGCCCCGCCGATCTCGCTGCGCAGCACCGTGGACGAAGGCCTTGAGCCGGAGCGCACGGTGCGCAAGCTGCAGCGCGTGCTGCGTACCCATTTCCGCCGCATCCGTGAATCGGTGATCGGCCCTGACCTGTCGACGCGGCGCCTGCTGGTCGACCAGGTGCTGGCCGCCGAACCGGTGCGCGAAGCGATCGCCGCACAGGCCAAGCGCGACAATTCGAAGCCGGCCGATGCCTGGAAGAAGGCACACGCCTACGCTTGGGAAATCGCCGCGGACTATTCCAGCCCGGTGGTGCGCTCGGCCAGCTTCATGCTCAGCCACGTGTGGAACCGCATCTATGCGGGCGTGCTGGTGCACCACCTGGACAAGTTCAAGGCCGCCGCGCCGGGCCACGAAGTGGTCTACGTGCCCAGCCACCGCAGCCACATGGACTACCTGCTGCTGTCCTACCTGCTGTACGACCGTGGCATCGTGCCGCCGCACATCGTGGCCGGCATCAACCTGAACCTGCCGGTGGTCGGCACCCTGCTGCGCAAGGGCGGTGCGTTCTTCATCCGCCGCTCGATCCGTGGCAACGCGCTGTACTCGGCGGTGCTCAGCGAATACGTCGCGCAGCTGGTGGCCGGTGGCTACTCGCTGGAGTACTTCGTCGAAGGCGGCCGCTCGCGTACCGGCCGACTGCTGCAGCCCAAGGGCGGCATGATCTCGATGACGCTGCGCGCGTTCCTGCGCCAGCCGCGCAAGCCGGTGCTGTTCCAGCCCATCTACATTGGCTACGAGAAGCTGATGGAGGGCGGCAGCTACCTGGACGAACTGTCCGGCCGGCCGAAGGAAAAGGAATCGATCTGGTCGCTGCTGTGGGGCATCCCCAAGGTGCTCAAGCAGAACTACGGCCAGGTGGTGGTGAACTTCGGCGAACCGATCGCACTGAACGACGTGCTCGCCGAGAAGGCGCCGGAGTGGAAGGGCGAGGCGGTCTCCGAGGACGAGAAGCCGGCGTGGCTGTCGACCACGGTGGATACGCTGGCCGAACGCATCCAGGTGCGCATCAACGGTGCCGCCGACGTCAACCCGATCAACCTGCTGGCGCTGGCCCTGCTGTCCACGCCGAAGCATGCGATGGGCGAGGCCGACCTGATCGCGCAGATCGAGCTGTGCAAGACCCTGCTGGTCGAGATGCCGTACTCGGACCGGGTGACGGTGACCCCGCACTCGCCGGAGCGGATCATCGCCCATGCCGAGGAAATCAACGTCCTCACCCGCATCAAGCACCCGCTGGGCGACGTGCTCAGCGTCAGCGGCGATACCGCAGTGCTGCTGAGCTACTTCCGCAACAACGTGGTGCACCTGTTCACCGCCTCGTCGTGGGTGGCCTGCTGCTTCCAGAACAACCGCCGCATGAGCCGCACCGGCCTGGTCCAGCTGGGCCGTACGGTATACCCGTTCCTGCAGGCCGAGCTGTTCCTGCCGTGGAGCGAGGACGAGTTCGCCCAGCGCATCGACCGGACCATCGATGTGTTCGTGCGCGAAGGCCTGCTGCAGAACGTCAACGATGACGACGGTGGCATCCTGGCGCGCAATACGGGGCAGACCGACGAGGTGTTCCGCCTGCGTGCGATCGGCCATTCGCTGCAGCAGGCGTTCGAGCGCTATTACATCGCCATCTCGGTGCTGGTGAAGAACGGCCCGGGCGTGCTCGGCGCGGCCGAGCTGGAAAGCCTGTGCCAGCAGGCCGCGCAGCGGCTGAGCCTGCTCTACGCACCGGCGGCACCGGAGTTCTTCGACAAGTCCCTGTTCCGCGGCTTCATCCAGAAGCTGCGCGAGCTGCGCCTGGTGTGGCCGGACGAGAACAGCAAGCTGCTGTTCGACGAACGCCTGGATGCGTGGGCCAAGGATGCCAAGTTCATCCTCGGCCGCGAGCTGCGCCACACCATCGAACGGGTCAGCCCGGAAGCGGCCCGCCCGGACGAGCCTGCACCGCAGGATTGAAGGCAGCGCCGGGCCGTGCCCGGCGAACGGCATGCCAACCAAGGTTGGCATCTACCGGGGCGAAGCAGTAGATCCACGCCATGCGTGGATGGGCCACCGCTCAGGCCGGTTCGTCGGGAATCTGCAGGCTTTCCAGCCTGGCGATGCAGTCCTTCAGCTGCAGCTTGCGCCGCTTCAGGCGCTTGGCTTCCAGCTCGTCCTCGCCATTGGCGGCCATGCGGGTGATCTGTTCATCCAGCAGGCGGTGCTCGGCGCGCAGGGCGGCGAGGTGCTCGACGATCTCGGCGGGGCTGTAGGTGTCCACAGCCTCCGAGCATACACAGCGATGATGACTGCCGGGAGAGGGGAATTCCGACCCCCGGCCGTGGCCGCTCCGAGCCGTTAGAATGGAACCCATGAGTGCCGTGATTTCCCTTCCCGATCCCCAGCCGCGCGCCGCCCGTGATCCGCGCGTGGCCGAGCGCGAGCAGCACAAGCTGGCCAAGCGCCTGCGCCGCCAGGTCGGCGAGGCGATTGCCGACTTCGGCATGATCGAGGCCGGCGACAAGGTCATGGTCTGCCTGTCCGGCGGCAAGGACAGCTACACCCTGCTGGACGTGCTGCTGCAGCTGCAGAAGAAGGCGCCGGTGCCGTTCGAGCTGGTGGCGGTGAACCTGGACCAGAAGCAGCCGGACTTCCCCGAGCACGTGCTGCCGGAATACCTGGAAGGCCTGGGCGTGCCGTATCACATCATCGAGCAGGACACCTATTCGGTGGTCAGCCGGGTCATCCCGGAAGGCAAGACCATGTGTTCGCTGTGCTCGCGGCTGCGTCGTGGCGCGCTGTACAACTACGCCGAACTCCATGGCTTCACCAAGATCGCGCTGGGCCACCACCGCGACGACATGGTGGCCACGTTCTTCATGAACCTGTTCCACCACGCCAAGCTGTCGGGCATGCCGCCGAAGCTGCGCAGCGATGACGGCAAGCACGTGGTGATCCGGCCGCTGGCCTACGTGCGCGAAAGCGACATCGTCGAGTACGCACAGGCCCGCCAGTTCCCGATCATTCCCTGCAACCTGTGCGGCAGCCAGGAGAACCTGCAGCGCCGCCAGGTCGGCCTGATGCTGAAGCAGTGGGAAAAGGACCACCCGGGCCGCATCGAGCAGATCGCGCGTGCCATGGGCGAAGTCCGGCCCTCGCAGCTGGCCGACACCACCCTGTTCGACTTCATGGCGCTGGGCCGTCGCGACGACGCGCCGCTGCCCGACGCCCATGCCTGGCTGGCCGGTTCCCCGGCCGACGCCGACGCAGATCCCGAGACGCCCACCGTTTAAGGTCGGTCGCCCTTCCTCTTTGCCATCCGGAATTCCATGTTCTTTCGCAACCTGACGTTCTTCCGTTTCCCGACCACCACCGATTTTTCCGAAGTCGACACCCTGCTGCCGCACGCGCTGCTGAAGCCGGTCGGCGCGCTGGAAATGAATTCGCGCGGCTTCATCTCGCCGTTCGGCCGCGAGGAGAAGGAACTGCTCTCCCACCGCATCGCCGAACATCTGTGGCTGACCGTGGGCGGCGAGGACAAGATCCTGCCGGCGGCGGTGGTCAACGACCTGCTCGAGCGCAAGCTGGAGGAGATCGAGGAGAAGGAAGGCCGCCGCCCGGGTGGCCGCGAGCGCAAGCGCATGAAGGACGACCTGCTGCATGAACTGCTGCCGCGCGCCTTCGTGAAGTCCTCGCGCAACGACGCCTTCATCGACCTGCAGCACGGCTACGTGGCGGTGGATACCTCCAGCCGCAAGACCGGTGAGTACTTCATGTCCGACATCCGCGGCCTGCTCGGCAGCTTCCCGGCGATGCCGCTGAATGCCGAAGTCGCACCGCGTTCGATCCTGACCGGTTGGATCGCCGGCGAGCCGCTGCCAACCGGGCTGAGCCTGGGCGAAGAGTGCGAGATGAAGGACCCGGTGGAAGGTGGCGCGGTGGTCAAGTGCCAGCACCAGGAACTGCGCTGCGACGAGATCGACAAGCACCTGGACGCCGGCAAGCAGGTGACCAAGCTGGCGCTGATCTTCGAAGACAACCTGTCCTTCGTGATCGGCGACGACCTGATCGTGCGCAAGCTGAAGTTCCTCGACGGCGCCCTGGACCAGCTGGAGCATGCCGACGAAGACGGCCGCCGCGCCGAGTTCGACGCCCGCTTCGCCCTGCAGAGCGCCGAGATCCGCCGCCTGTTCCTGTTGCTGGAAGAAGCCTTCAAGCTCAGCAAGGCTGACTGAACAGGCAGCCCGACGGCCGCCGGTCATCCGGCGGCCCGAAGCGGCGCTATGCTGGGCGCATGAGCCGTCTGCTGCGCCGCCTGATCAGCCCGACCCCGCCCGCCACCGTACAGCGCGACACCGTTCGCCTGCGCCTGGAGGATGCCGAGATCGAGGTGCTGCGCGTGCGCGATCCACGTGCGCGCCGCATCAAGCTGAGCGTGGACGAGCGCGGCGCACGCTTGACCCTGCCGCCGCGCGCAAGCCTGGTGATGGGCGAACGCTTCCTGGAACAGCATCGCGACTGGCTGGCGCTGCAGCTGCGCCAGTACCAGGGCCAGGGCCTGCCGGCACCGCTGCAGCCCGGCGAAGACGGTGTGCTGCCCCTGCGTGGCGAACTGCTGCCGCTGCGCTGGCAGGAAGGCCGCTACGCGCGGCTGGAGATCGACGCGCACGGCGCCTGCGTGCAGTGGCCGACACGTGGTGGTGACGCCACCCTGCGCCGCCTGCTGCGCGAATTCTACGAAGCACAGACCCGCGCCGACGTCGGCCGCTGGCTGCCGAAGTACCTGCCCACCCTGCCGCGCGCACCCAGTCGCCTGCGATTGAAGGTGATGTCCTCGCAATGGGGCTCGCTTGCCCCCGATGGCAGCATGGCACTGGACCTGGCCCTGGTGCTCGGTCGTTCGGAAGCGTTCGAGTACGTGCTGGTGCACGAGCTCTGCCACCTGATCCAGCCGAATCACTCACCCGCGTTCTGGCACGAAGTGGAACAACGCTTCCCCGCCTGGCGCGAACAGCGCGACTACTTCCAGCTGGAAGGGCGACGCCTGAAGGCCATGCTCCGGCAACTGCTGTAGCGCCCGCGCTACAGCAGTTGCCCACGCATTCTTCCTCTACCCCCGCCTTCGGCGCGCCCCTTCAACAGAAGGGGCTTCACTCCAGACCGCGTGCTGAGCAGTCGAGCAAGCTCGACTCTACAGAAGCGCGCGCAGCGCGCGACCCGCTTTCGCTCCTGCTCTTCTTTCTTTCTTCCGTGGTGGGCACACCGGAAAGTGTCCGTGGCCGGGTGGGGTGGGTTGCGCAGGGGCGTGAGCCGCATGGATGCGGCGACCGAGCTTACAAGGACGTACTTGCAGCGACCCCTGCGCAATCCACCCCACCCGGCCAAGCACGGCTTCTGATCTGAACGACCCACCACGAGGGGCTCAGCCGTTGGCCGAAACCCTCACCCCGCCCGCAACGCCGCCGCCGCCGCCCACCGCGCCGCCACCCGCGGCGCCGTAATGCACACCGCCTGATCGGTCACCGTGGTCACCGCGCGCTCCAGCAGCTGGATATCCGCCTCATGCTGGCGCGCCACATGCGGATCCTCGAAGAAGATCGCGCGCTGGCAACGCCCCTCCAGCACCCGGTCGGCAATCTGGGCATCACCGCCCATCGGACCGCTCTGGTAGCGCGTCACCCACGGCGTATCACGCGGCCAGCCCCGGCTCCAGGCCAGCTCGTTCAAACGCTGGCCGGTGGTCCCGGTGGCCACCCGCTCACCGAACCGGGCCAGCACATCGAAGTGCTCATCGGCGAAGGCCAGCATCGCCGGCTTCATCGCATCGTGCGCGATCAGCGCCAGCGTCTGGCCTTCGAACGCATGCAGGTCGTCGGCGCCGGCATCGGCTGCCAGCCCGGCGTGGACGCGCTCCACCTCCACCCAGTCGCGTGCGGTGGCCACGGTCGAAATGAACGGCTTGCCGTGGATCACGCACTGCCGCTTGAGCGCGGTTGCTTCCGGAAACACCGAGGATGGATCGACGGGGTCGATCAGGTAGATCGCGCCATCCAGTGTCCGATCCGGACCCATGCCAACGACTTCGGCGACCAGCTTCATCAGGCCACCCTCGCGTCCGTAGGGATAACGGTGCAGGCCCGCGTATCCGGTCAGGAAGCCCTGCCGTTCGATCGCGTCATGGGTGCGGCCGACCGCATGCAGCGATACGCCCAGCTCGCGCAGGCCGGCCTCGCTGCTGCGCAGCCAACGGAACAGCGCAGCGCGCGCGTCGTGGTGATGAAGACGGTTGGCAGCCAGGCCGATGCGCATCGAACGCTCCGCAGGTACGGGTGAAGGCGGCAGTGTATGTCGGCATTCCCCCATCTGGATGCTTTTACAACTTTCTTCATTGCCGTCGGCCCGCGCGTCGATAGCGTGGCAGGCAGCGGTACCGCAGCGCGGCCGTTCCTTCCGCCCGCGAGATGAGGATGCCTACCGTGAATGTCGCCGGCTTCCCGGCAGCCATTGCTGTCATGGCCAGCCTGCTGCTGCCTGCCGCGGCCTCCGCCACGGGCTGCAGCACACCGCTGCGCATCGCCTGGCCGTCCGACCGTGCTCCTTTGTCGTCCAGCGAACAGGGCGAAGCCCGGGGGCTCGGCGCGGCGTACCTGAAGCTGCTGGGCGGGCAACGGCCACTGCAGCTGTTGCCCGTGCCGGCCACCAGCGTGGACCGGGACGAGCTGCCGGCCGGCACCCAGGCGCTGCTGGGATGGCCACGCTCGCAACTGCCTGCCGGATGGGTGGTCAGCACGCCCTACCTGCAGCTGCCGCAGGTGATCGTGCGCCGGGAGGATGCGCCGCCGGTGCTGGGCCTGGAAGATCTGCGTGGACGCACCGTGGCCAGCCCCAGCCGGGTGCCGCTGCAGGGGCTGCTGGCCGAGCAGGCAGCGGGTGCACAGCTGCTGCCACCGGCAGCGCTGGACGATGCACTCCCGCTGCTGGGCACCGGATTGATCGATGCGGTGGTCGCCAACCTCGGCGACGTCGAGGCGGCGTTGCGCCGCTACCAGGGCGATGCACTGCTGATCGCCGCGCCGGCCGGTTTCGATGATGCCCTGGTGCTGGCGACCACGCCCGCCTGCGCCGATGTCATCGCCGGCTTCGAACAGGCGCTGTCGCAGCTGACCGATACCGAACGCGATCAGATCCGCGCGGCCTGGCTGCCGGACCGGCCGCGCAATGCTCCGTCATCGTCGCCCCTGCGCTGGCTGGTGCCGGCCTCGCTGATCCTGCTCGCCCTGGCGCTGGTCCATGCCTTCGGCTACTGGCGGGTCCATCGCGAGAGCGTGCGCCGCCGAGGGGTGGAGCAGCGCCTGCAGGAGGTGACCGCGAACCTGCCGGCGGTGGTCTACCAGGCGCGTCGTTCGGCGGGCGGCAACTACAGCTTTCCGCAGATCGCCGGGGACGTGCAGGCCCTGTTCGGAATCAGCGTGGAGACCGCGCGGATCGATCACCAGCGGTTGTTGGCCGCGGTCCACCCGGATGACCGCAACCAGGTGATGGCCTGCGTCGAGATGGCTGCGTTGGCGCGTGGCCCGATCGACGTCACCTTCCGCACCCGCTCGCCACAGGGCTGGCGATGGGTGCGCTCGCATGGGCGGCCGTTGTCCTGCGACGACAGCGACGTCGAGTGGAGCGGCTACTGGATCGACGTCAGTGAGGTGCAGTCACGTACCCGCGCGCTGGCCGAAGCGCGCCGCGAGGCCGAGCAGGCGGCACAGGCCAAGGCGCACTTCCTGGCAACGATGAGTCACGAGATCCGCACCCCGATGAGCACGCTGCTGGGCATGCTTGAACGGCTGGCGGGCAGCAGGCTGGAGCCACGCCAGCAGCAGGTGCTGGCCACCGTCGATGATGCCGCGCGGATGCTGCGGCAGATCCTCGACGATGTACTGCACAGCCAACGCCTGGAGGGCGCACCACTGCAGCTGCGGCCCACCGACCTGGCGGCACTGGTGCGCGCGGTGCAGCAGCTGCTGATGCCGGTGGCCGCCAGCCGAGGCCTGCACCTGCAGGTGGTGCTTGATCCGGAGATGCAGCCGGGATCGCTGGCCGATGGCCTGCGCCTGCGCCAGATCCTGTTCAACCTGGCCGGCAACGCGTTGAAGTTCACCCGGCACGGCCACGTGGAACTGCAGGTGCAGGTACTGCAGCAACGTGACTGGGGCCAGCGGCTGCGCCTGCAGGTAAGCGACAGCGGCGTGGGCATCAGCGAGGAGCGCCAGCAGGCGGTGTTCGCTGCCTATACCCAGGCGGAGCGCTCGACCACGCGGCGCTTCGGCGGCAGTGGGCTGGGCCTGGCGATCTGCCGTGAGCTGGCGATCTCGATGGGGGCGGAGCTGCAGCTGCGCAGCTCACCCGGGAAGGGCACCACGGTGTGGCTGGATCTGGACCTGGATGCCTGTGAGGCACCCGTGGCCGCGCCCGCGCCGGCGGTTGCAGACGAGCGTCCATTGCCGGCGGCGCGCGTGCTGATGGCTGAAGACCATCCCACCAACCTGCATCTGCTGGAGCAGCACCTGTGTGCGCTCGGGCTGCAGGTCCACGCCTGTACCGATGGACGGTCGGCGCTTGAAGCATGGCAGGCGCAGCCGTTCGACCTGGTCATCACCGACTGCCACATGCCGGGCATGGATGGCTTCGCGCTGGCACGGGCGATCCGTGCCGATGCCTGCCCGGCGCGTGCGCAGGTGCCGATCATCGCGCTCACCGCCAGCGTGATGGAAAGCACCCGCGAAGCCTGTCGTGCGGCTGGCATCGACCACTTCCTGGCCAAGCCGGTGGAGCCGCACGCACTGCGGGCGCTGCTGGCAGCATTGCTGGTACCGGACTCAGTGGGCCAATAGCCGCACGATGCTGGCGGCGGCATCGCGGCCTTCGGCCACGGCGGTCACCACCAGGTCAGCACCGCGCACCGCGTCACCACCGGCGAACAGGCGCGGATGCGCGGTCTGGAATGGCAGGCGGTCCTTGCCGCCGGCCACGATGCGGCCGTTGGACTGGCCTTCCACGCCCAGCTCGGCCAGCCACGCCGGCACGCTCGGCGAGAAGCCGAAGGCGATGATCACCACGTCCGCTTCCAGCAGCGATTCACTGCCTTCGATCGGCACGGCGTTCTGGCGGCCGTTGGCATCGGGCTCGCCCAGCCGGGTTTCGACTACGGTCACGCCGATCACTTCATCGTCGGCGCCGGCTTCGATCGACAGCGGCTGCCGGTTGAACAGGAAGCGCACGCCTTCTTCGCGGGCATTGGCCACTTCGCGCGCGCTGCCGGGCATGTTGGCTTCGTCGCGGCGATAGGCACAGGTGACCTTGGCCGCGCCCAGCCGCACCGCGCTGCGCACGCAGTCCATGCCGGTATCGCCGCCACCGAGTACCACCACGCGCTTGCCGTTGAGGTCGGGCAGGGCAATGGTGTCTTCCCAGCCGGCAATCGGCCGGCCCTTCGGGTCATCGCCGTCGACGATGCGGCTGTTCTGCACCAGGAACGGCAGGGCCGGCAGCACGCCCTTCAGGTCCTGGCCGTCGAGGCCACCATCGGTGTAGCGGTAGGCGCCGGTGCCGACGAACACCGCGTCGTGGCTGTCCAGCAGCTGCTGCACGCTCAGGTCACGGCCGATCTCCACGCCGAGGCGGAACTGCACGCCCATGCCCTCCAGCACTTCGCGGCGGCGGTGGATCACGTCCTTGTCCAGCTTGAAGCTGGGAATGCCGAACTGCAGCAGGCCGCCGATCTGCTCATAGCGGTCGTAGACCACGGCGGCAATGCCAGCGCGGGCGAGGCGATCGGCGCAGGCCAGGCCGGCCGGACCGGCGCCGATCACCGCTACGCTGTGGCCGCTGGGCTGCACCGCGCCCAGATCCGGGCGCCAGCCGCTGGCCAGCGCGGTATCGACGATGTACTTCTCCACCGCACCGATGGTGACCGCGCCGAACTCCTCCAGCGTGCAGCTGCCCTCGCACAGGCGATCCTGCGGGCAGACCCGGCCGCACACTTCCGGCAGCGGGTTGGTGCTGTGGCACAGCGTGGCGGCTTCATGGATGCGGTTCTCCTGCACCAGCTGCAGCCACTGCGGAATGGCGTTGTGCACCGGGCACTTCCAGCTGCAGTAGGGGTTGCCGCAGTCCAGGCAACGGCCGGCCTGGTACTGGGCGTCCTCCTTGCCGAACTTGCCATACAGCTCGCCCCAGTCGCCGGATGTACGCAGTTCCACCGGAATGCGCTGCGGCATGGTGCGGGGCAGGTCGAGGAACTGGAAGGCGTGCTTGCGGCTCATGGCGGGCTCTGGAATGCGGGGGGGAACGTTGCCGGCCAGCGGCCGGCACTACGTGATCCTGGGATGCCGGCCAGCGGCCGGCACTACCGTTACGCGGCGCGTCGCAGGGTTTCGGTCAGCGACTCGATGCTGGCGGCCTTCGGTTTGACCAGCCAGAACTTGCCGATGTAGTCGCGGAACTCGTCCAGGATCTGCTGCGCCCAGATGCTGCCGGTCAGCTCGCGATGGCGGCCGATCAGGCGGTGCAGGTGCTGGCGGTAGTTCTCGAAGCCTTCGGCGGACACGCGATGGATGTCGATCAGCTCGTGGTTGTAGCGGTCGACGAAGTCGCGGTCGACGTCCAGCACGTAGGCCAGCCCGCCGGTGAAACCCGCACCGAAGTTCAGGCCGACCTTGCCCAGCACCAGCACCACGCCATCAGTCATGTACTCGCAGCAGTGGTCACCGGCACCTTCGACCACCGCCAGCGCGCCGGAATTGCGCACCGCAAAACGCTCGCCGGCACGACCGGCAGCGAACAACTCGCCACCGGTGGCACCGTACAGGCAAGTGTTGCCGATGATGGCGGTGCTGCGTGCCTCGAAGCGGGCGCCGCGCGGCGGACGCACTACCAGGCGGCCACCGGCCATGCCCTTGCCCACGTAGTCGTTGGCTTCGCCTTCCACTTCCAGGTGCAGGCCACCGACGTTGAACGCGCCGAAGCTCTGCCCGGCACTGCCGCGGAAACGCAGTTCCAGCGGCGCCTCGGCCATGCCCTGGTTGCCGTGCGCGCGCGCCACCGCACCGGCCAGGCGGGTGCCGATGCTGCGGTCGGTGTTGTGGATCAGGAAGCGGTGTTCGCCACCGCGCTTGTGTTCGATGGCCGGGGCCAGCAGGCCGTCCATCTGCGTGGCCAGGCTGTCCGGCGATTCGTACAGGCGCTGCGCGGCACAGTGGCTGCCCTCATAGCGGCTGTCGGCCAGCAGGCGTGACAGGTCCACGCGCACGCCGTCGCGCGGCGCCGCCTCGATCTGCCGCAGCAGGTCGGTGCGGCCTACGATTTCTTCCAGCGAACGCGCACCCAGGTACGACAGCCAGCCACGCACTTCCTCGGCCAGCAGGCGGAAGAAATTCTCCACGCGCTCGGGCTGGCCGGTGAAGTGGTTCTCGCGCAGGCGCTCGTCCTGGGTGGCCACGCCGGTGGCGCAGTTGTTGAGGTGGCAGATGCGCAGGTACTTGCAGCCCAGCACGATCATCGGCGCGGTGCCGAAGCCGAAGCTGTCCGCGCCCAGCAGCGCGGCCTTGACTACGTCCAGGCCGGTCTTCAGGCCGCCATCGGTCTGCAGCAACGTGCGTCCGCGCAGGTCGTTGGCCAGCAGTGCCTGGTGCGCTTCGGCCACGCCCAGTTCCCACGGCACGCCGGCATAACGGATCGAGCTGACCGGCGAGGCACCGGTGCCGCCGTCATGGCCGGAGATGGTGATCAGGTCCGCTCCGGCCTTGACCACGCCCGCGGCAATCGTGCCGACGCCGGCATGGCTGACCAGCTTCACCGACACCAGCGCGGTCGGGTTGACCTGCTTGAGGTCGTAGATCAGCTGCGCCAGGTCCTCGATCGAATAGATGTCGTGGTGCGGCGGCGGCGAAATCAGGCCGATGCCCGGGCGCGCATAGCGCAGCCGCGCGATCAGTTCGTTGACCTTGTGCCCGGGCAGCTGGCCGCCTTCGCCGGGCTTGGCGCCCTGCGCGACCTTGATCTGCAGCACTTCGGCATTGACCAGGTATTCGGCGGTGACGCCGAAGCGGCCCGAGGCCACCTGCTTGATCTTGCTGCGCTTGGCGGTGCCATAGCGGGCGGGATCCTCACCGCCTTCGCCGGAATTGCTGCGACCACCGAGGCGGTTCATCGCAATCGCCAGCGCCTCGTGTGCTTCCGGTGACAGCGCACCCAGGCTGATCGCCGCGGTATCGAAGCGCGGAAACAGCTCGCTGGCCGGCGCCACGTCATCGAGTGGTGTCGGCGCAGCGGCCGGCACCAGTTCCAGCAGGTCGCGCAGTGCAGACGGCGGGCGCGCATGCACCGCATCGCAGTACTGCTGCCAGGCACGCGGATCGCCGCTGCGCGCCGCGCGCTGCAGGGTGGTCACCACGTCCGGGTTGTACATGTGGTACTCGCCGCCGTGCACGTACTTCAGCAGGCCGCCGACATCCACGTCCTGCTGCGCATCCCAGGCCTGCGCACACAGCTCGCGTGCGTCGGCATCCAGGCGCGCGAAACCGGCACCACCGATGCGCGAAGCGGTATCCGGGAAGCACAGGTCCACGACTTCCGGTTCCAGGCCGATGATCTCGAACAGCTGCGCGCCGCGGTAGCTGGCCACGGTACAGATGCCCATCTTCGAGATGATCTTCGACAGGCCCTTGTAGACGCCCTTGCGGTAGCGGCGGCCGATCTGCGACTGCTCACCGCCCTTGCTGAGCTTGAGGATGCCGCGTCGGCCCAGGTCGAACAGGGTCTGGTAGGCCAGGTACGGGTACACCGCGGTAGCGCCGAAGCCGAGCAGGCAGGCCATGTGGTGCGGGTCGCGCGCGGTGCCGGTCTCGACGATGAGATTCACGTCGCAGCGCAGGCCCAGCCGCGAGAGGTGGTGGTGGATGGCGCTGGTGGCGAGCAGGGCATGCACCATCGGCCGCCCGGCCACCGGGTAGCGGTCGGACAGCAGCAGCATCACCATGCCCTCGCGCGCGGCCTGTTCGGCCTCGGCACAGATGCGCTCGATGCCGGCACGCAGGCCCTCGTCTTCGCTGTAGGACAGGTCGAGCAGGCGGTTGGCCTGCACGTACTGGTCCATCTTCAGCAGCTGGCGCAGCTTGCGCTGGCTCAGTACCGGCGAGTTGAGGATGACGTGGTTCACCGTCTCCGGGCCGGCGTGGAAGATGTTGGTCTCCTTACCGAGTTGGGTGGACAGCGACATCGCACAGTCTTCGCGCAGCGGATCGATCGGCGGGTTGGTGACCTGCGCGAACGCCTGGCGGAAATAGTCGTACAGCGGGCGGCTGCGCTGGCTCAGCACCGCCATCGGCGTGTCGTCGCCCATCGAGCCAGTGGCTTCCTGCTCGGTCTCGGCCAGCGGTCGCAGCACCTGCTCCACTTCCTCGCTGCTGAGCTGGTAGAGCTTGTGGTAGCTGCGCAGCGTGCCTTCGTCGAAGGGTTCCTCCACCAGCGAGGGATCGATCAGTTCGGTCTGCAGGTAGGTCACGCCCTGCTGCAGCCATTGCTTGTACGGCGCGCGACCGCGGTTGATGCGGTCCACCGCATCGGAGTCGAGCAGGTCACCGCGCTTGAGATCGATGGCGATCATCTCGCCGGGGCCGAGCTTGCCCTTGCGCACCACGCGCTCGGTCGGCACTTCCCACACACCCGCTTCGGAGGCGACCAGGAAGTGGCGGTCGGCGGTCAGCATCCAGCGCGCCGGGCGCAGGCCGTTGCGGTCCAAGGTGCACACCGCATAGCGGCTGTCGCAGGCGACGATGCCGGCCGGGCCATCCCACGGTTCGCTGTTCAGGCCGTGGAACTCGTAGAAGGCCGCCAGGTCCGGATCCTTGAATTCCAGCGACTGGGTGGCCGGCGGCACCAGGATGCGCAGGGCCTGGATCAGCTCCATGCCACCGGCCACCATCAGCTCCAGCATGTTGTCCAGGCTCTGCGAATCGGAGCCATGCATGGAGATGACCGGGTCGAATTCACCGATGTCGAAGCGCGGTGTCTTCCACACCTTGCTGCGCGCCTGCGCCCAGCGCCGGTTGCCTTCAATGGTGTTGATCTCGCCGTTGTGGGCGAGCATGCGGAACGGGTGCGCCAGCGGCCAGCGCGGCAGCGTGTTGGTGGAGAAGCGCTGGTGGAACACGATCGCGCTGGAGGCCAGCTCGCGGCGCTGCAGGTCCGGGAAGAAACGGCTGAGCTTGTCCGGCAGCACCATGCCCTTGTAGCTGATCGCATCCGGGGTGAGGGTGGTGACGTAGAAGTCGGCGTGTTCGCGCAGCTGCTGTTCGCTGCGGCGACGGGCCAGGAACAGCGCCAGCGCGAAGCCGGCATCGTCCTGGCCGATGCCGGCGTCGACGAACACCTGCTCGATGCGCGGCAGCGTGTCGCGCGCCAGCTGGCCGCAGACGCTGTCATCGGTGGGCACCTCGCGCCAGCCGGCGACCTTGCAGCCGACCGCTTCCACCTGCGCCTGCAGCTGCGCGCGGCAGGCCTGCGCCGCGTCGGCGTCGTGTGGCAGGAACACCAGGCCGGCGGCGAAACGCGCAGCGACCGCGATGCCGGCTTCGCTGGCCAGCAGTTTCAGGAACGCATCGGGGCGGCGCAGCAGCAGGCCGCAGCCATCGCCGGTCAGGCCATCTGCGGCGACACCGCCACGGTGGGTCATGCGCGAAAGCGCGGCGATGGCGGTATCAACCAACAGGCGCGATGGTTGATCGTCGAGCTGGGCGACCATGCCAAATCCACAGGCATCGCGCTCGGAGCGCGGGTCGTAAAGCCCTTGGCGGTTGCGGGGGGCCATCTCTACCTCGATGCGGAATGAATTGAACGGGGACACTCAAGCCCGCTCAATCCCTGGAGCGCATCGTGAGGCCACCGGATGCCTCGACTAGATCACAGGTTGCTGCAACGCCGCAATACACGGTTGCAGGTGCAACAGAACGCGCCGGCAACCCAGTGCCGGCGCGGGGCCGGACTCAGCCGCAGCGCGCGCCGCTGACGGCGCCCTTGGCGTCCACTTCGATGTTCAGGCGGTCGCCGAGGAACTCCATCGTGGCCACGTCGTTGGGCTTGAGCACGCGCACCTGGTTGGCGCCGGCATCTTCCTGCGCCTGCTTGCCCAGCGCGTCGGTGTAGGTCTGGCCGACCAGGCTCTGCACCTGGCTGGCATCGCAGGTGCCGACCGGCGGAGCCTCGGTGGCCTTGCCGGCTTCGTCGGCCGGCGCCTTGGCGGCTTCGGCGGCCTGCTGGGCGTGGGCCGTGGCCGAATCCTGTTCATCCAGCGCCGGTGCCTGGCAGGCGGTCAGCGCCAGCACGGCCGGCAGCAACAGGGCGGAGAGCGAACGGGCGCGAATCGGGAACGACATCATGACTCCGGAAGGGGTTGTGAAGACCCGAGCATAGCGGCGAACCGGCCCTCACGTGTTTGTCTTGTGTTATCGACAGGATCGCGGCATGGCGACGGCGACACTACCGACATGCCAACCCCCTCTACTCCCGAACGACAGGCCGCACGCGCGGCCGGCCTGCGCTATGTCGACGATACCCAGCCGGGCATCAGCCGGCGCCGCGCCGGCAAGGGTTTCAGCTACCGCGATGCCGATGGTCACGCGATACGCGACGCCACCACCCTGCAACGCATCCGTGCGCTGGCGATTCCGCCGGCGTATACCGCCGTATGGATCTGCGCCCACGCCAACGGCCACCTGCAGGCCACCGGCCGCGATGCACGCGGACGCAAGCAGTACCGCTACCACGCCGACTGGGCCAAGGAGCGCGACGCCGGCAAGTTCGACCGCATCATCGCCTTTGGCGAGGCCTTGCCTACGCTGCGGCGGCGGTTGTCGCGGGATCTCAAGCGACCTGGGTTTCCGCAGGAAAAGGTGCTGGCCATGGTGGTGGCGCTGTTGGCGGACACCCTGGTTCGGGTCGGCAATGAAACCTATGCACAACAGAACCGTTCGTTCGGACTGACCACACTGCGCAACCGCCATCTGGAGCTGCTGCGCGGCGGCCGGGTGCGCATGCGCTTCCGCGGCAAGTCCGGGCAGCTGCAGGAGGTGACCGTGGGCGACCGCAGGCTGGGGCTGCTGGTGCGGCGCCTGCAGCAGCTGCCGGGGCAGGCGCTGTTCCAGTACCGCGATGACGACGGTGCGCTGCAGCCGGTGGATTCCGGCGCGGTGAACGACTACCTGCGCGAGGTGATGGGCGAGGACTTCACTGCCAAGGATTTCCGCACCTGGGGTGGCACGGTGGCGGCGGTGCAGGCGTTTGCCGCCACCGAACTGCCGGAACCGGCCAGCCAGCGCGCGCTGGCGCAGGCGCAGCGCGCGGTGGTGTGCGAAGTGGCATCGCTGCTGGGCAACACTCCGGCGGTGTGCCGCAAGGCCTACATCGACCCGTGCGTGTTCGCCGGCTGGGAGCGCGGTGAACTGGCCAAGCTGGCCGGCCTGCGTGGGCCGCGCCAGTGGGAACAGGCCACCCTGCGCGTGCTGCGCAGGGCGCGCAGGCTCAGCCGCAGTAAATCGCGGTGATGTTGTTGGTGCGGCCCTTTTCGATGGTCAGGCGGTCGCCGCCTTCGCTGGCCGGCGGTACCCGCGGACCGTCATGGCGCAGCACCCGCACATGCAGGCTGTCGCTGTCCACGCGTGCGCGGGCCACGGTGGCATCCGAAGCGGCCAAGCCCAGTGCGCCGCGCACCATGTCGCTGTGGCACTGCCCGGAAATCACGCCGTCGATCGGCTGCACCTGGGCCATCGGTGTGCTGCTGCAGGCGGCGAGGGCGAAGCAGACGGCGGTGGTGGCGATGGCATGTTTCATGGTGGCGTTCCTTGTGTGGTTGCGTGCAGCGTGCGACGTCGCACGTGGTGGCGGAATGAATACCGTGCACATCGTGGACACGGTGCGCTCACTGCCGCCAACAGCATAGGTGGAGACACTGCAGGCGCGGCGGATGCCGCCCCGGGTAGTGCCGGCCGCTGGCCGGCAACCCCATTCCCCCCGAGGAGACCTGCATGGCCACCGCCAAGAAGACCCCCGCCCGCCGCAAGGCATCGCCGAAGGTGCGCAAAGGCAGCACCGCAACCAAGACCGTCGCCGCCCCCGATCGCCCGCGCGTGGTGAAGACCGCCACCCGTAAGGCGGCCGCCAGCGATCCACGCGCAGCGCGCGTCGCGGCCCGGCAGCGGCGCCTGCAGGACCAGGAGAAGGCCAAGGACGTGCGCGCGGCAAAAAAAGCAACGAAGAAGACCGCGACCCAGGCCGGTGCGCGCCGGCAACCGGAGGCGATGCCGGCGCAGCAGCTGGCCAAGCCTGGGCATGAACACGAACTGGAGCTGGCGCCGCGTTTCCTTGCACCGGACTACGCCGGCAGCGGCAAGCTGCAGGGCATGCGCGCGATCATCACCGGTGGCGATTCTGGTATCGGCCGTGCGGTGGCAGTACTGTTCGCACGCGAAGGCGCCGATGTGGCGGTACTGCATTTGGACGAGGCCGAGGACGCGGACATCACCCGCCAGCACGTGGAGCGCGAAGGCGGTCGCTGCGTGGTGATCGCCGGTGACGTGCGCGATCCGCGCTTCTGCAACAAGGCGGTCAAGCAGGTGGCCAAGGCGTTCGGCGGCATCGACATCCTGGTCAACAACGCCGCGTTCCAGCTGCATTGCGAGCGGCTGGAAGACCTGGAAGACGCGCATCTGCAGGAAACCCTGCAGACCAACATCGGCGGTTACATCCAGATGGCGCGCGCGGTGCTGCCGCACCTGGGCGAGGGTGCCAGCATCATCAACACAGGATCGGAAACGGGAATCTTCGGCAGCAAGGCGCTGATCGACTACTCGGCCACCAAGGGCGCGATCCATGCGTTCACCAAGGCGCTGGCCAGCCAGCTGCTGCCACGTGGCATCCGGGTCAACTGCGTGGCGCCGGGGCCGGTGTGGACGCCGTTGAACCCCGCCGACAAGCAGGCCGAAGATGTTGCGGAGTTCGGCAAGGACAGTGACATGGGGCGGTCCGCACAACCCGAAGAACTGTCGCCCGCCTATGTGTTCCTGGCTTCGCCGGTCTGTGCCAGTTACATCAGCGGGGTGATCCTGCCGGTGATGGGCGGTCCGCGCGGCTGACGCACCGATTCTGCCGGAAATGGCCGTCGGCGCGGCCGATGCTCCGGTAGTGCCGGCCGCTGGCCGGCAGCCTCAGGGCACGGTCACCGCAGGCGCATGGAGATCGGCAATGCGCGGAATGAACTGCTGTGGATTGGCACCGACCAGATTGGTCAGCACCACCACCGCCACGCCGCGGTCGGGGTAGACGATGAAGGCCGATCGCGCGCCACCGATGCCGGCCACCTGCAGGTCGGGCGATGCACGCAGCACCGGCCAGCCGCCCGCCCATGGGCCGGCACGGCCATCGGTGAGGCGCTCTGCGGTCCACATCCTCTTCCGAGCTGCATCCTGAAGCAGGCGCCCGTCGGTCAGCGCGACCAGCCAGCGCGCGGTGTCGTCGGCGGTGGTGAGGATGCCGCCGCCGGCCCACAGCGAAGGCGGCATGTCGTAGAACCAATGCGACAGGCGGGACGGTGCATCCGCAGCGTCGGTGGCACGCGGGGCCAGGCTGTACATCGTCGCCGCATCCGGAATCAGGTCGTAGCTGTCGCCGAAGGTGGTGCGGGCCATGCGCGCGCTGCTGAACTGGCCGGTGGCGAGGAAACGTTCGTAGGGCATGCCGGATTGCTGCGCGATGATCCGTGCCAGCAGTACGTAGTTGGTCTGGTTGTAGGCGAAGCGCTGCCCGGGTGCGGCTTCGACCGGCCGCGCAGTGACGGCTGTCCACGCCTGCGCTTCGGAGCCACCGCCCAACAGCCCATTCGCATCAAGGATGTCCGGAAGGCCTGAGGTATGCGCAAGCAACTGGCGTACGCGTACGTCTCTCCACGCTGCCGGAAGATCATCCAGGTAACGCGAGGTCGGCGCGTCCAGATCCAGCTGCCCCTGCTGGGCCAGCTGCGCGGCAGCCACGCCGGTGAACGCCTTGGTGGCCGAATTGAGCGGAAAGCGGGTGTCGCGCGAGGCAAGCACACCGTTCTCGACATTGGCCAGGCCGTAGGCCTCGGACAACACGATCTGCCCGTCTTTGATCACCGCGACCTGCAGCCCGGGAATGCGCTGCTCCAGCATGATCTGGCGGATCAGGCGGCGGGTCTGGTCGTTGGCCTGGTCCTGGCTGGCGGAGATGGCGGCGAAGGGCAGGGCAGTGATGAGCATGAGCACGACTCGAAGCATTGGGCGGAACATGCGGGATTCCGGCGGGGCGTCGAGGATCGGATGCAGCGGGTGCGTAAAAGGTTTAAGCAGTACCTGCGCTGCGAGGCAGGTACTGGTTGTGTGCGCGGGGCGTGCCTGCTGCGGCTAGCGGATCCGGGAAGGAGACCTTCCGAACTGCCGCTTGAACGCGGCACTGAAGCTGCTGGTATGGGCGTACCCGGCCACGCTGGCCGCCACGTCCACTGACACCCGTCGTTGCAGCAGGGCATCGTGCGCCCGTTGCAGGCGCAGTGCACGCAGCCAGGCGGCGATGCTGCTGCCGTGCAGCTGCTGGAAGGTGCTTTGCAGGTCGACGGCGTTGGTCCCCAGCCTGCGCGCCATCTGGTTGATGGTCAGGCCATCGGCTTCGCCGCTCTGCAGCCACTGTTGCAACTGGTCCACGCAACGCCGCAGATGTGCGCTGGGGGCAGGCGCCTCGCGTTCGGCGATCACGGATCGAACCACGCTGGCCGCGACTTCCAGCGCAAAGCTCTCGCGTTGCAGGTTGGCCAGCAGAGGCGGCTCCGCCGTTTCCGCCCCGAACAACGCTGCGGCCCGCCGCAGCAGTGGCGCAGGCGGTTGCCACGCCTGGTTGCGTGCGTGGCTCAGTCGCAGGCGGGTGAGTCCGGCCGATGCAATACCATCGAGCTGGCGCGACAACCAGTCCTGGCCGAGGTGCAGGCTGACCTTGGTTTCCTCACGACCCGCCTGCCAATGGCGCTGGAACGCTTCCTCCTCACGAAGGTGGACCAGCATCGCCGGGCTCCCGGTCCGGCGGCTGTCCATCTGCAGGCGCTGGTTGGCGATGACCACTTCGGCCTGCCCCTGCAGCAGGAAGCTGGCGGTGAGGCCCGCAGGCAGGCAGTTCTGGCTGCGGCCGCCGACCATGTCCTGGCTGCGGCTGAGGTAGAGCACCAGGCCGCTGTCCATCGACTGCACCTGCTGCCAGCCGGCCAGCACCGGCAGCGCATCGGGGAGGCCCGATTCAAAGTCGACCCGGCCGCCCAGCGCGTGGGCGGCGCTCATCAGTTCGGCGCAGGAATAGACCTGCATGCAAGGCACCCGCGAATGCTGTCGTGCCTAAATTTTCTTTCGTCGCGCCTAAACTTTCAATGGTATTGCAAATTATTCTCATTTGCGGGGGCTCGCTGCCCCTTTCCCCTGTTCAGCAAGAAGGTCGATGGCGATGGGTCTGGTGATCAACGAGGCGGTGGTGCTGCGTGCCGTCTTCCATGGCGCGGTGGATGCGCACCAGATCCGGTACTGGCTGGACCGCGTGCAGGCGCTGATCGATGCCCACCGCCCCTTCTACTTCGTTGCCAGCACCGCGCCCGGTGCCACCTTCTGCGACGATTACCGTGCCCTGCAGGCGGTCTGGTACAAGCAGTACAAGGCCGCCTTCCGGCAGTACTGCCGGGGCCTGGTGCGCATCGCCAGCGATGCCGCCGAGCAGCAACGGCTGGACACTCCGGCGCTGCATGCGGCGTGGGCCGTGCCGTACTTCGTCACCGCCGATGCCGGCGCGGGCATGCGCTGGATTGGCGAGCACCTGGAGCAGGCCGATGCGCACTGAGCGCGCCGCCGCTTCGCCGTTCGGCCTTGGGGTGATCGTCGCGCTGTACATGGCGCATGCCTTGCCCCTGTATTTCTACAACGTGGCGGTACCGGCCATCCTGCGCAGCCAGGGCGTGGATCTGCGCTGGATCGGCATGTTGTCGCTGCTGTACCTGCCGTGGGCGCTGAAGTTCCTGTGGGCACCACTGGTCGACCGCTGGCATCTGCCGGCCCTCGGTCGCCGCCGCAGCTGGCTGTGGCTGACCCAGCTGTTGCTGCTGGCCGGGATCCTGGTGCTGGCGTTCACCGGCCTGGATCATGGCCTGGTCGTGTTCGTGCTGGTCGGCATGTGGATCTCGACCATTGCCGCCACCCAGGACATCGCCATCGACGGCTATACCGTGGAGGCGCTGGCGCCGGCCGAGCACCGGCTGGGCAGCATGGCGCAGAGCGTGGGCGTGGCCCTGGGCAGCATGATCGGTGGCGCCGGTGTGCTGTGGCTGTTTGAAACCCGCGGCTGGAGCGTGGCCCTGCTGAGCCTGGCGGCAATGAGCGCACTGACCCTGCTGGCAGTTCAGCAGATCAATGAAACGCCGGCCAGGCCCGACGCGCCGCGGCCGAGCATCCTGCGTGCGCTGCGTCGCCCCGAACTGCGCTGGGCGCTGCTGCTGATCGTGCTGTACCGGCTGGTGGAAGCGCCGGCCATGGCGATGATCAACCCGCTGCTGGTCGACCAGCACTTCAGCCTGACCGAGATCGGATTGCTGATCTCGGTGGGCGGTGCCGGTACCGGCATGCTGGCTGCGGTGGGCACCGCCTGGCTGCTCAAGCAGCGCCGGGCCGAGCAGTTGCTGATGCACGCTGGCTGGTGGCGCACCGTGTTCTATGTACTGCTGGCGTTGATGCTTTACAGCGGTGCGATGGCGACGTCACGGTGGGGCCTGGGCGCGCTGGTGATCGCGCTGCTGGCGCTGCGCTATGTGGCGATGACCAGCCTGTATGCCCTGTTCATGCGGGTCAGTTCGCGTGCCCAGGCCGGCACTGACTTCACCCTGCTGGTGTGCTTCGAGCTGCTGGTCAATTTCATCGGCGGTGCATTGTCCGGCTTCCTCGCCAAGGGCCTGGGCTACCCCATCTACTACATCGCGCTGGCGGCAGTTTCGGCGCTCGGGTTGCTGCTGTGCCGGCCGCTGATGCGCCGCTTCGCAGCACCCACGAACTCCCCCTGATACGCAACGAGGACACCATGCGGCATACCGCAGCAACCTTTCCGCTGGCGATGCTGGCGTTGGCCATCAGTGGCCAGCTGGCGGCGCAGAATACGTCCGCTACGGCTGGTACCCGGCAACTGGATGCGGTGAGTGTCACCGCCGTGCGAGGCGCACGCAGCGTGGCCGAGATCGCCGGCACCGTGTATGCCATCGAGCGCGAGCAGATTGCCCAGCAGATCACCGCCGGGCGCAGCACCGCCGACATCCTCGGCCAGCTGGTGCCATCGCTGGCGCCGGCCAGCGGGACCACCAGCAACTACGGCATGACCATGCGCGGTCGCAGTGTGCAGGTGATGATCGATGGTGTGCCGTTGACCGGCGCACGCGATGGGTCGCGTCAGCTCAACAGCATTTCGCCAACCATGATCGAGCGCATCGAGGTGATCTCCGGCGCCACCGCGCTGTATGGCGCCGGTGCCAGTGGCGGCATCATCAACATCATCACTCTGCAGCCCGGTGAGCAGCCGGTGCAGCTGGCCAGCCAGTTCGGCCTGCGCAGCCCCTCGCATCTGTCCAGTGACACGCTGGCCTGGAACGCCGCGCAGACCATGACCGTGCGCGGCGATCAGTTCAGTGGCGCGTTCGGCGTCGCCTATGGCCGGCAGGGCGCATCGCTGGATGCGCATGGCCGCCGTGTCGGCCCGGAGATCGCGCAGACCGATCGGCAGGACACCGAGACCCGCGAACTCAATGCGCGCTTCGACTGGACCCCGACGGACAGCCAGCAGTTGAGCGTGGGCGTGCGCTGGTTCGACGATCAGCAGGACAGTGATCATGGCCCCGACTATGGCCCGCGCCTGGCTGCGCTGTTCAACCCAGCATTCACGCCCAGCCACCAGGCGCTGCCCGGCCTGCTGCTGGAGGCGCAGCCGCGTACCCGGCACCAGGGAGTGAATGCGCAGTACCGCAACCGCGATGTACTGGGCGGGCAGGAACTGAGCGTGGAAGCCTATTACCGCAACGAGCAGGGACGCTGGTTCCCGTCGGTGTCGACGCTGGTGCACCCGGCACTGCGCGGTGGCTTCGCCTATGTGGCGATGCAGTCCAATACCGATATCGATGTGTGGGGCCTGCGCACGGCGCTGCACAAGGGTTTCGACGTGGCGGGCCGCAGCCTGCAGCTGTCGTACGGCGTGGACCACGAGCGCGAGCAGGACAGCCAGCGCGGGCAGATGTATGACATCAACCGCTTCATCGCCAGCAACGGTCTCGATTACCAGCCCACCGCGCAGTACGCGATGGGGCCGGACGTGCGCGTGGATACCACTGGCCTGTTCCTGCAGGCCGACCATTCGCTGAGTGAGCGCTTCAGCGTGCAGGCCGGCGTGCGCCACCAGATCCTGCGCAACCGCGTAGAAGACTCGCTTCCCTACACCGAAGCGATCACCGCCGATGCCGTTGCCGGGTATCAGCCGCACCTGCTGCGGGGCGGCCGCGTGCGCCACTCGCAGACCCTGTTCAATGCCGGCGTGGTGTACCGGCTGGATGCATCGCAACAGCTGTTCGCCAACGTCTCGCAGGGCTTCAGCCTGCCGGACACCCAGCGCATGCTGCGCGATGTACCGGCAAGCTTCGTCATCGACAGCCGCAACGTCGGCCCGATCAAGGTCGACAGCTATGAGCTGGGCTGGCGCCGCAGCGATGCATCGCTGCAGAGCGCGGTGACCGCGTTCTACAACCGCTCGGACAAGACCGTGCAGTTCAACCGCGACTACAGCGTGTCGGTGGCCGACACCGATGAGCGCGTGTGGGGCGTGGAGGCCAACCTGCGCTACACACCGACGGCGCAGCTGGAGCTGGGCGCAAGCCTTGCCAGCACCCGGGGCCAGTACCGCGATGCTGCCGGACGTTGGCGTGAGCTCAATGCGTTCCGCGTTTCACCCTTGAAGGCGGGTGTGCATGGGCAGTGGCGCTTCGCCAATGACAGCCTGCTGCGCTTGCAGGGACAAGTGGTGGGCGGGACCGATCGTGCCTGGCGCGATGCACCACTCGCAGCGATCAGTCCCAGCATCCGCGCTACCCCGGCGGCGAAGGTCCACGGCTATGCGGTGTTCGACCTGATCGGCGAGCTGCCGCTGGCAGGCGGCCGCTTCAGTGTCGGCATCTACAACCTGGCCGATCGTGACTACCGCACGGTCTATGGCCAGCAGGCCGAGGCGACCTACGGGAAGATGTCCAGCCTGCCGGCGGCAGGGCGGACCTTCTCGATCGGGTATCGGGTGGAGTACTGAGGGGCACGCCCCCCCTACCGTTCGTCGGCCCATGACTTCCGGGGGGTTGACTACAGTTGTCGTCACACTGAAAGTGGCGACACGTGTAGTCAAGGGAGTGGTGTCATGCGTGGCAAGACGATCGGGGACCAGGAACTGGCCCTGCTGCAGTACATCGATGAACATGCACCGGCCAGCGTCGGCGAGGTCGCCAGTGGCTACGGCGAGGCCCGTGGCCTGGCCCGGTCCACCGTGCTGACGATGATGGAGCGGCTGCGGGCGAAGGGGTATCTTCGTCGCCAGCAGCAGGACGGCGTCTACCGCTACCAGGCCACGCGTGGCCCGGAAAGCGTGCTGCAGGGTGCGGTGGCCCAGTTCGTCGACAACACCCTGCAGGGCTCGGTGTCACCGTTCGTGGCCTACCTGTCGCAGCGCCAGCAGGTCAGCGACAACGAGCTGGCCGAGCTGGAAGCGCTGGTCGCCGAACTCCAATCGCGCCGCCACGAGGGCTGAGCCATGGACACCACGATGCTGATCCCGTTGTTGGAACGGCTGGGCTGGACCAGCCTGCAGACCGTGCTGCTGGTGGCCCTGGTGTACGGCGTGTGCCGCGCGCTGCCGTCGCTGTCGGCGGCCACCCGCTGCCGCCTGTGGTGGCTGGTGTCGCTGCAGGCCGTGCTCGGCCTGTTCTGGAGCCAGCCGCTGCAGCTGGCCTGGCTGCCGGCACCGCAGGCGGTGGCGATGACCGCCACTGACGTTGCCGCAGATCTGGTCTACCCGCTGGCGCCGGAAGCCTCGGCGCAGCTGCTGGCGACGATGCCGGTGCCTGCAGCGAACGTGCCGGCAGTGGCGTGGTGGGCCGTTGCACTGGCTGCGCTGTGGGCATCCGGTGTGCTGCTGATGGCCCTGCGCACCTTCGGTGAGTGGCGCCGCTGCCGCGCGCTGCTGGCCGCCGCCTATCCCTGCGAGGACGAGGCGCTGGTGCAGGCGCTGCAGCTGGCCTCCGATGCCCACGGCGTACGCCCTGCGCCGCGGCTGTGGATGAGCGCGCAGGTGGACGCACCGCAGTTGGTCGGGCCGTTCCGCCCGGTGCTGCTGCTGCCGGCCGGCGACAACGCCCTGCAGGGTGATGCGCTGGACCTGGCACTGACTCACGAACTGCAACACCTGCAGCGGCGTGACCTGCAGTGGGGCCTGCTGCCCGCACTGGCCCAGCACCTGTTCTTCTTCCACCCGCTGCTGCGCCTGTCGGTGCGCGAATACGCACAGGCCCGCGAAGAAGCGGTGGATGCGGCCGTGGTTGGCCAGCATGGCGCGAGCCGTCAGGCCTATGGCCGCCTGCTGTTGCAGCTGGGCGTGGCACCGCAGCCACACCTGGGCGTGGCCAGCGCCGCGCCGAACACCACCAGCCTCAAGCGTCGCCTGCTCTCGCTGCAGCCGCGCCGGGCCTGCCCGCGCATTCTGGCGATGGCACTGACCGCCGTCGTGGTGCTGGTGGGCGTGGCACCGATGCGGCTGGTCGCTGCGCCAGTGCCACCGGCACCGCCCGCGCCGCCGGCCGCACCGAAGGCCGTGGTGCCGCCGCCGCCGAAGGCTCCGAACGCGCCGCCCGCAGCGCCTTCGGCCGCGCGCGTTCCGGCCGTGCCGGTGGCGCCCGCGCCGCCTGCCGAGCCGGCCGATGTCGAGGCGCTGTCAGGCCCGGACGATGCCGATGTGGCGGTCGACGTGGATGTCGATGTGGATACCGACATGCACAGTGAACATTCGACTTCCCACACCACCTCCATCACCACCTACGGGCGCCTGGACCTCGGCAAGTCGCCGTCGCAGGCCTACGTGCTGGTCGATGGTGATTCGACCTTCGCCAATGGCGGCATCGACGATGTAACGGTGGCCCGCAGGCAGCTCGGCAAGGGGCCGGCGCTGTGGTTCCGCCAGGGCGACAAGCGCTATGTGGTGCGCGACCCGATGCTGATCCAGACCCTGCAGCGCGCCTACAGCGGCGCCGCAGACCTCGGTCGCCAGCAGAGCGAACTGGGCCGCCAGCAGAGTGCGCTGGGTCGCCAGCAGGGCGAACTCGGCAGGCAGATGGGCGAGATGGGCCGCCTGCAGGGCGAGGAGGCGCGTCGCATCGCACTGGCCGCCACCGAGGCTGCGCGCAGCGCGATGGCCGCGCATGACATCAACCGCGAAGCGGCGGCGGAAGCGGCGAAGGCGGCGCGCGGTGCGGCCCACGATGCGGCTGCTGCCGCGGAAGCGGTGAAGGCGGTGCGTGGCTTGACCGTAGACGTGGCCGGTGTGCGTGAGGCGGCGCGCAGCGTGACCAACGACATGGCGGGCGCGCGTGAGGCCGCCGCTGAGGCACGTCGTGCAATGCAGGAAGCCCGCAGCGAGGCCGCGCAATCCGGCCGCACCCGTGACATGCAGCGCCTGGCCAGCCAGCAGTCTGAACTGGCCAGCCGACAGGCGGCACTGGGCAGCCAACAGGCCGCGTTGGGCGAGCGTCAGGCACGCGTGCATGCGCAGGCATCGCAGCAGGCACAGCAGGTGATCGCGCGCGCACTGGCCAGCGGCAAGGCCGAGCGACTCTGAGCGGTAGTGCCGGGGGGGGGGGGGGCGGGGGGGGGGGGGGGGCGCGCGGGGGGGGGGGGGGCGGGCCGCGCAACCCCACCCGGCG